>DATESQ010000122.1:0-19158 GCA_035283985.1 Thermoplasmata archaeon | reverse complement strand
ACGGAGTCCTCGTCCGGCGCGATCGCGACGTACCCCGTCGGCAGGGACGTGTACGGGAACCCGCGCTGGATGTCCGCGCTGTCGACGATCCCGTCCTCGACCACGCAGGTCCGACCCGTGCAGTCCAGGATGAGGTCCGTCCCGAGGCCCGTGATCCGGATCGTCGGCGCGCCGTCGAGGTTCTTCGCGACAAGTTGCCCCTTGTTCCGGATCGTGTTCAGGTTCGCCGCGAGTGCGGCGTGCACGAGGCGCTTCCACTTCGGATAGCTGATCCCGTACTTTCGCGCCCGCTGCGGGGTTACAAGGCTGAGCTCTACGAATGCGGATCGGACCCCTCGCTGCCGCTTCCGCTCCTCGATCGCCTGCTGGTGCTCCGCCCCGAGTCGCATCCTCGCCGGCGTCGCCTTGTCGAAGACCTTTGGGTCCTGGATCCCCGCGAGGTGGATCTCCGCCGTCTCGATCTCTGCGAGCTGCTTCTCGACTCGCGGCTCCCGGGTCAGGTACTCGTCTGCGACCTCCCGCATCTCCGTGAGGAACAGCGGGTCCCCCCAGAGCGTGAAAAGGAGCTCCGCGCCCGCCCGCTCGACCTCCTGGGCAACCTGGAAACCCAGCTCGAGCGTGTGCGGGGACGCGGAGACGCGGACGATGTCCTTGTTCGTCACCACGAGGCTCGTGCGCACAATCTGCTTTGCGATATTCATCGATGTCTCCTCCCTAGATTGAGTCCTTTTCCGCGCGTCCCCTCTGTCGCGCGTGTCCACGAGAATGCATCGCGGGCGGGGAACCCTAAGGCGTGCGGCACGAAATACATTACGCGTTCGTCCCGCACCGCGGATGTGACGTTGAAACGTTTATCTCCGACTCCCCTATGGCCTCCGCCGTGAAAGTCGCGGTGATCGGCCTCGGGTACGTCGGCCTCCCTGTTGCGGCGACCCTCGCGCACAACGGTGTCCGCGTCGTCGGAATCGACATCGACCCTGCGAGGGTCGAGGCGGTCTCGGCGGGCCAGAGTCCGCTGTCGGGCTACGAACCGGGCCTCGGGGAGCTCCTCGCGGCCGCCGTCAAGTCTCGGCGTCTCAAGGCGACGTCCGACTACGGTGAGATCGATAGGGCTGACGCAGTCATCATCAGCGTAGAGACGCCGATTGACTCGATGACGAAGGACCCGCAATATCGGGCCCTGAAGACCGCACTCCGCCGCCTCGCGCCCCACCTCCAGCGTGGCGCCCTCGTGTCGATCGAGTCCACGATCACCCCGGGCACGATGGCGTCCGTCGTGAAGCCGATCCTTGAGCGCGGGAGCGGCCTGAAGGTCGGGAAGGGGCTCTCCCTCACGCACTGCCCGGAGCGCGTAACGACGGGGAAGCTCCTTCACAATCTCGTGAAGCTCGACCGGGTCGTTGGTGCGGAGGACGCAACGTCCCTGCGAAAGGCCTTGACCCTCTATCGGAAGTTTGTCGAGGGCGAGCTGCACGCAGCCGACTGGATTAGCGCAGAGATCACAAAGACTGCGGAGAACGCCTACCGAGACGTCCAGCTCGCGTTTGCGAACGAACTCGCCTTGATATGCGAGGAGCTTGGTGCGAACGCGTACCGTGTGAGGGAGCTCGTGAACTCGTGTCCAGGCCGGGACGTGCTCCTGCCCGGTGCGGGAGTCGGGGGCCACTGTATCCCCAAGGACCCATGGCTCCTCGTCGCGCCCGTAATCCATCAGAAGCCCATCCTGATCCCCGCCGCGCGGGAAGTAAACGACTACATGCCGATCCGGATGGCGCAGCTCGTTGAGGAGGCGATGCGAGAGGCGGGACGCCGAATCCGAGGGGCGAAGGTCGCGGTCCTCGGCTTTGCGTATCGGGAGAACACGGACGATGCGAGGAACAGCCCTGCAATCCTCCTCGTGCGGGAGCTTCGACGCCGAGGGGCCGACATCGCAATCCACGACCCGTACGCGAAATCGACGCGGGGGTTTACGGTGACACGGGACCTCCGGGCCGCGCTGAAGGGAGCGGACTGTCTCGCCCTCGTCACTGCACACGACGCGTACCTCAAACTGGACCTCCAGAAGGTGCGCCGCTGGATGCGCCACCGCGCGATCGTCGACGGGCGGAACGCCTTTGATGGCTCGATCGTGAGACGCGGGTTCGCGTACCGGGCGATAGGGAAGGGCGAGTTCTGAAACGGTGCGGAACGCGCCGCAGTCGCCCCGAATCGGTCGGTAACGATGTTCACCGCACGGGAGATTACGAAGTGCAGCTTGTGGGGGTGTTGGGTCCTGCTTCGCGGTCGTGGGCGCGATCGTTGACGCGATGAGCAGGAAGACAGGTGCGGCGCGTCCCGCTGCGAGCAGGACGCCCGAAGGCCTTGAACGCCCCGAAACAGAGTCGGCGCTCGCGTCTACTCCAGGTGCACGACCTTCCCCGTCCGCTCGGACTCGACGGCCGCCTCAACGACCCGGAGGGTCTCGATCGCATCCTCCCCGTTCACCTTCGGCTCCTTCTTCTCCTCGATTGCGCGAAGGAAGTCGAGGATCTCCCGCTTCAGGGGCTCCTCCTTCTTCAGGGACACGTGGCGGATGTCATAGTCGAATGGGATCTGGTAGAGGTTGAAAGGGTCGAGCTGTCCGAGGGTCGCGGACGAGATCGTCATCGTCTGCGCGGTGTAGTCGAGCTCGACGTAGTTCAGGGAGCAGGTGAGGCTCAGCTTCCGGACCTTCATTGGGGTGAGCCAGTTCACCTCAACGTATCCATTCACCCCGTTCTCGAAGTTCATCAGGATCGTCGCGTGATCCTCGAAGAGATCGTGCCGCTGGCGTCCGCCAACCGCGTACACGCTTGCGACCTTCGACTCGACCAGGTATCGGAGGATATCGATGTCGTGGATCGCGAGGTCCATCACGACGCCGACGTCCCGCACCCGGTCCGGGAAGTTGCTGACCCGTCGCGCGCCCGCGGTGATGAGATCGCCCCAGTCCCCGGCCTGGAGATGTCGCCGGGCGCTGTCGACGACGGCATTGTGCCGCTCGATGTGGCCGACCGCTAGGACGACGCCTGCGTCCCGCGCGGCCTTCACGAGTCGCTCCGCGTCCCGCACGGTGCCACAGAGAGGCTTCTCGACCAGGAGGTGCTTGCCGGCCTCGATCACGTCCATCGCGACGCGGGCATGGAGGTTCGTCGGGACGCAAACGCTTACCGCGTCGATCTTCTCCTTCAGGAGGACTCGGTAGTCTGGGAAGTACGAGACGGTGAACCGGTTCGCGACGTCCCCGCCCGCTTTCGGGTCCGGATCCGCGATCCCGACGAGGGTCGCGACTTCCGAGAACACCCGAACGTGGTTCTGGCCCATCGAACCGACGCCGATGACGCCGACCCGCACGAGGCGTGCATCCAGGGTTTCCGATAAGAACGTTCGGTCGTGGAGTCGAGAATTTGGTTCCAAACCTCGGGCGAGCGATGGGTTCATAGCGTGCCTCGCTTTCGGTCCGCCCGGGAGCCATGGCCGTCGATCCCGTCTGCGGGACCCGCGTGAATCCGCACACTGCATTCTGGATGATCTGGTACAAGGGCACGCCGTACTACTTCTGCGGCGAGGAGTGCCAAACGACGTTCGATCGCCAACCGGGGCGGTATCGGGAGAAGGCGCTCGAGCGCAGAGAGTCCGAGCGGATCTACTGAGGCTTAGAGGAGCTTGCCTTTCAGGAGTTCCCGAAGACGCCCTGCCTTTTCCGTCATCCCCTGCCGGTCGTAGAAAATCACGGCCTCTGCGAGGTCCTCCCGCCACCGATCCTCGTCCCCGATCGCCCGGCGGAGCTGCGCCTGCGCTTCCCAGGCGGCCGCGACGCCGACCCAGTTCTCAATCGCGTAGAGCCGCTCCCGTGCTTTATCGAGGGTGACGAACGCGAGGTCGAGGCGCCCCGTCTTCCCGTAAATCGTCCCGAGGTTCAGCATCGCCCACCCGGCGCCCTGGCGGCCCGCGATTGCGTCGACGTCGGAGAATAGGTTGAGGGCTTCGAAGAGGAATCGCTCCGCGCGAGGAAGATCGCCGGTGGTTCCCGCGAAGACCCCCGCGGCCGTGAGGCCTTCGGCAAGGATCAGGGAATCGCCACTCTCCTTCGCGGCGTGGAGGCCCGCGTCGAAGGCGGTGCGCGCGTCGTCCATCCTCCGGAGCGCCATCAGTGCGTTCCCTCGGCGGAACTCGGCTTCCGCATTCCGCGCGTGCCATCGCGCATCCTGAGGCGTCTCCGTCCCGAGCCGTTGGACGAGGGCTTCGTAGAGGCGGAATGCGGCATCCCAGTCGAGCCGCTGCTCATGGGCAATGCCCTCCGCAAGGACCTTCTGGAACGAATCTCCCGCCATCGCGACGCTTCCGAACCCGATGGGGCTCATATCCCTTGGCGTGGCGGGAACGCGCTACCGCTCCCTCCCGCCCTCAGGAAAAGGGGAATGGAGGGCCGTTGGGGCCCTCACAGTTCGTCCGCGGGTGGGGAGAGCTCTTCCTCCGTGGGTCCCTTTGTCGGTGCTCCGCCCTTCGGCTTCCGGCCCTTCCGCCAGGCCATCATCTGGAAGAGGAACGCGAGCGCCGCGAAGATTAGGATCACGACAAGGAGCACGTATGTGTACGTCCGCGTCGAGGAAGGAGCGCTGTCGTCGTTCGGGTCGAGGGGGTTCGTGCCCCTCTGGGCCTCCGTACCGTCGTTGTCTCCGCCGCCGTCCGTATCCGCCACGAGCGGGTCCGTCCCTCCCGTGAGCTCCGCACCGTCTTCGAGTCCGTCCCCGTCCGTGTCAACCGCGCTCGGATCCGTCCCGACGATGTTCACTTCCCGGCCGTCCGAGAGGCTATCGCCATCCGTATCCGCGGTGAGCGGGCCCGTGCCGATGCCGACCTCCTGACCGTCGGTCAGGCCGTCGCTGTCGGTGTCCGCCTTCCGCGGGTCCGTGCCGCGGGTCGCCTCGTCCCCGTCCGTCAGGCCGTCGCCGTCGGTGTCGATCGCTGTCGGGCTCGTCCCGTTCGCGACCTCCGTGCCGTCGTTGACGCCATCGCCGTCCGTGTCCGCGGCGCGCGGGTCCGAGCCGACCACGTTGACCTCCCGGCCATCGTTGAGTCCATCCCCGTCGGTGTCAGGGTTTGTCGCGTTCGTGCTCAGCCCGATCTCTTGGCCGTCCGTGAGTCCGTCCGCATCCGTGTCCGCTTTGACCGGGTCCGTGCCGCCGGCCAGTTCGGCACCGTCGAGGACGCCATCACTGTCCGTGTCCGGGGACAGAGGGTTCATGTTCGAGGCGACCTCGAGCCCGTCGTTCACGCTGTCGCCGTCCGTGTCCGGAGCGAGCGGATCCGTGCCGTGCGTGAGGACCTCGGCGCCGTCGGACAGGCCGTCGTTGTCGGAGTCCGAATCGTACGGGTCCGTCCCGAGGGCCATGAGCTCGACCGCATTCGAGAGGCCGTCGTTGTCCGAGTCGAGGACGTCGTCCGATGGGTCGTTCGGATCGAGCGGCGGTCGGAGGCCGATCTCCGCACCATCCGGGATCCCGCCGTTGTCCGTGTCGGGATCGAGCGGGTCTGTGCTGTACGCGAAGATCTCCTCACCGTCGCCGAGCCCGTCACCGTCGCTGTCCGCACGGGAGGGGTCCGTTCCGAACCCGAAGATCTCCGCCAGGTCCGAGAGGCCGTCCATGTCCAGGTCCGCGGCCGTAGGTGTGGACGCGAACATCAGCTCGGGTCCGTCCGGCAACCCGTCGGCGTCCGTGTCGGAGATGCGCGGGTCCGTTCGATACACGTTGACCTCCTCGCCATCGGAGAGGCCGTCGAAGTCGGAGTCCGGGCTCCCGGGCGCCGTGAAGGACGTCGTCCACTCTGTTCCGTCAGAGAGCCCGTCATCGTCGCTGTCTGCGTCCCACGGGTTCGAGAACCCGAAGAACGTGAGGACGAGATCGACCGCGTCATTCGCGCCGTCGTCGTCGGCATCAGCGTCGTTCAGTGGGAGCTCCTGCAGGTCTTCGTCGAAGAGGAAGTCCCCGTCGTCGTCGAGGTTGTTCCAGATCTCCTCGTCGATTGTGGTGTCCCCGTCGTTATCGACCCCGTCACCGACACCGGCGTTGTACACCCCGTTCCCATTCAGGTCCTCGATGTCGTCCGCCAGGCCGTCTCCGTCCGTGTCGGGGAAGTTCACGAGGATGAATGCGTCGTCCACGGCGTCGATCGGGTTCGCCGGGTACCCGGAGGACGGTGAGAAGAAGCCTGCGAAGAGCAGGAGGAGCTCGTGGGCGTCGTCCGCCCCGCCTCCGTCCGTATCCGTCGCGGTCGGACTCGTCACGAAGCCAACGAAGAAGAAGCCGATCGCGGCCTCAATTCCGTCCATCAGCCCGTCGCCGTCCATGTCTCGGTCAATCGGGTCCGAGAAGAACGCGTAGAGCTCGGCAAGGTCCGACGGCGCGAAGAGGGTATCGAAGTCGCTGTCTGGGCTGCGCGGGTTCATGCCAAGGGCGCGCTCCTGCCCATCCGGGACACCGTCGAAATCCGCATCCGGTGAGAGGGGGGCCGTGATGAAGCCATCCAACCCCATGAGGAACTCCTCTCCATCGGAGAGGCCGTCGCGGTCCGTGTCCGCAACCACGCGCGAGGTTCCGGTCTCAAACGCCTCGAGGCCATCCCCGAGCCCGTCTCCGTCCGTGTCCGTCAGCGTTGGGTTGCCGAGGCCGGCAAGCGTCTCGAATCCGTCCACGATCCAGTCGCCGTCCGTGTCGAGTGCGAGCGGGTTCGTCCCCTGCACGCCCCCGATGAGCTGCCAGTCCGTGTTCGCCTCGAACCCGTCGGACAGCCCGTCGCCGTCCGTGTCCCGCAGGGCTGGATTCGTGCGAGCGGTCGCCTCGTTCGCGTCCGTGAGGCCGTCCCGGTCCGCGTCCGCGAGGGGTCCACCGGCGACGAGCGGGTCACGACCGTTCCAGACCTCCGCGTCGTCCCAGACTCCATCGCCATCCGAGTCGACCCTCAAGGGATGCGTGCCGAGGACGTTCAGCTCGTGACCGTCAGAGAGGCCGTCGGCGTCCGAGGACCAGTCCGTGGCGGAGGTCGTCCCGATGAGCTCGTCGAGGTCCGCGATCCCGTCCGAATCCGTATCGATTGCCCACGGGTCGGTACCGAAGAAGAAAATCTCTTCGTCGTCCGTGAGGGCATCTCCGTCCGAGTCCACGAGGAGCGGATCCGTGTGAGTGGAGAACAGCTCGATGATGTCGCCGATTCCGTCGCCATCCGTGTCCTCCAGGAACGGGTCCGTGAAGTACGTGTTCACCTCAGCCCCGTCGACGAGTCCGTCACCATCCGTGTCCGGGTCGTCGGGGTCCGTTCCCAGGAAATCTTCGAGACCGTCAAGGATGCCATCGAAGTCGCGGTCCGGAAGCTGCTCGAAATCGACCGCGTCGCCTAGGTAGTCCCGGTCCGTGTCGAGGAGCTTGGGCGCCGTTGCGAACGGCGGGAGCTCCTCGTGGTCGGAGATTCCATCGAGGTCCGTGTCGAAGTACCGCGGGTGGGAGTACACCGGGGACCCGAAGGATGCTGGGCTGATCTCGACGCTGTCCGGACGGGCGTCGCCATCCGTGGACAGCAGGTGCGCGAATGTGATGTATCCGTCGACCCCGAGGAAAACCTCCTCCGGATCTGGGATCAAGTCGCCGTCCACGTCCGCAAATCCCGAGGACGGGACGCCGAAGATGACGATAATGTATCCGACTTCGTAGAGGTCCGTGAACGGTGTGCCGGTGATGGGGAACAGGTCTCCGTCGGCATTTGAGGCGACCGGGGAAGTCCCCCAGCTGGCCTCGCCGACAGCGCCCAGCAGGTCTCCGTCGACATCGCCGCCGGGGAGGGGCGCGCCGTCGTCCGCAGGGGACGTGGGGTCGAAAAAGTTCCAGGACTCCACGCCGTCGGCCCGACCGCCTCCGTCCGTATCCGCGAGCAACGGTGACGTCCCGGAGACGAAGACCTCCCAGCCGTCGATGAGTGCGTCACCGTCCGAGTCCGGGTTGCGCGGGTTCGTTCCCGCCCCAATCTCGAGGTCGTCCGAGTAGAAGTCGAGGTCCGTGTCGGTGTCTCGGGGATCCGTCAGGTGCGTGTTGACCTCCGCATCATCTGAGAGGGTGTCCCCGTCCGTGTCCGTCGCGAGCGGATCCGTGAAGTGTGTGAGGACCTCGACGCCATCGGAAAGCCCATCGCTGTCCGTGTCCGCGTCCGCGGGATCCGTCCCCGAGACTAGGGCTTCGAACCCGTCGTCAAGACCGTCCCCGTCGGAGTCGGCTGGATCCGGACCCGTACCGAGCGTGTCGCTCCGGAGCGCGACGTCGTCGACATACCAGCCCTCGAAATTGTTAAAGAAGTCGTCGATCGTATCGAAGTAGAATCCAATTCGAATGCTCTGACCTGCAAATTCGTCGAGGTCGATTGTGTAGAAGTTCCAGGTGTTCATTGGGTCGTCGGAGAGCTGCGCGTAGTGGACCCATTGACCGTTAACGTACAGTTGAATCCAGCGCTGATCGAAATCGGTGCCGAACGTCTCCGTCTCGTACCATCCGAAGAACTGGAGCTGGGGGAATGCGTCCGGGACGGTGACCGAACTCACCATCCGGAGAGATCCGGAGTTTGTGGCACCGGTGTCGAAGTCCCCCGTGCTGTCCTGCCCGTACCACCAGCTGTGAGTTGCGCTGTTGGCAAGCTGGGGCGGCTCGGTGACCTGATGCCAGAGTCCGCTCGTCGTCCAACCGGCCGTGCCAGCCTCCATCGTGTCGCTGAACGCCGTAATGATCGGGGTGTCTAGACCATCGAAGATCCCGTCCCGGTCGAAGTCCCGTGTCACGGGGCTAGTGCCGAAGCCCGCCTCCGCCCCATCGCGAAGTGCGTCCCCGTCCGTATCGAACATAAGGGGATGGCTTCCGACTTCCGCCTCGAGTCGGTCGGTGAGCCCGTCGCCATCCGTGTCCGGGTCGAGCGGATCCGAAATGTGGCGATCGGTTCCGGGGTGCACTTCCTCCCAGTCCCGGAGCCCGTCTCCGTCCGTGTCCGCCACTGCAGGGTTCGTTCCGTATACGTATTGCTCATCCGCATTGCTCAACCCGTCGCCGTCTGTGTCCGTCGCATGCGCCGACAAAGGTGTCGGCAACCTGACACCCAACGGCTCCGCAACGGAGGACGCGGCCGTGGCGGTGATCGCCGCTCCTGCACTCAGGAACATCACGGCCGCAAGCACAAAGGCAATCGCAACAGTACGCTGTGGCGCTTTCACTGAAAACACCTGACTCAATTCATAGACTCGTCCGCGGAGTCTCAAATTCATCCCATCCCGTTTCGACCCGAGATTTCGCGGTTGGCACCGCCGATATGTCGATTATAATAAAAATGTTTGGATAGCCTGGTCTTACTAGCGTCCACTCAGGATATCGCGAGATTCGGACGCGGTCGATTTGAGCGGCATCGAGACCGGCGGCTCGTTAGGAAGAGACGCTCAGGAGAAATCATGGGAGGTCGAGGACCGCTCCCGAGGCGGTAGGAGCATCGCGGCGGTGCCTATCGGGGACCTCATTGGAGCGGCCGCCCGAACGCCCAGATGAGCGCACAGGGTCGGACACCCGACGGGGTCATGGCGGACGCGAGGTGCCTTCGAAGAACCGCCATGCTCGACCTCCGCGTTTTGGAAGCGCCGACTTGAACATCAAGGCGCGGTATGCACACTACTTACACCCCCGCGCGGCGCAGGGTCAGGGAAGGCGTGTGAAGCCCGCCTCCTGGAAATTCTGGCCGAACGAGAACGCACGAGGAATCCCGAGCTCACGCATGACGACAAAGCTCGTGCAGTCCGTGAAGCTCCACCGCTTGTCCTTGCACTCCACAAAGAGCTTCAGGGCGGACTCGAAGTGTCCGGGGTCGATCCAGACGGTCGTGATAATCGAGGACGAAGTGAGGGACTCTACCAGCCGCGCCGCGGATTCCACGTCGGTTTCCATCCGGATGAAGGTCGCGGCCTCGTCGAGGACAAAGTTCGTGGTAACGATCGCTCCGTGCGTCCCCCGGGCGACCTCTCACTGCAACCTCCTCGCCGATGGGCCGTGGCGATCCCCAGGGACGCTCAGAGCAACCCACGCGCTCGTGTCGTAGAAGATCATTTCTCCCAACCGTAGAGGTAGTAGTCCACCCGCTCGGACGCATCGGGATGACGTCCGCGCCTCTTCGCAACGGGGAAGGAGGTAAAGATGGGATCCTTTGGGTCGACTTCGTCCCTCAGCGTGAGCCGACGGATGGCCTCGCGCAGGGCCTCCTTGATCGTCGTCTTGCGGGCACGGGCATAGGTCGCGAGGAGAGAGTACTCCGTGTCCGAGAGCCGCGTTTGGACGACCTTCATGAATGAAACATGTGTCATTTAGCATTTAGCATCTTTCATCTAGACGAGAGCGTCGAGGGCTCCGAGAATCCGATCGAGGTCCTCCCGCGATACGAAGGGATGGACGGGGACCTCGAACAACCTCCCTACGAGATCTTCCGCGACTCGACATCGCGTCTTCGGACGACCGGGAAACGCCTTCTGGCGATACAGCACCTTCGGGTACGATGGCCGCGCGCCGATCCCGTCCTCGTGCAGGCGCTTCACGATATCGTCCCGCGTGTGGGGGAACGAGTTCTCGACCCGCACGATGTACTGGTAGTACGAGTGCAACATCCAGTTCCCTTCCGTTGGCGGCGCGAGCCCCTCGATCTGCGAGAGCCCCTTCGTGAGCCGAGCTGCGTTCTCGCGCCGCTTCCGCACGAAGCCGTCGAGCTTCCGGAGTTGGACGAGCCCGATTGCGGCGGCAACCTCCGTCATCCGCTCGTTGTACCCGACGAGGACGTGCTCGTACTTCGCCGCCTGGCCGTGGTCCCGCAGGAGGCGACACGTCTCCGCGATCCGTGGATCGTCCGTGACGATCATCCCGCCCTCGCCGCCCGTCGTCATGTTCTTCGTCGGGTAGAACGAAAAACACGCGATGTCCCCGAGGTTCCCCGCCTTCCGGCCGTGGTACTCCGCGCCGTGGGCCTGGCACGCGTCCTCGATTACCACGAGGTCGTGGGCCTCCGCGATCTCGTTGATCGGGTCCATCTCCGCGGTCTGCCCGTAGAGGTGGACGGGCATCACGGCCTTCGTCTTCTTTGAGATCGCGGACTTGAGATGCGACGCGCGTAACGTGTACAGATCGGGGTCGACGTCCGCGAACGTCGGCGTGGCCCCGCAGAGCATCACGGTCGAGGCGCACGCGAAGAACGTCATCGGCGGAACGACGACCTCCTGCCCTTGCGCGACCTTGTGCGCGAGGAGGGCGATGTGGAGCGCGGCGGTCCCCGAGTGGACGGCGATCCCGTGGCCTCGGCCGACGTATTCCGCGAAGCGCTTCTCGAACTCCGCGACCCTAGGGCCCTGGACGAGCTGCCCGCTTCCGAGGACCTCGAGCACGGCCCGCTTCTCCTCCTCGCCCATGATCGGCTTCGCGATCGGGATCATGTCGCGCGGGGATGCGGAGGGCGTGGATTAAACCTTCTCGGGATGAATATCGGGCGCGGGTGCGCGGACTTGGGGAAAGTCTTTTCCTGAGAGGAAGGCGTGGTGACGTAGTCGGCGGACGGAGAGGAATGCGGTTCGCACTGCTAGCAGGGATTCTTGTCGCTGCGGCGGCGATGACGGCTGCGTTGGAGCCAGCACCGTCGTCCCGCCCTCCGACCATCGCGCCCCTCGAGGGGGCACCCGACTTCCGAGTCGAGGCGCCTTCGGACCGAGCAGCGGTGAGCACTCTCGGCGTTCGGGTGGTCATCTCAGTCACGAACTTCACGCTCGATCTCGAGAACTACGGCCGCGACCCAATCCCAGGACACGGCCATCTCCATTACTACATCGACGGCCTCTTCGCCGGCACCGCTTGGACCGAGGCATTTTCTATCGGGCCTTTCACACTTGGATCGCACAGGATCGACGTCGGGCTCCGGAACAATGACCACACCTTCCTCGACCCGGACGTCTCGCGGAGTTTCTCCGTCGTCGCGGTGGAGCCCGCCATCGGTGTGAACGCGTCCGCACCGTCTGTCAAGGAACGCGAGCCACTCGTCATCTCCTGGTCGGTCACGGGGTTTGTCCTCGATGCGCCTGGAATCGGAAATGCCCCCGAGCAGGGTCGCGGGCACGTCCACGTCGACGTGGACGGGTCGAACTACGCCGCGATCGCGGCGGATTCGATCACAATCACGGATTTGCCGAAGGGCAACCACACGATCCGTGTCTCCCTCCACAACAACGATCACACTCCGTTGTCACCGGACGTCGCTGATGCGGTGGTGGTCGAAATCACTCCCGGGCCACCGAGGACCGAAGCTCCGCTCGATCTGTCCGTGGCCTACGGAACCGCCGCAGCTATCCTTATGGGCACCGTCGCCATCGTGGCCTTCGCGCTCCGGAGGAAGCGACGCGGGGGCGGCGCTGGACAGCGCTGAGCCGGGAGGCGATCGAAGGTGGGTGATCGAATACCCTGGAGTTCGATGCGACGCGCGGGAATCGAAGCGATCGCCGTCGCCGTCCTGCTCGTCGGCGTCGCGGCAGGGTTGCTCTCCCTGGAGACCCCGACGGCCCGCGGTGCCGTCGTATCGTTCCAGCTCTTTGGAAACCTCAGGGGATGGTCCACGACGCCGGGTGCGGAGACGAATCCCGGGCCCACACTCAGTGTGGACGCGGGCGACCACGTCACTCTCGACCTCACCGCAGAGGACGGGATTCTCCACACATTCTGGATCGACTACGACGGCGACGGGATCGTCGACGTTGCCGAGCCCCTCTCCGAGCAATCCGCGGGAACCACGACATTCGAGTTCGACGCGACGGTGGCGGGGACGTTCGCGTACTATTGTTCACTTCACTGCGGGAGTGTCTGCAATCCCACGGGTTCATTGATGCGCGGCACGTGGATCACGCGGGGTCCGACCGTCGCGATCTCCGTCCCGGGCGCCTCAACGTCCTGGACGGGAGGCGTCGCGCACGACATTGTGTTCAATCTGGGAGGGACGGAGCCGTCGACGGCCCTGACGGTCTGGGCAAACTTCACCCGGAACGGCGGGACCGTGACCGGGACGATCGCGGGGCCGATCCCGGGGACGGCGAATCCCAACGTCGTCTCTTGGACGCCAACGGGCTTTTCCGCGACGGATGTCGCGATCGAAATCACGGCGATCGACAGCGCCGGGCGCCGGACGACGCGGACCACGGCGCCGCTCGAGATCGACTCCGTCGCGCCAACGGTGGCCTCGACGTTCCCCGCTTCGGGTGCGACGGGCGTTTCGACGAACGCGCAGGTCCGCGTGATGTGGTCCGAAGGCATGAATCGGACCGCGACGGCATCGGTGTCGTCCTTCGGAGTCGTTCGCGTCGACTCGGGGCAGTGGCTCCCCGGGACCACTTCGTGGTCACCGGACTCCCAACAAACGACGTTCATCCCGAGCCCAGCCCTCGAACCGTTCACGACGTACGGGGGGCAGGTGAACACGACGGCGCGAGATGAGTCCGATCCCGGGAACGCTTTGCTGGCCCCGCACCTCTGGACGTTCACGACGGGCGGGGCCGCGGACACGGTGTCCCCAACGGTGACGCTCGCCCTTGCGAACCCTGGGGTCCAGAGCGAAGGTGGAAACGTGAACATCACGGCGGTGGTGAACGACGACACCGGCGTCAGCCGTGTCTCCGCTCACGTCGTCGGGCCCTTGTTCGACACGAACCTCACGATGGCACAGGCGGGCGGGAACCTCTGGTACGCGAACGAATCGTTCTTTGCCAAAGGGGCATACGATTTCACGGTCTGGGCAACGGACGGCGCCGGGAACATCGGGTCTCGGAGCGGTTCCTTCGAGGTGATCGATACGACGCCGCCCGCTCCGCCGACCGGGGTCGCCGGGATCCTGGTGTCCGAGGTGACCGTTCGTGTATCCTGGAACCCCTCCCCGTCCGCGGATGTCGCCGGTTATCACGTGTATCGTGGCGGGCCCTCTGGAGGGCCCTTCGTCCGGCGCACCCCGAGCGCGGTCCCCGCCAGCGGGACCCTGCAATTCCTTGACTCCGCGGTCGAGCCGGGCGCTACGTACTCCTACGTTGTCACGGCCGTGGACGATTCCGGAAACGAGTCGCAGTTCTCGGGAGGAGTATCCATCGTAGTCCCCTCGCGTCTCTCGGACTTGTTGCTGATCGTGGTCGCTGCGATTGGAATCCCCGTTGCCGCTTTAGGCGGATACCTCATCTGGCGACGGCGGCGGCGCGAGAGAGGGTGAGGCCGCCTCTCGACAATGGTCCGTCAGCGTCGGCGCTTCGCGGTTCGCTTCGGTCTTGGACGCCGGACGTTGTAGGTTTTCCCGCACTTCGTGCACCAGTTCCTTGCATTCAGGGGATGGCCGCGGTCGCATACCCAACCGACCACCTTCGCGGGCACCCCCGCCACGAGCGCGTGGACGGGGACGTCCTTCGTGACGACGGCCCCCGCTGCGACCATCGCGTTCCGCCCGATCGTGATCCCGCAGAGGATCGTCGCGTTCGCGCCGATCGACGCGCCGTCTTCGACCTTCGTCGGGACGACTTTCCATTCCGTCGCGTCCGCGCGTGGGTACGGATCGTTTGTGAAGCATGCGTGAGGTCCGACAAACACCCGGTTCCCTATCGTTACGCCCTTGTAGATCGTCGCGAAGTTCTGGACCTTGCAGCCGTCCCCGAGGACGACGTCCGCGTCGATGTAGACGTCCTTGCCGATCCGGCAGTTGCGGCCAATCCGGGCACCCTCGCGAACCTGGACCCAGTGCCAGATCTGCGTTCCCTCACCGATGACCGCGTCGGGAGAAACGTCTGCGGTAGAGTGAATCCGGAGGGGCATGATGACCAAGATCGCGCACCACGAAGACGAAACCGACGATAAGGCTTCGGCATGTCATTCGGACTGAGCGGGGCTCGGACGCTCCTTCCGCAAAGGCGATTGTAATCACGAAGTTCCTAGGAACGATCACCGCGCCGTCGGCCTCACGAGTGCCGGAAATACCAGACGGAGGGGTGTGTCCTTCGTGCTACGGCACGGAGTCCTGGTGGAATCGGTCAACCGGAAATGCTTCGGGTGATGATTCTATTCCAAACAAGCACGAGGGAGTCCTCTAAGGAGAAGCCTCTGAGGAGAGCCTCGTCGGGATGAACCGCTCGAGGCACGGGATTCCCACACGTATTCCTCCTACAGCTCCGATTCAAGAAACGCGCCCGCGCCACTGGCCAAGGATTACGACAAGTCCCCGACCGAACCGAGGCGAGGTTCGCGTTGGCGCAGAACGGAGTTGTCTAGGAAGGTTTAAGTAGAAGTCAATTTTTCTCACGCTAAGATTCAATGGAGGGAACGAGGGCCTCACCGCGGATTTGGCGTGGCCTCGTCGCTCATCACCGGAGAATTCGGCGTGAGGTTCTAGCATGTGGTCGGGCACGCGGGTCCTTGTAACCGGCGGAGCCTCCTTCATCGGGAGCCACCTGACTGAAGAACTGATTCGGCAGGGAGCGTTGGTTCAAGTCGTCGACAATCTGTCGAGCGGTTTCATGGCTAACCTCGCCGCCGTGCGAGACCGTGTCGAGTTCATCGAGGGGGACCTGCTCGATTCGGACCAAGCCCTGCAGGCGATGGAGGGCGTTGATTTCGTCTTTCACCTCGCGGCATCCCACGGAGGGCGGGGCTACATCGACACCCACCCCGCAGACTGCAGCATGAACATGGTCTTGGATGGAATTGTGTTCGACGCTGCAAGACGGGCCGACGTCAAGGGAGTCTGTTATGCGAGCTCTGCGTGCGTCTATCCAACGGTCCTTCAGAACGAGGATTCGGACACATTGCTCCGTGAGGACATGGCCAATCTCTCCGTGCCCGGAGCCGCCCTCGCCGATCGTGAGTACGGATGGGCGAAGCTGATGGGGGAAATGAGCCTCCAGGCATTCCACCAGCAGTACGGGTTGAAGGGAGCCGTGTGTCGCCTGTTCACGGTCTACGGCGAGCGGGAGAACGAAACCCACGCGATTCCCGCCCTCATTGCCAAAGCATTCGTGAAGATGGATCCGTACGAAGTTTGGGGGTCTGGCAATCAGGACAGGAACTTCACGTATGTGAGTGATGTAGTGCGAGGGATGATGTTGGCCTGTGAGAAGATCCGGGACGCCCGGCCGGTCAACATCGGCTCCTCCGAGCACCTGAGAATCCGCGATGTCGTCGAACTGATCTTCGCGCTGACTGGCTTTCGACCGCGAAGTATCCACTACGATCTGTCAAAGCCCGTCGGTGTGCGGAGCCGTGCGGCGGATCTGTCTTTGGCGCGGAAGCTGCTTGGCTGGGAACCCCAAGTCTCGTTCGCCGAAGGGCTACTCAGGAGCATAGACTGGTACTATTCGACGCACGATGTTGAATCTGTTCGGAGAACTCTACCGGTCTTGCTGACCGAGCGGTCCGCCACATAGGTGATCGGCTTGCCCCATTCCGAATCCGGGGGCGGTGAGGTATCGCAGGACTCCTTCTTCGACACCCACACGCCATTGGTCCGGAGTGGAGGAATCCCCGCTCCAGAACTTTCCGTCATTCTGCCGGTCCACAACGAAGCAGGTGGGATCGCCGATGTTGTGTCCGAAATCCACCGAGAAATCGCATCACGGCTGCCGACCGAAATCATCTGCACGGAAGATGGCAGCGAAGACGGGACTCCGGAAATCCTCCGGGATCTCGCTACGGAGATTCCTCTCAAGGTCCTCTCGTCGAAACGGCGCAAGGGCTATGCCGACGCAATCGCAGACGGTGTGGACCTCGCGAGTTCGACGCATATCCTGTTTGCCGATTCAGACGGTCAGCACACGGCGTCCGACTTTTGGCAATTGTATGAGGTTCGAAACCTGGCGCCCATTGTCTCTGGGTGGCGCAGCGAGCGAGCGGATCCCCTCGTCCGGCGAGGGATGTCCCTTCTCTTTGCAGGCGCAGCGAAAGCGATTTTTCACCTACCCCCTCTTCACGACATCACCGCCCCCTTTCGGCTCGTTGAGACCGGCGTTGCGAAGCGCCTTGCCAGCAGATGCAGGTATATGAGGGAGAGTTTCTGGACAGAGTTCACGATACAGGCTGTGGCAGGAGGCTACCGCATCATCGAGGTTCCAATTATGCATCGGAGGAGGACGGACGGGGCGTCCCGCGTGTACAAGCTTAAGACTATGCCGGAAATCGCGTATCGACAGCTGGTGGGCTTAGCGAAGACCTGGGCAGACCTTCGGGCCGAGAATCCGAGTGCGCGAAGTGTCGAGTAACCCCACGGTATTGGGACCTCGAGCGCCGGGAAACCGCCAGACTTGCGAGGCGAAAACTCCTGAAAGTCTTGGAGATCTGTAGCGAGCCGCCGTCCCATGCGAGCGGAATCGGTAGATCGGTGCTGATGGAAATCGAGGGTCTGCGGAAGTTCGGACATCAGGTAGACGTGCGCTACCCACGGTTACGACTCGGGGAGTTCAAGTTCTCTCGAATTCCGGCGCGGCGCTACACCGGGTATGATATCATCCACATTCACGGACCGACTCCGTTCCTGTCCGACCTCACCCTCCTATCTAACCTAGGGCTGCCCCTTGTCTACACGCACTATGCCGAGGTGTGTTTCCTAAGTGCCTCCCTCTCCCGAACGTACACGAAGCTCCATCGGAGCTTGGCCGCCAAAGCGAGCCACGTCATCGTCTGGACGCACGACTACGCGCGCCTCTTCAAGGGGGCTGCGACGGTGATTCGCCCCCCTGTCAGCTTTTCCTCGGATGAAGGTCCGGCGGCAAAACGCGACCGATTTACCGTCGTCTACGTGGGGCAACTCCGCCCCTTCAAGGGCATCGACGTAATGATTCGCGCAGCTCGGGCCGTCCCGGAGGTCGACTTCTGGATTGTGGGTGACGGTTGGTACAAGAACACGCTGATGATGCGCGCAGCCGGTTGTAGCAACGTGACATTCCTCGGCCCAATGTACGACGACAGGCAGCTCGCGTCCGTCTACGAACAAGCGCATCTTATCGTTCTCCCTTCCCTGAACACGATGGAGGCCTACGGTTTAGTTGCGATCGAAGGGGCCATCTTCGGGTGTGTCCCCGTTGCCTCAGACCTGCTCGGGGTGCGGGAAAACCTCGCCCAACTCGATGGGATCACGTTCGAGCTCGGTTCCGACGCCGAGTTGGCGGCCGTCATCCGGGACTTTCAGCGGAATCCCGGGAAGTGGGAGGAGTCGAGCGAGCGGTGTAGGGCCCGTGCAAAGGAATATGCCCAGCGGCATACGATTGAATCGTACGCCAAGAACCATCTCGATGTGTTCCTTGATGTGGTTTGAACGGGTGATGACGGGCCTGGCGAACATCGTCCGAGGCAGAGGATACTACGAGAAGTATGCGAGGTTGTATCGCAAGGACTTGAAGGCAGTCCCCTCTCTGCGAATCGTCCAGCCGATGGCCACGGGGAGAATCTTGGACGTCGGGTGCGGCATCGGATACCTGTGCCGTCTCTTCCCCGACTACGTTGGCGCGGACGTTGACCGCGGCGCGCTTTTGATAGGGCGTCGGCTATCTCGCGCCCCCTTCGTTCAGGCGAGCGCACATGCTCTACCGTTCCGGGACGGGAGCTTCGACACCATAATTATGTACGACATTATTGAGCATTTGAACGACATCCCCTCCGTACTCCATGAAGCAAAGCGGGTCGCACGTACGGTGGTGGTCAGTCTCGTCGACTTTCAATCGTACTATCGTGTCTTCACCCACGATGAAACGCACACTTCTGAACTGACAGTGGATGATCTCGTGCCCATTCTGCGCGCCGCCTTCGGTGACGTTCGAGTGACTAGAACGAGCGGAATTTTCTCCCTCCCGGCCCGAGCAAACGAATTTGTGGCGAGACATTTCCCGAATCAGTTGGTGATTCAGTGCTCGCGATGAGGCGATCCTGGCCACTGATTCTCGCGATTGTTGTTGGGGCCCTACTCAGATTCTATAACCTCGAACACTTCCACTCCCTCGATTCCGATGAGGCGGTGTATGCGCAGGCCGCCTACGCCCTCGTGTCGGGCCAAGTCCCGTACCGCGACTTCTTCTTCGCCGGTCCGCCG
>DATESQ010000121.1:0-4890 GCA_035283985.1 Thermoplasmata archaeon | reverse complement strand
CGGTGGGCTCGCGCCGTACACGTATCAGTGGATGTTCGGCGACGGATCGGCCAGCACGACGCAGAGCGCCGTCCACAGGTACTCCGCGCCCGGGACGTATGGCGCGCAGGTGACAGTTCGCGACTCCCTCGGGAGTTCCGTCTCGAGCAGCGTCTCGGTACTCGTGCGGCCGTCGGCACCGCAGGTCTCGATGCTCGCGTCCCTCCAGTCGGGCGTCGCACCTCTCACGATATCGTTCTCTGCGACGATTATAGGCGGGGTCCGGCCCGATTCGTACGCGTGGGACTTCGGCGATGGGGGAACGAGCACGGAGGAATCTCCTTCGCATCGTTATGACACAACCGGAAAGTACATCGTCACCGTGACGACGACGGACGCCCTTGGCCGGACCACGACGGACACCGAGACGATCGATGTCCAAGCACCACTGGCTGGCGCCTTCGTGTTCGAGGGCCCGATCCTTTGGATCCTCGTGGGCGGGATCGGAGTCACGCTCGTGAGCGTACTGCTCGCAGCCGCCCGGAAGAGAGGGAAACGAAAACGGGCCTCCCGCGCGGCGAGGTGGCGGGTGAACGAGTCCGACCGTCGATAACGACCCGAAGAGGACGGCGTCACGCGTCCGGACTAAACCAAACCTTTTATATCGATCATTTCCTCAGACCGCCCCTCGAGGTTCACCTATGGCCCTTTGGCAAGGACGCTCACGCCGCAAGCCCACGGGCGGGCGGTACCGCCCGTTCCGCAAGAAGCGGAAGGCTGAGATCGGGCGGGAGCAGCAATACGCGTTCGTCGGTCCCCACAAAGTGAAGCTGTACGTGACCCGGGGCCGGAATCAGAAAGTCCGCATCCTCCGGGCCGAGTTCGCGAACGTGATCGACCCGAAGACGGGGAAGACAACAAAGGCGAAGATCGTCACGGTGAAGGAGAACTCGAGCAACCCGCACTTCGTCACGCGGAACATCATCACGCGAGGGGCCGTCGTCCAGACGGAACTCGGCCTCGCTAAGGTGACGAGCCGCCCCGGTCAGGACGGCGTGATCAACGCGGTCCTCGTCGGCGGGACGCCGGCGTAGGGTCGCGGGGCTGCGAAACCGTCTATTCCGCGGACCGCGTGATCCGGATCTTCCGCGCGAGGGCGTACGGCGCGAACGTCGGGACGCTCACCTCGCCCCACCAGTTCACCTGGTCCACCGTCTTGCTCAGCCCGACAATCGACTTCCACACGTGGAGGAGGTTGTCCGTGAGGCGGATGTCCTTCCACACGCCGACAATCTCGCCATCCTTGATCCGGAAGATTCCGTCCCGCGGGATTGTAGAGAAGTCCCCTGTCACGTAGCTTTGGTATCGCGTGTACCAGGTATTCGTGAGCCAGAGCCCGTCGCGGCACTCCTCGAAGATCTCGTCCCGCGTCCAATTCCCGGGCTTGCAAGAGAGCGCGTGGGGCCACGGCGCGATGAGCCCCGCGTTCGCCGTCGTCTTCGCCTTGAACTTCTTCGCGGTCGATGTGTTATGGAGGTACGTCTTCAGCACTCCGTTCCGGACGATGAACTTCTTCTTCGTCGGCACGCCTTCCGCGTCGAACCGCTGCCGGCCCATCGAATCCGCGGACCCATCGTCCGTGATCGTCACGATTTTCGATGCGACGAGCTTTCCGATCTTCTTGGCGAAAGGAGAGAGTCCCGCCATCACGATGTACGCGCTCGAACGCCCGCCGATCTGATCGATGAGAGAGCCGAGGATCAGGGGGTCGAACACGATGTCGTACGTCCCCGCCTCCCCGCCCACGGGGTCCTTCGCGAGCGCCGCGATCTTCCCTGCCTTGTGGCCCGCTTTCTCCGGGTCGAACTGGCTCATCCGCGTCGCGCACGCCACGCCATGGCCGCTCGACTCGAGGGACATCAGAGCGCGGATCGAGAGGTAGAGGCTCGCGCGGTGGTCGTAGCCCTTCACGCCGTTCGAGGTCCGCAGGGAGTGCTCCTCATCGTACTTCCAGAAGCTCCCCGCGCACTCCTTCGCGCCCTCGGCGGTCGCCCCGTGGATCGCGGCCTCGACGAAGTCGGAGCCGTCCATGAGGTCGACGATCCGCTTGTCGACCGTGAGGCGGTCGTACTTGAACGGGCCCTCCGCGAGGCCGGCATAGTCGGGGTTCTCCCTCGACGCCTTCGCGATCTTCACAAGGTTCTCCACGGCCGCGTCGAGCTTCGTGAGGTCCTTGATCTCCGAGGCGATCACGCGCTTGTTGTAGACGAGGAACACGGACGCACTCGTTTCCCGCCATTGGTTGCTGATCACGACCTGGTTCTGGGCGAACCGAATCTGGTAGGACCGGTTTCCGATTACGTCCGCGACCGCGTCCTGGCATCCGAGCTTAAGCGCCTTGTCGACGATTCGCTCCGCATAGTCCTCCATCCCGTTCACCTCAGGTACACGTTCCGCAGCCGAATCGTCGGCCCGCCGAGCGCGGCGTCGAGCGCTTGACTCGGGTCCGACTTCCCGCAGTAGCCCGAGTGGAAGAGCTCGAAGTCCTTCCCCACCGCGTCGACGGCACCCCAGAACGCGGGGGTCGTGAGCTCCACGACCGTGTTCCGTACGGGCGTGGTGACCTCGCCCTCCTCGATGAGGTACGCCTCGCGGCCCACGTACTTCCCGTTGTACCGCTTATCGTCAATGTTCCACTCCATGAAGGACTTCATGTAGACGCCGTACTTCACGTCCTCGAGCATCTCATCCGTGCCCCAGTCCTTCGGCTCGACGAACGTGTTCGCCATCCGGACGATCGCCTCGACGTTGTACGTGACCGCGCGGGAGGCGCCGTTCGATTGGGTTCCAAGGACCGCGGCCGTCTCGCGGTTCTGGAGGAATTCGTTGATCATGCCGTCCTTGTACAAGTACCGCCGGCGGGCCTTCACGCCCTCGTCGTCCGTCACGTAGAACGCGATCGCGTGCTCCATCGTCGGATCGTCGACGACGTTCACGACGGGCGAGCCGACCTTCTGGCCGATCGAGGTCGGGGTGATGAACGACTTCCCTGCCTGCGAGGCCTCCCGCCCGAGGACGCGGTCCGCCTCCGTCGGGTGGCCGCACGACTCGTGGCTCGCGATCCCGGCCACCATGGGCCCCGCGACGAGGTCCATCTTCCCCTCCGGCGACTTCTTCCCGTGGGCGAGCGCGTTCTGCATCGACTTCGCCTCGTCGAGCGTGCGGCGGAGCATGTCGATCTCCCGGACTGCCTCCCAGCCACCGGACCGACCGTAGCTCTGGTGGGACTGCTCGGCGTTCCCGTAGTGCATCACGGTGAGGAAGTAGTCGAGCCGGACGCGGGGCGAGAACGAGCGGATCTTCGAGCCCTCCGAGTTCACGAAGTACTTGTCGATCTGGCGGTTCGCCTGTTGGAAGAACCGTGCGAGGATTTTGAGTTTGAGATCGGCGAGCTCGCGGTCGATGTGGAGGATCTCCTCGATCTTCTCCTCCACGGGGACGTCGGAGAGCTTCTTCTTTTGTGGAACGGACCACTCCATGACGATGGGGTCCTCCGGGGCGAAGACGATCGGGTCCTTCCGCCGCGCGGCCTTCGCGATCCGGACCGCGTCGTCGACGATCACCCGGACGTCCGTCTTCGTCATCGCGTTCGTCGCGGCGAACCCGAGGCCTCCCTTCGCGAGGACCCGGACGCCGAGGCCGGAGTCCTCCGTGATGTAGAGGGCGTCGAGGACGGAGTTCTTCAGGATGAACTCCTCATTCCGCTGGTGCTCGAACCGCGCCTCCGCGTACGTCGCGCCCTTCTTTCGCGCATAGTCCACTGCAAACTCGACGAGGTCGAGATCCGCCACAATCCGTCCCCTGCGACGCGGGGAACCTAAAGTCGCCCATAAAGCTTGACCCGCGGCGGGTCCTCGTTCCAAGTCGCGCCGTTCAGCCCTCGACGCGATACCCGCGGCGACTGAGCCAGTCCCTCACGTCGTCCCGGTGATCGCCCTGGAGCTCGATCCACCCGTTCTTCGCGGTCCCGCCCGTGGCCATCGCGTGCTTGAGCTCGCTCGCCAACTCCCTCAACGACGTGGCGGACTCGAAGCCCTCGACACGGGTCACCGCCTTCCCATACCGACGGGTATCGAGAGAAACGCGGAGGACCGTCTGCTCCGTAGCCAGGTCCTCGCAGACACAAACTTCCTTGGGAAGGCCGCAGGTGTCGCAAACCTCACCGGGCAGCGGAGTCGCCTCCTTCCGGCATCACCGCTCCCGGTCCGTTCCACAGTCGTCCCAGTCGTCCCACGAGGTCGATTGCACCTCGGAATCTCATTACCGCGCGGGTATATCTAGCCTTCCACAGAGCATATTACCGTCCTCACCTCTCGCCCGGACAATGCCGCGAGGGGACCGTCCGATCATCTTGTACCCGGCGTATTTCGACCTCGGCCGGACGCGGGCGGAGGGCCGGCGGGTGCCGAAGAAGCTCGCGGTCGAGTCCCCGTCGGTCGAGGACATCGAGCGGGCCGCGAAGGCGCTCGGCCTCGAGCCGAAGGTCGAACCGGAGGCGGCGTATTCGCGGACCCACTGGCGTCACGAGGGCCGCGTCCTGGTGCGGGCGGACTACTACAAGAGCTCGATCCTTCGTCGGATCGCAGAACGGATGAAGGCCGGACGGACCGGCTAAGTCCGTCAGTGCGTCCCCGTGCGGATGTCCTCGACGAGCCGCCTCCCCACGGACACGCTGTCGACGCTGTGGATCACGGCGCCGTTCTCCCGCAGGGTCTGCTCGACCCTCTCGAAGTCGATCCCGGAGCCCTCAATCGTGATCCGGACGCTCTCCGTTTCTTGGTCGACCTCGTCGAGGGTGCAGTTCACGCCATCCACGCCCTTGAGCGCGGTGAGCTTCCGGGACATGTCGAT
>DATESQ010000120.1:0-9377 GCA_035283985.1 Thermoplasmata archaeon | reverse complement strand
TCCGAGTCGACGACGGCGAGCACGCGTCCTTGGCTCCCCATCGGGAGCCCGCCCGGGCCACCGCTAATCGCTGTAAACAGATAGGATCGGTTCTCCCGGACCTCGATGTGGATCTCAACGTCCGGGTCGTCGAGGTCGACCCGTGCCCCGGGCTCCACGTCTTGAATTCTCCGCCCGACGAGCCGTGCGATGTCCTGGCTCGTGTACGGATGCGTGCCCGAGCGGCGGGGCCGGACCGCGAAGCTCCCGCCTTTCGGGACGCGCCCCTTCGCGATCTCCACGGCCCGCGTCGCGATCTCCTCGGGGTCGCTCGACGCCTCCTGCGCGTCGCTGAACGAAACGATTCCGAACACGCGGCGCAATGCGCGCGACGCGGCGGGGACATCGTTCACTTCGACGTAGATCCTCGCGCGGTCCGCGCGAATCAGGCACTCAATCCCGTCCGCGGCGAACATTTCTTGGATGTTCTCCACGAGCCGGTCCCGGAGCTGTCGCCGCACGAACGGACTCTTCAGCGCGAGCTCGCCGAAGCGGACGAGGAGGACCATCCTCCGTGAGATGCACGGGCGCGCGATAAAAGGTTTCGCCAGTCCTTGATGCGCCCAAACTTTCATATTCTCATCGAAGATGCGCGGCCCCACCGGGATGGGACGCACTCGATCGAAGGATGACCGCTGGTTCTACGCATATCTTCCGAACGGGATGGCGGGTGGCGCGACATCGCCACTGATCCCGCTCTTCACCCGCATCCTCGGCGGTTCCGTCGCGGACGTCGGCGCGGTCGCCGCGGCCTCAAGCCTCGCATCCGTCCCCGCGTTCGTCGGCTGGGGCTCCCTTTCGGACCGCCTGCGCCGCCGGAAGGTTTTCGTCCTCATCGGGTTCCTCGGCCTCGCGATCTCGCTCCTCGCGATGGGCTTCAGCCGGAACGTCGCGGACTTCTATCTCGCGAACCTCCTCGTCGGCGTCCTCGGGGCCGCGAGCGCACCGGTCGGGACCGTGATTATTATCGAGACGACAAAGGAGACGGACTGGGCCGCCCGGATTGCCGTGTTCTCCCGGATCGGCGGAATCGGCTGGATCACGGGCCTCGCCCTCGGAGCCGCGTGGCTCTGGGTCCTCCCGCTCTCGGAGGCGAGCGCGATGCGCGGCCTGTTCTTCGCAGGTGCGGCGCTCGCGCTCCTCTCCGCGCTCCTCGCGTGGCGGTGGCTCGACGAGCCGACGGAGAAGGTCGAGCGCCACCGCCTCTCGTTCGTCGACCTCCACTGGCGGGTCGAGCGGCTCCGGTACCTGCCGATGCGCCTCCTCTACTTCCTCGATCTCCGGAACCACCACGGTCATCCGAACCGATACCCGCCCGCGCTTCACCGGTATCTCGCGACGGTCCTCCTCCTCTTCTCCGGATTCACCGCGTTTTACACAATTTTCCCCGTCTACCTCCGGGACGAGGCCGGGCTGACGACCTCCCACGTCTTCGTCGTCTTCATCGCGAGCCAGGTCGCCGCCGCGCTCGTGTACGGCCGCGTGGGCCGATGGGTCCAGTCCCTCGGCGGGCGGAAGGTCCAGATGTACGCGTCCGCGACCCGGGCGATCCTGTTCCCTTCCTTCCTCGTCCTTCCGCTCCTGCCCGGGGGTCTCGTGACGGCCCTCGCGGTCGCCGTCGTCCTCCACGCGTTCGTCGGCCTCTGCTGGGCCGCGATTAACGTGAGCGGATCGACGATCGTTTCGGAACTCGCCCGACCGGAGGAGCGATCCGCGGTCGTCGGCGCCTACAACGCGATGCAGGGGTTCGGCGCGATCCTGGGCCCGATCGTCGGCGGCGCGCTCGCCTATCTCTTCGGATTCCTCGCGGGTTTCGTGATCGCTTCCGTGTTCATCGTCGCGGGTCTCGCGATGCTTGCGGCCACCCGCACGGAGTCCATTCCAACTAATATTCCTGCAGACGGATGAAAATCGGCTTCCGCAAGGGGATGCGGCGGCCAGGATTTGAACCTGGGAACTCCTGCGAGATCAGACCCTGAATCTGACGCCGTTGACCAGGCTTGGCTACCGCCGCACCGGCACCGTCCTCTGCGCGATTCCGGGCCCCGACAAGAACGTTGCGGTATGGGGAATCCTCGGCTCGCCTCGGGCGGGAAGGCGTGCCCGTGATGCGGGCAGAAGATCCCCCCAGAGGCCGCCGGCTACTTCCTCTTCATGATCTTCATGAAGCCGCTCGATTCGTAGACCGCCAACCGTCGCTTGCTGAGCACGTCCGTGAACTCTTCCCAGCTGATGACCTCGATCCGAGTGTTGCGCCCCTTCGTGAACTGAATCGCGTGGTCCGTGCCCTTCACTCGGCCCGGCTTCAGCCCCGCCTTCCGCGCCCTCTCCTTCGCCATCTCAATGCTAATCGGTTCCATGACCACTGCAGTTCCCTCCGTAGCCGCCCCCGCACACCTGGCCGAATTGCCTCATCTGGAGGAGTCTATATAATCATTATTCGGGGAACTTCGGGGAACCTCCGTCCGTCCCGTCGCGGGAAGGATTTTGTGGTGCCGCCGGATAGCCCGCTTGTGCGGCTGTTCGGATCGTCCGGGATTCGCGGGATCGCGAACGTGGATATCACCCCGGACCTCGCGTTGGCCGTCGGGCGGGTCCTCGGGTCCACGTACGGCGCGACCCTTGTCGGTCGCGATCCCCGATTGACGGGCGAGATGCTCGCGTCCGCGCTCATCGCGGGTGTCCTCGCCTCGGGCGCGGACGCGACGGATGCCGGAATGGTCAGCACGCCGACCCTCGCCCGCGGGGCCCGTGAATACAAGTGCGGCGCTGTGATTACCGCGTCCCACAACCCCGCACCGTACAACGGGATTAAGCTCTGGAACCCCGACGGGGTCGCGTTCGACGAGACGCAGCAGAAGGAAATCGAAGCGGCCCTGGAGCGGAAGGGGTTCGCGCATGCGTCGTGGGACCGCGTGGGCACGAGGCGCAGTCGTTCGGACCTCATCGACCGCCACGTCTCGGAGATTCTTCGGACTCTGGGGAGCACGCACCTCCGCGTCGTCGTCGACTGCGGGTCCGGCGCCACCTCAACGATCACGCCACGCCTGCTTCGGGAGATGGGTTGCCGCGTGACCGCACTGAACGCGCAGCCGGACGGACACTTTCCCGGTCGTGATCCGGAGCCTACGGAGGAAAATCTCGAGGTCCTTCGCCAGACGGTGCGGGTCACGGAGTCGGACCTCGGAATCGCGCACGACGGGGACGGCGATCGGATGGTTGCGATTGACGAGAAGGGGCAGTTCGTCGGAGGGGACAAGCTCCTTGCGGTGTTCGCGAAGCGGGAGGTGAAGAAAACCGTCGTCGTGCCCGTGGACACCTCGATGGCGGTCGACGAGATGCTCCCTGGCGCGAAGGTCGTGCGGACGCGCGTCGGCGACGTGTACGTCGCGCAGGAGGTCCGCCGCCATCGCGCGGAGTTTGGCGGGGAACCGTCCGGAACGTGGATCTTCCCGAAAGTCGCGCTCTGCCCGGACGGCGTCTACGCCGCGGCGCACCTCGTGAAGCTCGTCGCGGACACCCCGCTGTCGGAGCTCGTCGCGCAGGTCCCGCACTATCCGATTCGCCGCGGTGCCATCTCCTTCCCGCCTGCGGAACGGGACGCCATGTTTACGAAGCTCGACGCCGCGTTCGCCGCGATGCGCCTCCGCGTCGAGACGATTGATGGGTGGCGGGTCCCGTTCGAGGATGGCTGGTTCCTCGTCCGTCTTTCCGGCACGGAGCCGAAGGTTCGGATCACCGCGGAAGCGCGCACAGAAGCAAGGGCAAAAGAGCTTTACGAGCTAGCCCTATCGAAGGTGACGGGGCCATCATGAAGGCTTGGATTCTCAGCGCGGGGGAGGGGACGCGGATGCGCCCGCTCACCGCGAACCTGCCGAAGCCGCTGCTCCCCGTCGCCGGGAAGCCGTTCCTCGAGCACACGATCGGAGCGTTGCGGGAGGCCGGGGCGCAGGAGATGTCCATCCTCATCGGCTGGCAAGGCCGCCGCGTGAAGGAAGCGTTCGGCCACGGGGACCGGCTCGGCGTGCGGATTGACTACGAGGAACAGGACGAGCGCCTGGGAACCGCACACGCGATCGGCCTCGCGCGGAACCATGTGAAGGGTGACTTCCTGAGCGTCAACGGGGACGTCGTCGTGTCCACGAATGCGATGCGGGGCCTCCTCGAGTTCCACAAAAAGGTCGGCACGACCGTGATGGCGGTCGCGGAGGTTCCGAACCCCTCCGCGTTCGGCGTCGTCGAGCTCAATGGGGATCGGGTCGTCGCCCTCGAGGAGAAGCCGAAGTCGCCGCGTTCGAACCTCATCAATGCAGGCGTGTACATTTTCTCCGACGGGATTTTCGAGCTCATCGACAAGACCCCGAAGTCCTCGCGGGGGGAGTACGAAATCACGGACACGATCCGCACCCTGATGAAAGCGGAGGACGTCCACGGGTACCGACTCCCGGACCCGTGGATCGACGTTGGCCGTCCGTGGGACCTCCTCGCCGCGAACGAGATCCTCATGCGCGGGATCAAGGGCCGGATCGAGGGCGAGGTCGCGCGGGGCGCGCACCTCATCGGCGAGGTTGTTGTCGAGCCGGGCGCGGAGGTCCTTGATGGTGCATACGTAAAGGGGCCGACGATCATCGGCCGCGACTCCGAGGTCGGCCCGAACTGCTATGTGCGCCCCTCGACGACGATCGGCCGTGGATGCAAGGTCGGCAACGCGTGCGAGGTGAAGAACAGCATCCTCATGGACGGTACTCACGTTCCCCATCAGAATTACATCGGCGACTCGATCCTCGGCGAGCGTTGCAACCTCGGCGCGGGGACGAAGGTCGCAAATCTCCGGCTCGACGAGCAGACTGTGAAGGTCCCGTGGCGGGGAGAGCTCGTCGATACCGGCCTCCGGAAGCTCGGGGTGATCATGGGCGACGACGTGAAGACAGGGATCAACGCGTCGCTCGACGTCGGCACCGTGATCGGCGAGGAGACGTTCATCGGTCCCGGCGCGGTCGTGCGCGGCGTGATCGCGCCCCGGAGCCGGATCTACTGAGCGGCCGACATGCGCATCGCCCAAGTCTCTCCATGGTTCCGGCCCCACATCGGGGGCGTCGAGACGCACGTCGCCTCGATCTCGAGGGAACTCGCCCGCCGCGGCCACGACGTGACGGTCCTCACGAGCCGCTATGACCGGAGCCTCCCGGAACGGGAGGACTGGCAGGGCCTCCGGATCGTTCGCGTGAAGACCCGCAGCGTCATGTTGCGGACGCCGATCGCGCCCGCCACGAAGCGAGCGATTGAGTCCCTCCACGCGGACGTCGTGCACGCGCACTCACCGCCGCCGCTCTCCGCGTACTACGCGGCGAAGGCGAGCCGGCGTCGTGGCCTTCCGTTCGTCGTCACGTACCATTGCGACATCGAGGTCCCGTCGATCTTCGGTCCGATCGTCGAGTCCTTGTACCGCTCGACCCTCGGATACTCGACGACCCGACGCGCGGACCGGATCGTGATGTCGACGAGCACGTACGCGGCGACGAGCCGCGCGGTGTGGCGGTACAACCCCGTCGTGATCGCGAACCCTGTCGATGTGCACCGGTTCCACCCGGGAAACGACGGCGGTCCCGTCCGCCAGCTCCACGGGATCCGGGACGATGAGTCGCTCGTCCTCTTCGTCGGCCGGATGTACGCACACAAGGGAATTGAGAACCTCATCGAGGCCGCGCGATACGTGCCCTACGCGAAATTCCTGCTCGTCGGCGGCGGGACGGAGCTGAACGCATTCAAGCGGCTCGCGCAGCGGACCGGTGTCGCGGACCGCGTGCGGTTCCCAGGACCCGCGCTCCCGGACCGACTGTCCACGTACTACGCCGCGTGCGATCTGTTCGTCCTTCCCTCCGTGTCGCGCCTCGAGGCGTTCGGCATCGTCGCGCTCGAGGCGATGGCTTCTGGGAAGGCGGTCGTCTTGAGCGACATCCCGGGCGTGCGAGAGGTGATCCAGGACGGCGTGGAGGGGCTCCTCGCGGATCCCGTGAACCCCGAGGATCTCGCCCTGAAGATCCGTGCTCTCCTCGCGGACGATGCGCAGCGCGCGGCGATGGGCCGCCGCGGGCGGGAGACGGCGGAGCGGAACTACTCAATCGAGCTCATCACGGATCGGATTGAGCAGGTGTACCGGGACGCGGTCGAGGCTCGACGCGCTGCGGCCTAGGGGACGACCTCCAAGGTGACGGGCCGCCCGGCGTGGTCCCATGCGCCCCACGTCGTCTCGCGGTACGGATAGCCGACGACGATGTGGACCCCGCCGAACTTGCTGAACAGGTGGAGGTCCTCGTCCGATGGCTCGAACACGCCGCTCGGATGGGAGTGGACCGTGCCGACGACGGAGAAGTCCGGCGGGAGCATGTGGAGCTGGAAGATTGCGTGCCGCTTCCCGCCGATCGTCCCCGGCACAAGGAGGAGTTCCGTGATCACGCCGCTCTCCGCGCGGAGGATCGCGCCGAACTCATTCGGGTACGCGTCCTTCGAGGCCTCGCGGATCATCCGGAGCGTCTTCCGGCGGATCGCCGTTGGTCGCTGGAACAGCGCCATGCTCTCACGGTTTCGCGAGCTTCTGTTCAATCCTCTGGTAGAAGTCGTCGCGGAATCGGATGAACCGCGCGGGCCGCTCGCTCCGGGTCACGCGGATGTCTTCCGTCCCCTGGAGCGGGACCTCCTGCTGGCCGTCGAGCACGAGGAGGCATTCTTTCGGTTTCGCGAGCTTCACTTCGACCCAGCTCGCCGGCGGGAACACGATCGGTCGCGCGGACGGCTTGAACGGTGCGATTATGGCGACGATGATTGCATCGACGCGTGGGTCGACAATCGGCCCGCCTGCGGACATCGCGTACGACGTGGAACCCGTAGGCGTCGCCAGGATCACTCCATCGGCCCGCACATTCTCCGCGACCTGGCCGTCGACGCGGATCTCGAACGCGCGGATCTTCGAGATTTGCGCCGTGTGCACGACGGCTTCGTTCAGGCAGTCTGGGAGGCGCCGTCCGTTGACCTCCACACGGAGCCGCATCCGCTCCTGGATTCGGTAGTCCCCTTGGAGCACCCTCGCAAGGTACGCGTCGACTTCGGCTCCGTAGATTTCCGCGAGAAAGCCGAGGGACCCGCTGTTGATTCCGAGGACCTCGGCGTCGTTGAGCTGGAATGCGCGCAGGATCGTCCCGTCGCCGCCGACCGCGAGGATGAGGTCGACCTTGATGTCCCGGAGGAGATGCCCGGGGTTCCCGAGCGTTTTCGCGATCTCCTGTTCGAGGAGGACCTCATGCGTCGTGCCAATTTTCTTCAGAATCCGGGTACAGAGGTCCGCGGTTCCCGGGATCCTCGGGTTCGCGGTGAGGCCGATTCTCATCGGATCAGCTCCAGGACCTGCTCGTCCCCGTACGCGATTACGTTCGACCGGGACTTGGGGTCCATCGGCATGTCGAGGGGCCGGCCGTCGAGGTCGACGACGTTTCCGCCGGCCTCGCGCACGACCAAGGTTCCCGCGGCGATGTCCATGGCCCGCAGCTCGTGGCCGACCTCAGTACTATGGAGATAATAAAGGTCCACCGCGCCCCGCGCGACGAGGCACAGGTCGAGGGACGCCGCACCGAGGTTCCGGACCCGCCGCGCGATCCTCGCGACCTCCGAGCCTCTCGGGTGCGCCTTTTCGCCGAGGTACACGTCGAACACAGTGTCGTTCGGCCGATAGGGTCGGCGCACCCGGATTGGCTGGCCGTTCAATGTCGCTCCTCCATCTCGCTCCGCGTAATACGTGTGACCGCTCACGAGGTCCCGGACAAGGCCCGAAGTGACGTCCGAGAGCCGCTCCCGCTTGCCGTTCGGGGCCCGTCGGCACGCGGCCACGGAGACGGCGTATGCCGGCACACCGCGGATCGCGTTGTGGGTTCCGTCGATCGGATCGAGAACGAGGGTCCATTCTCCCTCAGCCTCAACGCGCCCCGCCTCCTCGCTCACGACCGTGTAATGGAGGCCGCGGGACTCGAGGAGCCGGAACACGGCCTGCTCCGCGATGGCGTCGATCTTCTGCGTCGGCGTGCCGTCCGCCCCCATGCCGACGACCTCGGACGGATCATCAATCCGCTCGTGGATCGAGGCCTGGACCGCGTCCGCGACTTCATGAAGCAGGTCCTTCACGGTCTGTTCACCTGACCCGCGGATATAGAACTATCGCCCGTCGCTCTCTAGTCGTCGTGGTCCCGGGGATTTCTCTCGGTCCTTTCTTCAGAACGTACTGTACGCACCGAGGAGCTTTCTCCGGACATCGCGCTATTGTTAGTCAATGGCACAGATCGTGAAGGTCCGCGACGCGATGTCCACGGACGTCCTCGAGATCGAGGAGGACGCGAACCTGCAAGCCGCCGCGAAACGGATGGCGGACGCGCGGGTGAATAGCCTGATCGTCCGGCCCGAGGGGAAGGAGGAGCCATTCGGGATCATCACGTCGACGGACATCGTCGACGCGATTGCCCGGAACCAAGATCCCGTAACCACGCTGGTCCGCGAAACCGCGGTCGCGCCCCTCGTCGTCGTGACGCCGGGCGTGCCCCTCGCGTACGCCGCGCGTCTCATGAAGCGCGGGAACCTCCGGCACCTCGCCGTGTTCAACGGCCGGCAGATCGTTGGCGTCCTCAGCGCGCATGACGTCGTGAAGGCCGTCGGGCAGTGGGGAAGCCTTCTCGGGCGAACGGCGACTCGCCGGGATGAGGCGCCGCCTGTCAGCGCGTCGCCCTGACCCTTGACGGACGTGCGCAGCGCCCGTGTCGGGAGAGCCCGTGGCCTATCCCTGAGGGTTCTGTTGCAACGGAGGTTGGTCGGCACCTAAGTTCCGGCCTGTTGCAAATGGGTTGGTGGCGGACTCGGTCTCCTAGCCGGTAGGCTCATATCACTAAAGGACGTAACATGTCCTCCAATACTATGGAATCCAGCGCCGTCATCTGGGAGGTCCTTGCCCGAGCCAAGCGGGAGATTGTCACGAGCCACGACCTGGCAGAGCTTGCGCGCCGCCTCGACCGCAAGCCGGAACACGTGACGCGCCACCTTCGCAGGGAAAGCTACCTCCTGCCGCTGTTCAAGGGCTACTACTACGTTCGCAGCCCAGAAGAAATCCGGCTCGGGGAGGAGCGCCGGGAAACGGACACGCGCAGCGGTCCTTTGACGTTTGGCGGGCGCCGCGGCATGCACGACGTTTTGTCCCCGCGGGGAGCTAGTCAGGGTACATGTCCGCCAACTCGCTGCCGGTGGCACCAGCCATGGCCCGCATCTCCTCGCTGGACTTCCTGCGCGGGTTCGCATTGCTGGGG
>DATESQ010000119.1:0-10732 GCA_035283985.1 Thermoplasmata archaeon | reverse complement strand
CAGCCGATCACGAACAACGTGATCGCGCTCACGATCAGCGAGCCGACAATCCCCAGGAGGATGTTGCTCCTCGTGACGAGGAACGGAGACAGCGGGATGAGGGACCCGATGAGCGCTGCGATCCCGACAAGGACCGCGCTCCTCCGCGCCTGGGATCTGTCCACGGGTGCAAGGTTCAGCTCGTGCGCCATCATGAGCTCGAGCCACGCCTTCGGCTTCGACGTGATCTTGTCGAGCATGCTCTCGAGTTCGTCGCCCTGGAACTCCCACCGTTCGAGGATCTCCCGGACCTCCTGACGCTCGACATCGGGGAGATCGACCATCTCCTGCTTCTCCCGCTCGACCTCGCTGAGATAGTGGTCCCGCCGCGCGAGGGTCGACGTGTACGCGACGGCGCCCATCGAGATCGACTCCGCGAAGGTCGCCGCAAGGCCGACCGCGAGGACGATCCGGAGAGAATCCGACGTCGCCACGGACGCGATTGCGGCCCCGAGGATCACGCCGAGGACGTTCACGAGCCCGTCCTGGCTCCCGAGGATGAAGTCCGCGAGGAGCCCAGGGCGCGCGTGCATCTCGTCCGAGGCCGCGTCCGCCTCCTCCTGCTTCCAGAACTTCAGCCGCAACGACACGGTGTCCGCTCCTCGAATTGGGACACGACACCTCGGATAAGATGGTTTTGCATCGAGGGTTCGAGGGCCGGCGTGCGTTATGCACTCCGTCCTCCCGTTGCGCGAGTGTGATTCGCGGACAGACGAACCTTTTTCTCATCGCCATCCATCGGCCGCCGCATGTCCACCGACGAGGTCCGTGCGGCGGTCCGCGGGCAGGACCCCGACGGCGCGCGGCGGGCCGCGATCGGTACCCTCGAGGCGGGCACGCCATGGCTCGAAGTCGCTCGCGCGGCCGCACTCGCGTACGGGGAGAGCGTCGACGTCTCGCCGGAGTTTCCGCCCCACGGGGTCATGATGGCGTCCGCGGCGGTGCGCCTCGCACGACATCTCCCGCCCATCGCGCAGCCCGTGCCGATCATCGAGGCCGTTGCGGCCATGGCGGCGGAGCGAAAGCTCGCGAAGGGGGAGCAACGGAGACCCCTCAAGATCGCCGGGGAGATCAGCCACCTCAGCCGGTCCTTCGAGTACGCCGTCCGGGCCGGGGCCTCCCAGGACGGAGTGTCCGTCTATGCGGGCCTCCTCCAAGAGGGAAAGGAGCGAGTGATGGCGGGGGACGCCCTCTTCCGCGTCGCGGCGGAGGACATGGTCGCGGGCGGTCACAAGCTCCTGTTCTCGGTCGCCGCTTGGCAGCTCGCCCGCGCACTCGGATGGCGGGCCGGGAACGTCATCATGGCGCCCGCCGTGCGGTTCGTCGCGGGCGGAATCCGGGAACGCGCGTCGTACGAGACGTTCCTGGCGGTCCTCGGGAAGGAAAAGCTCGACCTCGAAGCCGTGGCGGGAAACGCGGTCCCTCCGGACGACGCGGATCGGTCCGCCCTCCGGGCGGCGATGCGGGGGGCGTCCCCAGAGGCGTGCGCGCGGCAGGTGATCGAATCCCTGAAGCGCGGGCTCAGCCTCGACGGTGTTGCTTCGATAGCGGTCGAGGAAGCCGCGGCGCGGTTGAGCAGCGCGAACCTGTACGACCTCCCCGCTCTTCATGCGTTCCTCTACACGGACACCGCCCGGTGGGTTCTGCGATTCTCGAAGACCCACACGCGCCTGTTCCCCCTCGTCCAAGCCTGCCTCCTCCTGCAAGCGCAGAAACGTCCCGTCGGCGCGCCGACGGTGATGTCCTCGGGCGACGAGGCCGGACTCCGGAGCGGGATCCGAGCCGCGATCGAGTCCCGGGCCTCGGAAGAGGCGAGCGCGAGAACGCGCGGGTACGTCTCGAAGGGATATCCGCCGGCCACGCTCGTCGCGATGCTCGGATACGACGCGTGCCGGGACGCGCCCGCTTCGGGGCACAACGTGGAGCTGGCAAGTGCCGTGGCGGACGAGGTGCTCGTCCACCGCCCGCCCACGCCGGACGCGCTCCCCGCGCTCGCCCGTATCCTCTCGGTGTGCCCGCGGGACCGCTCCGCATGGGACGCCCTCGAGAGAAGGTTCCCGCTCACTTCTTTCTGATTTCCTGTCCGACGAGAACGAAGTGCGCGAGGAGTGCCTCGAGCTGGATCCGCTCGTTGCTCCCCTCGACGAGTCGGAACTCCGCCTCGCCGACCCGGTCGATGAGGCGGACCTTCAACTCGTCCGGGATGTTGAGGTCGAACACGGTCCGGTGGATCTGCCGTACGACGTCCTCGCCCGAGAGGCCGTACTCGATCAGGAGGTTGTCGAGCGCGTCGCGGGCCTTGATGAAGTCCCCGCTCAGGGACGTCTCGATGAGCTTCTTCACGAGGTCCGGCCGGGCCGCGCTCGCGGCTTTGTAGAGAGAGTCCTCGTCGATCGTCGCGCTCACGGAGGCCGCGACTTGGAGCGAGTTCACCGCGCGGCGCATGTCGCCCGACGCGATGTACACGAGGGCGTCCATCCCCGGCTTCGTGATCTTCAGCTTCTCCGCCTTCGCGATCTTCGTCAGGTATTCCTCGACCGCCTCCGGCTTGAGAGGTCGGAACCGGAACACGGCCGTGCGGGACTGGATTGGCTCGATGATCCGCGAGCTGTAGTTCGCGCTCAGGATGAACCGGGCGGTACGTGTGTACGTCTCCATCGTGCGTCGAAGGGCGGCCTGCGCGTCGGAGGTGAGCGAGTCCGCCTCGTCGAGGAAGATGATCTTGAACCCCGCTTCGCCGATTGGGGCCGTGCGGGCGAGGTCCTTGATCTTCACGCGGATCGTGTCTATCCCCCGCTCGCTGCTCGCGTTCGTTTCGGCGAAGTTTGCGTGCCAGTTGTCACCAAACAACTCGCGCGCGAGGGCGATCGCGCACGTCGTCTTGCCCGTCCCTGCGGGGCCTGCGAACAGAAGATGCGGGAGATTCTTCGCCCGGACGTAGGCCTTCAGCCGGGCCACGATCTCGTTCTGCCCGACGACGTCCTCGAGGGTCTTCGGGCGGTACTTCTCGACCCAGATATCCTGCATGGCTCCCCCGCGAAGGCCGCTCGAAATCGACCGATTCTATAATAGCCTTTGCGAGGGGGAGCCGCGAAAGTGGCGCCCGCCTTGTCAGAACTCGACCCCGAGCGCGTCCGCGACGCGCCGCGAGCGGTTCCAAATCGTGGCGGTGTCGCTTCCTGCGAACAGAAGACCGACGACCTCGTTGCGGCGGTTCAGAACAAGGGAGCCGCTGTCCCCGCCGCGGGACATCGGGCCCGCCACGACCTGATCCGCGAACGTCGCGGTGAGGCGCCCGTAGTGGACTTGGACCGTCGCCTCCGTGGCGAGCACGCGGCCCTGCGTCAACCCCGTCGTTCGTCCGCTCTTCTTCACGCTCTCGCCCGCCCCCACCTCACCCATTCCCGACGGTCGGCCGAGGCCAAGGATCGCGTCGTCGACGAGTTCGTCGCGAAGGGGCCGTGCAATCGCTGCATCGACGAAATTTTCCACGCCTTCGAGGATGGCGGGTCGAATTCCGAGTCGGATCGTCAGCCTCTGAAGGAAGGAGGCCGAATCCGGAGGATCGAACTGGATCTCGATGAATCGCTCCAACTTCGCGATGTCATCCTTGGGACCGCCACGGTCCGCGGGCGCGGGCTGCAGGATCGAATCTCCGGGGCGCGCGTCGTTTTCGTTCGCGAGGACGTGGTTGTTCGAGAGGACGAACCGGTCCTCGCCTCGGCGGACGATCCCTCCGAGGGTTCCCGCCGTGACCTTGTAGTGGGCGAGGCTCACGCCGCCGGGCGCGGGGCGCCATCGGTCCGTGCGGCTCTTTTCGGCCGGCGGACCTGCGGAGAGAGCCTTCAGCTTCCCGGTCTCCACGACATCCGTCTTCACCTCGTCGACCGTCTTCGGTACGATATCCTTCTTCCTGAGCTGGGACTCCGGGAGCTTCCGCTCGACGAAAACGATTACCGCGCTCTCGTCGGTCTCCTTCCCGCGAACCGTTTTCTTCCCGACGCCGACGCCAACGACATTCGCCCTCGAAAGAAGGAACTTTTCAAACTTTTCCCTGGCCGCGCGGATGCGGTCCCAACTCACCGCTTGCCCTCCCGCCTCCGATACGCGGCAATCTCGAGGAGGCTCTCTCCCGCCTTGCCTCCGATCGCGGTGCCGACGGCCCGGATGATCACGTTCGCGAAGAAACCGACGAACGCGCCGATCGCATAGTATGCGAGGAGTTCATTGCGGTAGAGGAAGCCGAGCATCCCGACGCCGAAGATCACGGCGATGAGGGTCCCGAATGCGCCCCACTGGACACGGTTCCGTCGCACGGCGAACATTACGAGCCACCCAAGAAGGACGCCCAGGAGGAGGATTCCGATCTGATTGATGTCGGCCACGCGATCCACTCCGGAGCGTGAACGGCCGTGGAAGCATAAAACACGTGGGCAGCTTGGTCCGTAGAGGTGACAGGATGTTCACCGAGATTCCTCGAGATCGTCCCTTGCACTTTCTGGCTCGTTGCCCGCCAAGCCTATAACATCGCTCTGGAATGGCGGGAACCAATGCTGTGCTCGAAGTGCGACTCAACCGCCGCCACCCTGATCCGGTACAGCGGGCAGCATCTCTGCCGCGACCACTTCATCGCGTTCCTCGAGCGTCGGGTCCGACACGAGCTCCGCCAGCAGGTCGACCTGCGAGGCGGCGAGAGAATCGCCATCGGCCTTTCCGGAGGAAAGGACAGCAGCGTCGCCACGGTACTCCTCCATGACATTCTCTCACCGCGCACGGACATCGAGCTCGTGGCGATCACGATCGATGAGGGGATCGCGTCGTACCGCCCGGAGGGCGTCGTCTTCGCATCGAATCTTTGCAAGTCTGTCGGAATCGAGCACCAAGTCGCCCGTATCGAAGACACCGTCGGCCGGACGATGGACCAGATCGTCGCGATGGACCCGCTCACGATCCCGTGCAGCTACTGCGGCGTATTCCGCCGGCAGGCCCTGAACCGGGCCGCGAAAGATGTCGGCGCGGACCACCTCGCGACGGGACTGAACCTCGACGACACGGCTCAGTCCATTCTCATGAATATCGCGAGGGGGGACGTCGAAAGACTCGCTCGCCTCGGGCCGCACGAGCACGTGCAGCCGGGGCTCGTTCCCCGCCTCCAACCGCTCCGACTCATACCCGAGAAGGAAGTGTATCTATACGCGATGCTCCGTGGAATCAAGTTCCACGACGCGACGTGTCCGAACGCCGAGCGGGCGCAGCGAGGGAAGTTCCGCGAGATCGTGAACCGCCTCGAGGCGGACGCGCCGGGAACCCGTCATGCGATCGTGCGCGGGTATGACCGCATGCGCCCCCTGCTCCAGAGTGGATCCCTCGGTCCGGATGTGCAGGAATGCGTGTCGTGCGGCGAACCGTCGGCAGGGACAGTCTGCCAGGCGTGCGCACTGAAGGGACAAATCGGGTCCTTTGCGGCGACTGCCCGTCGGATCCACGAATCCACGACGGACCTGCGAAGCCGTTAAGCGTCAAAGAGCGATTTCTCGGCCTGCGTCGCGAAAATCTCCGCGAGCCTCGGCCGTTTTGAGAATCAGATCCGAGAAGGTGATAATTTGCTCACAATGACCAAACCCGCCCGGCGCATCCCTTCTGGCGCGCCCACGACCTGGGTTTCGCGGGCGGGAGTCGATCGGAGGTGGGCCCATGCGGTTGCGTCGGTTGGTTGCGTTGACCGTGGGGATCCTGGTCGCAGCGATTGTGATTGCGATCATGGGGGTCGCACTCACGGCCCCGCGGAAGGACGCGTCCGGGTTCGCGGGGGACCTCGAGGAGTCCCTCAAGTCCGATCAGCTGCGGGCCGTCATGCTGCTTGTCCTGGTCGGGGGCACGGCGTTCATCGCGGGATTCGGGGTGCGGGACGGGATCGGCCGCCTCGCGCAGCGGGCGTCCGAAAAGACACGTCCGTTTTCGCCGAAGGAGGCGAACCGTGGCAAGTGAGGTTGTCTACCCGCGTCGTCGCTTGACGATTGCGCGGAAGCAGCTCCTCTTCAACGTCATCGTCATTGCGATTCTCGTGTCCCTCGTCCTCGTGTTCTTCTTGCCACGGGACTGGCAGCGGTCGATCAGCGACGGGGTGAGGGGTTGGCGGGGCGGCTCCCTCGCGGGGATGTTCCTCGCGTACGCAAGCGCCCTCGCCCTCACCGCTGCCCAGTTCTACACGATCGTGAAGCGGGTTGGCATGACGTCGCTCGTCGGGAAGATGGGAGGCGCGAGCCTCTGGCTCAACATCCACATCGCCGTGAGCGTGACGGGCGTCGTGGCGGGCCTCCTCCACTCTGGGTTCCCGTTCCGGATCCCGAATGCGGATCCCTTCGCCAACGGATTCGGGGCGTTGACCACGTGGGTCCTCGTCGTGGTGACGGCGAGCGGGGTATTCGGTCGGTACCTGTGGAAACACCTCTCCGCAATGCGCCAGCCCTTCCGGCTTTGGAAGATCTTCCATATTGCGGCGACGGCCTCCCTCTTCGGACTCGGCATCGCCCACATCATGCTCGCGTGAAGCGTCCTCCGGCCCTAGGCGTCCACGGATTGCAGGTCGATCGTCGCGTCCCTTGAACGCCCGACCGAGACGAGCCGGAGCGGCGCGTGCAGGGTCTCCGAGATCATCTCGAGGTACGCCCGGACCGTGCCCGGGAGCGCGTCGTAGCCCTTTCGCGCGAGGCCCTGCCACTCCTTCCCGGTGAGGTCCGGCCATCCGTGGAATTCCTCGTACACAGGCTTCACCTTCGAGAGGAGGCGCATGTCGGCGGGGAAGTCCTCGATCCGCTCGTCCGCGAACGCGTACGCGGTGCACACTTTGATCTTCGTGAGACCGCCGAGGACGTCGAGCTTCGTGACCGCGAGGCCCGTGAGTCCGTTCACTCGGGCCGCCATCCGGAGCATCACGAGGTCGAGCCAGCCGATCCGCCGCGGCCGGTGCGTCGTCGTGCCGTACTCCCCGCCGCCCTTCTCCCGGAGGTGCTCCGCGGTCGCGTCGTGGAGTTCCGTCGGGACGGGCCCGGTTCCGACGCGGGACGTGAACGCCTTCGCAACGCCGACGACCTGAGTGATCGCCTGGGGCCGGACCCCCGCGCCGACCGCCGCGGCGGCTGCGACGACGTTTGAGCTCACACCGAACGGGAACACGCCGTGGTCGATGTCGAGGCCCGTGCCGTGGGCCCCCTCGAAAAGGACGCGCTTCCCGGCGCCGAGCTCGCGGTCGAGGAGGATCGACGTATCCGTCACGTACGGCCCGAGACGCTCGCCGTACTTCGCGTACTCCTGAAAGATCGCGTTCAGATTCAGAATTTCGTGGCTCCCGTACGCCTGGAGGAGCCGCTGCTTGATCGGAACGATCGTCTCGAGCTTGTCCTTCAACACGGTCGGGTCCAGGAGGTCCACCATCCGGATCCCGAACCGTCCGACCTTGTCCTGGTAGCACGGCCCGATCCCGCGGCCCGTCGTCCCCGCCTTCAGCTTGCCCTTGAGGTCTTCCTCGAGCCGGTCTTGGACTTTATGATATGGCATCACGAGGTGCGCGCGGTCGCTAATCCGGAGGTTCTCCGCGGGGTGCCCTCGCTTCCGGAGATCCTCGAGCTCCTGGAGCAACACGCCCGGATCGACGACGACGCCGTTCCCGATTACGTTCATCGTTTTGGACCGAAGGATCCCGCTCGGCACGAGGTGGAACGCGTACAGCTCCTCGCCGACCTGCACGGTGTGCCCCGCGTTCGCCCCGCCCTGGAACCGGACGACGACGTCCGCGCGCTCCGCGAGGTAGTCGATCACCTTGCCCTTACCCTCGTCCCCAAACTGGAGGCCAACAACAACGGTCCCCATCATCCGACCGCGGCACGCACGCGGAGGGACATAGATGTTTGTTCCCGCGCGAACCGTCTGGCATGGACGTGTCCGGGGGAACGTTATTATAATCTCGGGCCGATGTGAGAATCGCTTCTCCGAGCGCCTAGCCAGAGGTGGCGGTTGACGGTGTCGAACGAGGGGGACGAGAGGGTACCAACGTACGTCGGCGGCCTCGACGAGCGCCTCGGCGGCGGGATCCCGAAGGGCCACATCGTCCTCGTCGCGGGGCCGTCCGGGAGCCTCAAATCCACGCTCGTGTACCGGATCCTATGGCACGAGGCCCGGGACCGGAATGTGGCGTGTCTATACCTCTCAATGGAGCAGTCCCGAAAGGCCCTCCTCGCACACGTCGCGGGCTTCGGGCTCGATCCCGCGAAGGCGAAGACGCTGAACGTGATCGACGTCCGTGCGCTCCGCCGCGAGCTCGAGGGGATGTCGAACCGCCCGCACTGGCTCCTCGGGTTGCGACAACAGCTCGCGCGGTACAAGACGGAGCTCGGCGTCGACCTCCTCGCAATCGACTCCCTCGACGCGCTCTACGCGCTCACGCCGTTCGAGAACCCGCGGAACGAGATCTTCCAATTCTTCGAGGAGGTCCGGGACCTCGAGGCGACGACGTTCCTGATCTCCGAGATGCCCGGCGATCGCCGGACGTTCGGGCAGTACGCGGTCGAGGAGTTCCTCTCGGACGGGATCATCCACCTTCGCGTGAAGGAGGTCGAGGTCGGACTCACGACCTCCGTCCGCCGGTTCCTCGGAGTCCTGAAGATGCGGGGCGTGGAGCACGACATGGATTACTATCCCCTTCTCGTCCAGAAGGGGCGGTTTGAGATCGTTGCGGACTGAGGCGGAGGGCCGATGACGGTCTGGGGCTTCGTGTCGGCGGCGAGCCTCGTCGCGACGGGGGGCCTCGCTCTCTACGTCGCGTTCCGCGGGCCGAGGACCGCGTCGAGCATGCCCTTCGTGTACCTCATGGCGGCGTTCGCCGTGTGGGACCTCTCCGAGGCCGTCCTCCGGCTCTCCCCGATCGCGGACCCGGCCGTCCTCGTCGCATGGGCCCGGCTCGAGTGGGTCGCGATCGCGTTCACCTCGGGCACGTTCCTTCACTTCGTCCTGAACTTCGCGACGGGGCGTCCCCTCCGATCGCGCCCGTGGCAGATCCCCCTCGTGTACGCCGCGTCCTTCGTCGTCGCGCCGCTCGCCGTCCTCACGGACGGTGTCGTCACCGGGCTCGCAGACACCGTCTTCGGCACCGCCGCTCGGCTCGGGCCATGGTACCCCCCCCTCGCGATCTGGTACGAGGCGTGGTTCGCCTTCACTCTCGCCGCGATGCTCTGGTCGTACGCCCGAAGCGCGTCCCCGGACTTTCGCCGCCGGAGCCGCTTCGTGATCCTTGTCCTCGCGGCCGCGACGGTTCTCGGGTCCGCGACGGAGGTGTTCTGGCCCCTCTACACACGGGACCCCGCGCCCCTCGGGCTCGGGTCGATCTACACGCTCGGCGTCGCGGTCGTCGCGGCGTACTCCCAGGTCCGGCTCCACTTCCTCGAGGTCCAAGCGGTCACGGAGCGGACCCCGCTCGCGAGCCGGTTCGCCCTCCTGTCGGGCCCATCGTACCTGATCTTCTCCCGAGACCGAGATCCCGCGTTCCAGGCGTTCCGCGAGCTCGTCGCGGTGACGCCGGGCCTCTGTACCACCGGCGTGCATCCCGCGAAGGTCCAGAGCCGGTACGGCCTCGAGCGCACGCCGATCGTGTGGGTCACGAACCTCTCAAACGAGGAGTTCGCGGTCCCGCCGAAAAGCTTGGAGTTCGAGCTGTTCCAGACGATTGCGCGGTTCATGAAGGGGAACCCCGCCACGGTCGTCCTCATCGACGACGTCGATCTCTTCATTCGGACGAACGGGTTCGAGGCCGTCGCCCGGCTCCTGCGTCGGGTCACGAACCTCGGGACCGCCCAGGGTTCGACCGTGATCGCGACGACGGATCCGGACGCGCTCTCCGAGGGACAGCGGACCCTCCTGAGCGGGCTCTTCGACGAGGTCCGCGAAGTCGCGCCGTCGGTCTCGTTCCTCGAGCCGCTCGTCCCGGACACGGGTGCGGTCCTCCTCGAGGGCGACCCGGACGCGGCGTTTTCGATCTACGAGTCGATCGCTCCGAAGGACCGCGGCGTCCTCGTGACGACGAAGAACCCGGTGCGCGTGCGGCCGAAGCTGGCGGTCCCGACGCCCATCGTCTGGATTGGAGGATCCGGTGAAGTCGTTGGAGGCACGGAACGACCTGCCGCGATCGACCTCGACGCGGGGAAGATCGCGACGTCGCTGATGAAGGACCGGCCCCACCCCGTCGTCTACGTCGCGGACGTGGAGCAGCTCTTCCTCGTCGCCTCGTTCCCCGTCGTCCTCGACTTCGTAAAGGCGCTCATCGACAACGTCGCGGTCCGCAACGGGCTCTTGCTCGCATCCATCGCGCCGAAGGCTGTCCGGCCCCAAGAGCTCGCATCCCTGCGCCGTCGCTTCGATCGCGTCCAATCTGTCGGGTGACTATTCCGCTTCCGTGCGGAGGGCGTCCCACAGCTTGACCTGGAAGTCGTACTCCGCCGCGACGACCCGCTTCATGAAGATAATGATCTGGCCGACCGGGTCGAGGCCGTGGCGGTCGCAGTACTCGCGGTACCGCTCGAGAAGGTCCGTCTCCACGCGGATGTTGAACTGGCTCTTCTCCGGCTTCTGGATCACGGGATCGGACCTCGTCACTTCGGGAGACCGAACGGGATGCGGCCATAAATACATTTCGTAGCAAAAT
>DATESQ010000118.1:0-28167 GCA_035283985.1 Thermoplasmata archaeon | reverse complement strand
CTCACCACGGCTCACGCTTGTGCCCCCAGCGATACCCGATCACGTTCACGACCCGATGGAGCGCGGGCGTAATCAAGATAATGAACGCGAGGCCGAAGATCGCATCGCCGGTCCAGTAGCGCAGGAGCCACCAGTCCCGCTCGAGCAACAGCAGGAAGAGGAACGTCCCGAGAAGGAAGTCGTACTGGTCGAGGCCGGGAGCCCTTTCACCGCGCGCCTTTCCGAGGCGGCGCTTCACGAACGCGCCCGCGAGGTCCCCGAGGAGCGCGCCGACGGGGAGGATCACGAGCACAGGGAGCACGCCGGGCCAATCGCCAAACGCGAGGCGGGGCGAGAGAAACGATCCGAGGAGCGTCAGCAGAATTCCCAGCAAGAGGCCCGATGCGACGCCGCCCGCGAGACCGCGCCATGTCTTGCCATCGCCGAGGACGCGGTGGCCGTCCCGGAGAGAGCGCCCGAAGTCGATCGGCGTGCCGCCACCGAAGACGACGGCCACCGGGTTCGCCGCGTAAGCGGGGAGGAGAAACCAGAACGCGAGCGCAATCTCCTCGAGAGCCATGGCGCCGACCGCATCGGCGCGACTCGATAAAGGTTCGTGGCCGCACCTGCGGCCCGAAACATCTTACGAAAAACGGCGCGGATCACGGGAGCGCGATTACCGGCCCTGATAACCTCCGCGCTACCGAGATATACCGTCTTGATGGGTCCGATGGAGCACTCCATGGACCGCGTGAAGACGTTCATCCAAGGCTTCGACGAAGCCCTCGGAGGCGGGATCCCGAAGGGACACGTCATCCTCATCACGGGCACGCCCGGCACGATGAAGACGACTCTCACGTTCTCGATTCTCTACAACAATGTGAAGCACGGGGCGAAAGGGCTGTACATCTCCCTCGAGGAGAACTACGAGGATGTCAAGGGTGCGATGGCGGACCTCGGGATGCAGAACCTCGATGACATGGAGCTGTACCTCCTCGACGTCTCGAAAATCCGGCTCGAGCACAAGGAGGAGGAGACGAGCAAGAACTGGCTCGAAGTTCTCACGAGGTACATCGAGCAGCGCGTGAAGGTGAACAAGTTCGACCTCGTCGCGGTCGACAGCCTCGCGGCGCTGTACTCGCTCTACCGGATGGAGAACCCGCGGCGGGAGTTGTTCCACTTCTTCGGGTTCCTGCGCTCCCTCGACGCGACGACGTTCCTGATCTCCGAGGTGCCGAGCGGGGAGAACGGGCGCCTCTCCCGGTACGACGAGGAGTTCCTCGCGGACGGGGTGCTGGTCATGCGGCACTTCGAGATGGGGGAGACGGACGTCCAGCTCCGGGTCCGGTGCGTGAAGATGCGGCGGGCGAAGCACGAGCAGGGGTACTTCGCGCTCATGCAAAACAACGGCTCGTTCACGATCACGCGGCCGATCTCGGAGTAACGATCAGCCCGCGACGCGCTGCACGAGCTTGAGGAGCGCCTCCGCGTAGCGGCCCGCGAGCGCGACGTTTCGAAACGTCCGGTCCGCGGCGGCGGAGTTCTCCTCGATCGCGGTCACGGTCCGCTCGAGCACGCTCACGACCTCCTTCCCCGGCGCGTGGCGGAACAGGGTCGCGATCGCGACGGACTTGCCACGGGCGATGATGAGCCGGCCAACGGGGAGATGCATCACGTACACGCCCCGGTCACCGCGGGTAAGCTGGGCCCGGACCGTCCGGAACACATCTTCCTCGCCGAGGTACTCCGTCGCCCCGCTTTTCGCGAGGATGGACCCGTCCATCTGGAGGACGATGAGGCCGAGCGCGTTCATCGGCTTCGCGGGTCCTGCGAGCTCCCGCCAGAACGCGGCCTGGAGCGCGAGAATCCGGACACGCCGTCGGAGGGCCGCGAGGGATTCGGGGTCCGCGTTCTCCGCGACCTCGCGGAAAGCGGCCTCGACTTCGCGGGCCTCCACAGGCTTCAGGAGGTGCTTGAACGTCGCGAACTCCTGCTGGAGCGCAGTGAGCTCGGGGCTCGCGCGGGTCCGGCGCGTCGGGGCCTCCGGGGCCTCCTCCGGTTGCCCCCGCCGGGGCGCGTCCTCCGTCCACTCGGGGTTTTCCCGCTCGATGAGCACTACGGCCTCCGCGAGGTTCATGTCCGGGTGGGCGAGCATCGCCTCCAGGACCTCGTTCCCATGGCCGTCGAGCTCCCACTGGAGGACCCGGAGTGCGGCGTCGGTCCGTTTCGAAGTCACGTGCTCGCCACCGCGTCTGCATGGAAGCGGGTCTACAAAAACAATTGTCCTACCGTGGCTATCATTGAAAATAACCGCGCGGGAGGGCATTTATAGAGAGCCCCTCGTCGCAGGTATCAAGAATGAAGACGGACCTCCCTCTTCTCAAGACGCACGTGGAGGGTCTCGACAGCGCACTCGGTGGCGGCATCCCGCAGGGGAGCGTCGTCCTCGTCGCGGGCACGCCGGGGACGATGAAATCGTCCCTCGTGTTCCACATCATGTACCACAACTCGAACCTCGGCCACAAAGGGCTGTACGTGACGTTCGAGGAGAGCGCGGATTCCCTCCGCCTCGCGATGCGCCGGATGGGCCTCCACTTCATCGAGGACTCGAAGCTGTACGTCCTCGACCTCGGGATCCTCCGGACCTCCTTGAAGCGCGCGGAAAACACGAAGGACTGGATTGACATCCTGATGCGGGTCGTCAAGGAGGCCGTCGCCTCGAGCGGCTATGAGATCCTCGCGATCGACAGCCTCGAGGTGATGTACGGGCTCGCGAACATGGAGAGGCCGCGGCGGGAGCTGTTCCAGCTCTTCTCCGCGCTCAAAGAGCTCGGCCTCACGACGTTCCTCATCGCGGAGACGCCGATCGGATCGAACGCCTTCACGGAATTCGGGGAGGACTTCCTCGCGGACGGGATCCTCCACCTCCGGCACGTAGAGGTCAGCGAGACCGACGTCCAGCTTCGGATCCGAATCGTCAAGATGCGGATGATGCGGCACGTCCACACGTCCCTCGCGCTCACGCACGACGGCGAGCGGTTCCTTGCCACGCCCATCCTCGGCCGCAAGAAGTGAGCCCCGCCACGCCTGGCCTGCGGTCGAAACCCTCATGCCCCCGCGGCGGATGGAAACCCCGATGAGGGACCGCCCCGAGCCGATGGAGAAGTGGGTCGAGCGGGAGTACGCGTCGATCAACGCGGGCCTCGTGACGAAGAAGAAGAGCCTCGACGCCCTCCGCGATGAACCCGCGCCCGCGTGCAAGGCTCGCGACGGGACCCCGTGGGCGTTCGACCGGGACGTCCTCGACCGGGTCGCGACCCATTGCAGCGCGGCGGAAGCCCGCGACCTCCTCCTCCCGGTCGCCGTCCACTTCTCCACGGACCTCATGGATTCCTGTTACATCTCGGACTCGCTCGGAGCGGCGGTCCTACGGCGCGTAGAGGGCTTCGGGCCTGCCTTCCCGTTTAGGGAGGGCAAGATGTACTTGCCCTTGAGCCTCGGAATCGACTTGATCTCGCGGTACAAGGGCGCGCTTCAGCAGGTGTTCCTGTAGGGCCTCAGCGCTCGGGCGACTCCGGCTTCTTCTCTCGGCTCGCGGACGCCCAGAGGTCATCGGGGACGTCGTCGTACACGCTCACCGCTCGCGCGGCCTCCTCCTTCGCTCTCTGGGCCGCGACGAGCTCCGCGATCCGATCCTTCCGAAACATCCAGTAGTGAATCCGCCACTCCCGGCCGTCGTACAGGGTCGTCTCCTCGCGCTCCGTCGTGAGAATCCCGGAGTCCTCGAGCATATAGAACGCATCCCGGTCCTCGGGCTCGAGGACGTTGTCAATGATCCGCTCAGAGTAACCGAAGAAGTTCAGGACGTGCTGGGCCATCGCCCGCGCCTCCTCGTCCTTCATCCCTGTGCGGTCAATCGAATTCCGGATCGCCCGCGTCAAATCCTCTACCGTCAGGGTCGCCATCGCGCCCTGGTCGGTCTTCGTCCGCATCGCCATGGGGGTTCGCCAACAGTTGAGGGCTTGACTCCTTCATTGGCGGCCCGCTCTATTTATAGGTTCCGTGGGACTCGTCCGGCATGATTCTCAGGTCCAAAAACCATGGAGTGAGAAGCGGAAAGACTAAGCCGAGCACGCCGCAATATCTTCTGCTTGACCGCAGTCGTGGGGCGACCGGGTGGGGCGGAGGACACTCGGGGAACGAGATCGATGACCCGATACGACGAGCATCTCCTCGAGGAAATCGAGGGCCTGAAGTCCCATATTCGACAGCTCGAGTCCCGCGTCGACTCCCTCACGAGCCGCGGGAAGCCCGGCGAGGATCGGATCCGCACAGCGATTGAAGGGTTTGACGAGGCGCTCGAGGGCGGGATCCCGAAGGGGCACGTCGTGATCGTTGGCGGCCCGAGCGGGACGATGAAGACCTCCCTCGCACTGAACCTGCTCCACGTGAATCGGTCCCGAGGTGTACGGGGCGTGTTCGTGTCCCTCGAGGAGGGACGGGACTCCCTGCTTCGGACGATGGCCCGCCTCGGGATGGACGCGAAGGAGGAGTTCGTGGTTGACATCGGCCGGCTCCGGACGGAGCACGAGACCGCGGACGAGACGCGCGACTGGCTCCAGATCCTGAAGGACTACCTCGTACGGCGGCAGGAGAAGGATCCCTCCGCGATCGTCGTGATCGACCCCGTGAACTCGCTGTACGCGCTCGCGGACATGGACCGGCCCCGGACGGACCTGTTCCATTTCTTCAACTTCCTCCGGACCCTCGGCCTGACGGCGATCCTGATCGCGGAGTCCGAGGGCGATTCCACGCCGTTCCCGAACCACGAGGACTTCCTCGCGGACGGGGCGATTCAGCTCCGGTACTCGACCGATGCGCCGGGCCGCGTCGAGGTCCAGATTCGATGCGTGAAGATGCGCCACACGAACCACAGCCGAGACTGGTTCCGGCTCGAGCACGCGGATCGGAAGTTCGTTGCGCAGCCGATTAGCGGTTAGTACGTTCCTTTGATCTTGTTCCGGTCGATCTTGATTCCGGATGGCGTCGCCAGGAGGTAGTTCTTCGCGACGACCGCGACGTCCCCGCCGCAGTCGCGGGCGCACTGCTTGAACTCGTTCGTCACTCGCTTCACGGCGAGCTCGTCGCCCGCAATCGCGGTGAAGTCGAGAAGCAGGAGGCTCCCGTTGTACACGTGGGTCGTGAGGTCCCCCGCGTCCTCGTAGCGGTAGATCTCTGCGACCTTCACAAGGTGTTCGATCGGCTCACCGAGGGCGATGCCCTCCTCCTCGAGGGCGAGCTCGCCTAGGTCAATGTACGAACCGGCCTCCGCTGCGATCGCCCCTTCGGCAGATTTCTTGAATGGCTTCTTGATGAAGGTCATCCCAATCCCTTCTGCGCCGCGCATCTGGCTCCCGGAATTTAAAGGTATCGAACTCTACAGAGACCCGGCCCGTTGGATTCGCGAATTTATATAATTATCAGAATATTGTTATCATGCCAGAAAGGAGCACGGCGGAATTTTGGACGGGGGGGACAACATTTAAAAGGGGTTCCGTTGTGCCGCCCGCCGATGGTCCACGACATCATCGTGATCGGAGGTGGACCCGCGGGTCTCACAGCGGGAATCTACGCCCGCACGCGGAACCTGTCGACCCTGATTCTTGAAGCGGAGGAAGCGGGCGGCCAGCTCTCCTGGCTGTACCCGACGAAGTCCGTCTACGATTACCCGAGCTACATCGCGATCGAGGGGGAGGACCTCGGGCGGATGCTCGTGGAGCACGCGCGGGTGAACGGCTGCGAGCTCCGCGAAGGCGAGATCGTCGAGAGAGTCACGCGCGGGAAGCATTCGTTCCTCGTGAAGACGAACAAGGGCACCTACGAGGGACGCGCGATAATCCTCGCGATCGGGAACGGCCTGTTCAATCCCCGGCGCCTCGGAATCCCCGGCGAGGCGGAGTTTGAGGGAAAGGGCGTGCATTACCGCGTCCGGGACCGCCGGGAATTCAAGGACAAGCGGGTGCTCGTCGTCGGCGGCGGGGATAGCGCGCTCGAGATTGTGCTCGAGGTCGTCGCGCCCGCGAAGGAGGTCGTCCTCGTCCACCGGCGCCAAGAGTTCCGGGCGATGGAGAAGAACGTCGAAGCCGTCCTGAAGTCGCCCGCGACGGTCCTGTACAATTCGGAGGTCGTGAGCATCGAGGGCGCGGACGGCGGGCTCGACGCGGTGATTTACAACAATCAAACCCTCGACAAGACCGTGAAGCGGGTCGACGCGATCATCATCAACGTCGGCTTCGAGCCCCTCACGAAGAAGGTCGAGAAGTGGGGGATTGAGCTCGAGGGGGACCGGAACATCAAAGTGAAGCCGGACATGAGCACCTCGCAACCCGGCATTTTCGCGTGTGGGGACGGAGTGTGGTATCCGAGCAAGGAGAAGCGGATCGTCACGGCATGCGGGGAGGCCGTCACGGCGGTGATGTCCGCGTACAAGCTCTTGAAGACGCCCTACTGGGCGTGACGCCCCTCGTCCTCGAGGTCCGCGAGTGCCCTCGGCAGGTCCGAGAATCGCGCAATCTCCGCATGGGGCCTCGCCTCCCGGAGGGTCGCGAGCTCTCCATATCCGTACGTCGCAGCGACCGTCCAGGTACCGGCCGCGCGGCCCGCCTCGATGTCCACGAGGCTGTCGCCGACGACGACGGCCTGCGAGGGCGGCACGCGGAGTGCGTTCGCCGCAAATCGCGGGAGGTCCGGGTGGGGCTTCGGCCGGGACACCTCGTCCCCGCCCACGATTGCGGTGAAGTAGCGCTCGATGCCCGCAACCCGAAGCATGTGGCGGGCCTCGTCCCGACGGCGGGTCGACACCGTCGCGATCCGACGGCCCGCGAGGGATTCCAGGGTGGTCGGGACGCCCGGGTACAGGCGCACGCCGCGATCGATGATTGCCCGAAAGTGCTCATAATACCGGTCCGCGAGCTTCTCGACGACGGGTCCCTCCATCCCGCGGAGAAGCTTCATCTGCCGCTGCACGGGCATCCCGATAAGAGGCCGTAGCTCCTCCGTCTGGAGCGGAGGCTCATGGAGCTCCGCGAGCGCGAGGTTCATCGCCTCAAGGATCGCGTCGAGCGTCTCGAGCAGCGTCCCGTCGATGTCGATGAGGAGCGCGAACATCGGGACGACGTCACTCCTGCGGGGACTCGTCGAGCTTCCACAGCGGGTCACCGACATGGTGGATCGACCGCACGGCCTTCCCCTGCTTCGAGGCGACCATCTCCGGGCCCGCGAGGAGGGCCTCACCGATCGCGAGGGGTCTGAGGTTCCGCTCGTCCCGCACCCAGACGAGGTCGCCGATCTGGATCGACGGATCCGCGTCGGTAATCCCGGGGGCCATCGCGTCCGCGCCGTTGTAAATGAACCGGACGGCGCCCATATCGACGGTGACGAAGCGCCTCAGCGCGGGATGCGCGAGGAGTCCGCGGATCGAAAGGAACGGCCGGTCGCCGAGGAGGAGCCCCTGGATCTGGTTATCCATGAGGAGGAGCCGCCAGTCCCCTGCCTCCGCGAGGTCGATGTCGTCTCGACCGCCGAACGGGTCCACGCCGAGCGCGGCGGCGATCGCCTCCGAGTATGCCGCGATTTCCTTCCGGCGCAGTCGGCGCCGCCGATGAATCCGGAGCACGCCATCGGCGACGCGCGACGAGGTAGATAATGCCGACGACCCTTCGACACGGATCGAGACGTCAGCCAGGGCCCCCGCCCCGGATTCGCGCACGGCACCGCGCGGCGTCCTCGGATCGCCCGAGGGCGTCGAGCGCCGTCGCCCGCAGCTCCCACGAGGACGCAGCCTCGGGCGCGAGATCGGTGACCCGTTCGAGGGATCGAAGCGCGACCCGGGGCCGACCCATCGCGAGCGCAACGGCTCCATGTTCCTGCCACACCTCCGCGCGCGTGCCGTCGAGTCCGAGCGCGGCGTCGAAACTCGCGAGGGCCTCCCGGTACCGCTTCGCGTCCGCGAGGGCCCGCCCGCGCTCGAAGTACGCGACATCAAGATGGCGGCCCGACGCGATCACGTTGTCGTACGCAGCAACGGCCGCCGCGGGTCGGCCCGCAGCACGCAGGATCGTCCCCCGGAGGAGGGGGTCCTCGGGCTCCCGCGGATCGTCCGGGTCGAGAGTGCGGAGCGCGTCGTCGAATCGTTTGACGTGCATGAGGGCGCGTGCGAGGCCGCGGCGCACGTCGGGACGAGGCTTCTCGGCGAGCGCGCGTTCGAAAAGGGGGATCGCTTCGTTCGCCCGGCCAGCCTCCAGGAGGGCCTCGCCGAGCAGGGGCGCAGTGTCGGGGTCGGCCGCCTTTTTCGCGAAAAGCTCCGCCGCGGCAGCGACGGCTCGATCGACCGGGCCCTTCCGGAGGAGGAGGCGGACCTGCGCGGACATCCCGGGCCCGTCGCCGGCCGCCGCCGCGAGCGCGTACGATGCGAGCGCCTCGTTGTCCCGCTCGAGGTCTTCGAGGAGCGCGCCCTGGAGACGGAGGACCTCTCCGTTTCCGGGCTCGAGCTCGAGCGCGATGGCATAGGACTGCAGGGCCTCCTCGAAGCACCGGCGCGCCTCCTCGGGATCGCCGAGCTCGAAGGTAATCTTCCCGCGGAAAATCCACGCCTCGTCGTACGTCGGGTTCAGCACGAGCGCGTTCGTCACGGCCTCCCGCGCCTCCTCGTACCGCCCGAGGCTTGCAAGGACCTCCGCCTTCGCGATCCACGCGTGGTCGTAGTTCGGGTTCAGCTCGAGGGACTGCGTGATGAGCTCGAGGCCTTCCTCGGGCTTTCCGAGTTGGCCAAGGGCGTGACCCTTTGCGTACAGCGCGTAGTCGAAATCCGGCTTGAGCTCGAGGGCCTTGTCGTGATACTTCAGGGATTCCGCGTGGCGTCCCATCTTGTTCAGCGCATTTCCGATGTTGTTCCACGCGATCTCGTACTTCGGGTTTGCCTCGAGCCCCTTCTCGAAGTACGGAATCGACTCCTCGTATCGCCCGAGATTGTAGTGCGCGTTCCCGAGGTTGTTCCAGAGGACCTCGTCCCCCGTGTCGATCTCGAGGGCCTTCTGATAGCACACGATCGCGTCCTCGAGGCGGTCGATCCCGTGGTACGTGTACCCCTTGTTGTACCACGCGTGCTTGTACGCCGGGTTGATCGTGAGGGCGCGATCGTAACAGCGGATCGCCTCGTCGTGGATCCCGAGCATGAAGAACGTGAAGCCCTTGTTGTTCCACGCCTCCTCGTTTTTCGCATTGATCGCGAGGACCTTGTCGAAACTCTCGATCGCCTCCTCGTACCGCTCGAGCGCGTACAGGGCGTTCCCGAGACCGTTCCACGCATCCTCGTAGCCCGGCGTCAGAGACGTCGCCGTCCGATACGCCTCAATCGCGTCCTCGGCGCGGCCGAGCTGCTCGAGGAGCAGGCCCTTCCGGAACCACGCGACTTCGTTCGTCGCGTCAATCTCGCTGAGCCGCTCGTACGATTCGAGCGCCTTCTTCGTCTTCCCGAGCTGCGTGAGGGCGAGCCCCTTGTCGTAGAGAGCGACCCCGTAAATCGGCTTCAGAGCGAGAGCCTTGTCATAGCACTCGACGGCCCGCTCATGCTGGCCGAGGTACGCGTACGCGTTTCCCCGATTGTACCAGGCGGTTTCGTACGACGGCTTCACGGCGAGGGCCCTGTCATAGCATGCGAGGGCATCCTCGTGGCGGCTGATCGAGTCGAGGGCGACGCCCTTGTTGTTCCACACGACGTGGTCCCGCAGGCCCATCTCGATCGCGCGGTCGTAGCACGGAATTGCGTCCTCGTACCGCTTCGCGTCGCACAGCGCGTTACCCCTCAGGAATTCCTGTTCCGCGGCGGGAGGAATCGCGGGCTTCTCCTCGACCTCGGCTCCGGATACGGACGCGAGAAACAGGAGGGACATTACGCCCGCGAAGATTTCGAGGGCGCGATATAAACGTTTTCGACCCTGTTCCCCCTCCGATACCGTCGCGCGGTTTTCCGCCGGGACCGCAGGGCGCCGATTTCGCGAATCGAATCGAGGCGGTCACCTTTAAGTAGCGAGAGAAAGTTCGTCTGCGGCGCGAGGGAACGGCCTGACCGCCCCGGACGTCAACGGCTTCTCGAAGACGAAGGCAATGGAGCTTCCGCGCTCCGTCACCGTCGGCCACGACGCGATCAAACAGGTCGGCGACGTGTGTGTGAACCTGAAGCTCGGGAGGCGCGCGCTCGTCGTCGCGGACCCGACGACGATGAAGATCGCGGGTGAGAGCGTCGTGCAGCAACTCCAGGCTCGGAAGATCCGCGTCGTCGAGTTCCTGATTCCGAACGCGAGCTGGGAGGCCGTCACGGAGGCGAAGGAGCGAATCACAGGAGAGGAGCTCGACTTCGCCCTCGGCGTCGGCGGCGGGCGGCCGATCGACGTCGCGAAGCTCGCGGCGTTCCAGGCGGGAGTCCCGTTCGTGAGCGTCCCGACCGCTGCGAGCCACGACGGCGTCGTGTCGTCGATGGCCTCGATCGAGAAGGGCGGCCAGAAGCAAAGCTTCGGCGCGCAGACACCGATCGCCGTGATCATGGACACGGGGATCATCGCGGAGTCACCGTTCCGCCTCCTCGCGGCCGGGTGCGGGGACATCATCTCGAACCTCACCGCCGTGAAGGACTGGGCGCTCGGGCGGAACCTGCGGAACGAGTACTACTCCACATACGCCGCCGCCCTATCGGAGCTCGCGGCACGCCTTCTTATCGAGAACGCGGCGTCGATTAAGCCGCGGCTTGAGGAGAGTGCATGGTTCGTCGCGAAAGCGCTCGTGTCGAGCGGGGTCGCGATGTCGATCGCGGGCTCGTCCCGCCCCGCGAGCGGGTCCGAGCACAAGTTCTCCCACGCCGTCGACCGAGTCGCGAAGAAACCCGCGCTCCACGGGGAGCAGTGCGGCGTCGGGACGATCATGATGATGTACCTGCACGGCGGGAACTGGGAAGAGGTGCGGAACGCGCTCCTTACGATCGGTGCGCCGACGACGGCGCGGGCCCTCGGCGTCACGGACGAAGAGGTCGTCGAGGCACTCGTCCACGCGCACGAAATCCACACGGACCGGTACACGATTCTCGGGGACGCGGGGCTGAATCACGAGGCCGCGGAGCGGCTCGCGCGGATCACGAAGGTCATCTAGGCCCCACGGCGATCGCGGGTCATCGGAGGACGTGGAACCGGTCGAGCGCGTCGACGACTCGCGACACGAAGGGCTCGACCTCGATTGCGAGGCGGTACCGACGGAAGTATTGGTTCAGCGCGGTCAGCCCATGGGTGAGCTGACCCCTTGCTTCAGTAAGGCGAACCCATGGCGCGCCTCCCGTCCGATCGACCCGCATCGCTTCCGAAAAATCGATCAACCATGGTCGCTCGCGGCAGACGAGGATGTTGAACGCGCTCAGATCGCCGTGGACGATACCGGCCTTCGCGAGGCGCTCGATGCCGTCGAGAATCTGTGAGAACATCGGCTGCGGGTCCTCGAGGCGAACATCAGACAACCGGGGTGCGGGGCCGTCTCCGTCACTCAGGTATCGCATCGAAATCATGTTCTCCGCACGGCGTGCGGGCGTCGGCACCGGCGCGCCACCCTTCCATGCCTGAAGGAGCATATCGAACTCGTGCGCGGCCCGCCACCCCATCGTGTCCGCCTTCACGGGCCTCCCGCCGCGATGGGACGTTCGGTAGAGCCGGTAGATCTTGATTGCAATCGGCGCGCCGTTCAACGACGCGAGGAGAACCTCCGCTTCCTTGCCTGCGCTGATCGGGCGCACGACCTCCGTCGCAAGCCCGGCTCGGAGGACAGCCTCGACGCGGGAGCGGTAGTTCGGCTCCTCGTCTTCGAGGGTCCCGCTCTTGATCCGCCACCGAACGGTGGCGTCGAGATACGGAGTATTGGGCATCGCATTTCGCATCACACGACAGCATTCGCGGAACAGGCGCACAGTGCCGGGAGAATCCGCGAGAAGGACTCACGGGGCTCCCGGCACTTTCGCTGCGAGAACTCGGATCGACCACATTGCCGGGAACCTCCTGATCCTACGGACCGACGTGCCGATGGAAGGGGGTCCCTATGAAACTGCCGATGGGCGTCCAGAAGTCGGCCAATGTTCTTACCGGGAACCGCGGTGCCGTGCCTCGAGGTGGTGGGCGCCCCGGAGGCGATGGATGAAAGGGGCCGTTCCGAAACGAGTAAACGCGACGACCGCCGAAGCGGTGCTCCGGGCGATCGGGTACCGCGTGTACCGTGAGACGTTCGACCTCGTCGCGGTCCGCTCCCTGGAAAGTGGGAAGCGATTCCACACGCGGATCGAGGCCCACGGCGAGCCGACGGTCCCGAAGGGCGCGGAAATCGATGTCCACATCGACTACCTCGCGGAGCGGGGCCATGGCCACCGGTCCCTCGCGGAGAGCGAGGGGGTCGCGATCGAAATGGAACTCCTGATCGACTTCCTGAGGCGGGCGAAGCCCTCGCGGGGCGCGCGGGGGTTCGTCGCGTGCCCACACTGCGGGAAGGAAATGGCATCAGTCTTGTTCGACACGCACCTGAAGCTGACACACCACTAGCCGGGCACAGAGCCCGGAGCCGCTGCCGGAGGGTCAGAACAGGACGACGCGGACCCTCTCCCCTTTCTCGATCAGGTCCGTGTTCGCGGGGATCTCGATGTACCCGTCCGCGTGGGCCATCGACGTGATCGCCCCGCTCTCCTTGTACGCGGGCACCGCCAGGCCGTCCTCGACTCGGACGGTGTGGAACTCGACCCGCCCGATTGTCGAGACGAGGCGCTTGCTGAGCGGGAGCTCGACGACCTTCTCCGGGGCCGCCGGGAGGCGCGCCATGACCCGGAGCATCGGGACGAGCATCATGTAGCAGTTCGAGAGGCACGACGTCGGATACCCGGGCATCCCGAGGACCACCTTGGCGTTGACGACGCCGAGGACCGTCGGCTTCCCGGGTTTCACGGCGACGCCATGGAACTTCAGCGTCCCCATCTCCTGGAGGATGTCGATGATCATGTCCTTCTCGCCGACGCTCGAACCGCCGCTGAACACGACGAGGTCATACCGCGTCGCGCGCTTGATCGCGGCCCTCAGGTTCTCGAGGCGGTCCGGCACGCGACCGAGAATCGCGGGCTCGCCTCCCGCCTCCCGCACAACGGACGCCATCGTGTGGGCGTTGATGTCATACACCTGCCCAGGCCGAATCTTTTCCCCCGGCGGGATCACCTCGTCGCCCGTCGTGAGGATCGCGACCCGGGGCTTCGCGTACACCTCGACGTCCTTCTCCCCGACGGCGGCAATCGCTCCGATCTTGGCGGGGGTAAGGAACTCCCCCGCGTGGACAACGACCTCGCCCTTCCGGATGTCCTCCCCCTGCCGCGAAACGTTCTCGCCGGGATGAACGGGTGTGTAGACCCGGACGACGTCTCCGTCGCGCTCTGTGTCCTCGACCATCACGACCGCGTCCGCGCCATTCGAGAGCGTGGCGCCTGTCGCGACCTCCACGCACGTCCCCTTCGTGACGGCTTTTCTCGGCACCCCGTCCGCGTAGAGCGTCTCGATCCGCCTCAGCTCGGCCGGGTCGAACTTTCCCGCGCGGAACGTGTCTGGAGCTCGAACGGCGTAACCGTCCATCGCCGCGCGATCGACAAGTGGGACATCGATGTCGGAGACAATGTCCATGGAGGAGACGCAGTGGAGCGCATCGAGGAGCGGCACGCCCTCCCGCCGCTCGATCGGCGTCGCGAGTTCCATCAGCATCCGGAGTGCGTCGTCGAGGGACACGAGCGCTTTCAGGGGTCGCATCCCCCGCCCATGGTGCTCCCGCTCATCATGGTCGTGCGCACCGCCATGGCGCTTCCGCGTCATCGGCGCATCACCCCGACCGCATGGCTGAGTTCTGGCAGGATGAGCTTCTCCATCGCCAGGCGGCAGGCCTCAGGGGACCCGGGCAGGCAGAAAACGAGGCGGCCATGGTAGACACCCGCCATGGCGCCGGAGAGCATCGACGCGCTCCCGATCTCGTCGTACGAGAGCCGGCGGAAAATCTCGCCGAACCCGGGCAACGTGCGCTCAAAGAGCGGCGCCAGGGTGGGAATCGTGACGTCGCGGCGGGAGAGCCCGGTGCCGCCGTTCGTGATCACCGCGTCGCAGGTCCACGACGCCTGTTCGACCGCGTCCGCAATCGCCTTCGCCTCGTCCTTCACGACCGTGTAGAAGAGGACCTTGTGGCCCGCCTTCAGCAGGAGCTCCCGGATGAGTTTGCCCGAGTCATCCGTCGCCTCCGTCCGGCTGTCGGAACTCGTGACGATCCCGCACTTCACGGAGGCGGGAGCATGGTCCTTGTGGTCCTGGTGGACGGGCATGGCAGGAGGAGAAGACCAGCCAAGGTCAAAAGGTTCGCCCCGCAAGTTAACCTCATTCAACGTTAACGAGGATTCGTCCCTGACACTTTCGGAGTGACCTGTTGTAGAGGCATTTTGTCGGCGGTGTCCGTGATTTGGAGTCGATATAGGCGATTGTGAGTAGAGCGTAGGTCAGCGCGAGATAGGACTCAAAGCCGGCACACTCCAATGTGAGACCATTGCACGGTTATTGCCATGAATCCCACATCACAGAGGACCCACAACTGTGGGCAGGACGAAGCCCACGATTGCAGCGACAATCCACACGATGACCGCGACAACGAGTGCCTTGAGCCAGCCCATCTTGTAGAGGCCCCCGAGGGCCAGCAACCAAACGAACCCACCGATCAAGCCCGCGAAGAGCCCCTGGCCCAGGAAGAAGTACGCCAAAGCGTAAATGACGGCCCCTATGAAGGCGGCCAACAAGGCCGTCCCTATCCCTTCCTTCTCCCCGAACAGCTTCGTGACCACGTAGATGATGATCGCCGAAATGATGAGGCCCACGATGAAGAAGACCAACGCCGCAGCAAGCGATACCGCCATTTCCATCACCTGTAGTGTGTTCTCACGTCTTCATGACGTCTCGACCCGCTTTGCGCTTTCGGACACGACCACGTCCACCCGACCGCACCCATGGCGCATGTGATAGCGGGGCGGGTTCAAGAACCGTTCGCCGCGCTCACGTTCCCTTTTCCTTCGTGACGACCCGCACGTTTTGAATCCGCGTGAGCGGGTACTGCCCCTCCTCGTCCTTCTCGAGGGACTTCACCATGTCCCAAATCGTGAGGAGCGCGACGGTGCAACCGTAGAGGGCCTCCATCTCGACGCCCGTCTTGTACGTCGCAGTGACCTCGCACGTCACCGTGATCCGATTGTCCCGCACATTGAACTCGACGGCCGCGCTCGTGATTGGAATCGGATGACAGTGTGGGAGCGCCTCCCAGACTTTCTTGATCGCCTGAAGTCCGGCGATCTCCGCGGTGTGGATGGGATCGCCCTTCGGAACCTTCCTCGCATGAATTGCCTGAATCGAGTCCCGCGCGAGGACGATCTCCCCGCTCGCGACGGCACGGCGGGGGACATCCTCTTTCTTCGAGATGTCGACCATCCGCGCCATGGCATGGGCTCAGGGGGGGAGATGCCATAAACGTGGCGGGCCGCAGAGTCCTCACCGCACCCGGCGCCGGTTACCCTTAGGTAAGGCCAACTCAGCACAGCCGCGAATTGAAGGCCCATGGGCCCCTTCCCCGTCGCGCGGTGGTTCGGTGAAGTTCACATACACAGGCATCGAAGTGAAGGACATGGACGCAACAATCCGGTTCTATACGGAGGCCCTCGGAATGGAGCTCCTCGATCGCCATCCAATTCCTGCGACGGGGGGCGAGGTCGCCGGGCTCAAGAGCCCGGGCAGCGAGCAGCTCCTCGAGTTGAACGTATACCCACAATCAAAATCGCAGTACAAGGCGGGGAGCGAACTGGACCATCTCGCGTTCGAATGCGCAGATGTCCGCGCAGAGATGGACCGGACTGTAAAGATGGGCGCGAAGATCGAACGGCCAATTGAGGTGCGCCCAAAGTACATCGTCGGGTTCGTGCAGGACCCGGTGAACGGGATCTGGATCGAGCTATACGAGACGCGGAAGTGAATGCGCGCGGCCGAATCACGGCCACCTCACAATCAACAAGCCCCGACCTCCATGGATGGAACATGCCGCGCAGAGCCGCAGCCCGAATCGCCCGCCGGCATCCCGCCCGGATTCCAATTGACGGAGATATCGAGCTCCGGCTCCTGACGAAAGGGCATGCCAACAAGCTCTTTGCGCTCACCGCGCGCAACCGCGACCATCTCCGGCAGTGGCTCCCATGGGTCGATAGGACTCGGACTCCAATCGATACGATGAAATTCATTGGCGAGGGACTGGACCAGTTGCGTCGGAACGATGGCTTCCATGCGGGAATCTGGTATCGCGGTGACCTCGTCGGCGTGATCGGGTACCACTACTGGAATTGGACCGTTGGGAGAACGGAGATCGGGTACTGGCTTACAGCGTCACACCAAGGGAAGGGAATCGTCACGCGGTCCTGTCGGGCCCTTGTAGACTACGCGTTCCGAAATCTCGGGTTGAACCGCATCGAGATCCGCACTGCCGTTGGTAATGCACGAAGCCGCGCGGTCGCGGAGCGGCTTGGGTTCGCCTATGAAGGCGTCCTCCGGAATGCGGAGTACTCGTCAGACGGACCCGTGGATCAGGTTGCGTACGGGATCCTCCGCAAGGACTGGGAGTCCCGAACGTCGGATGGACGGCGGTAGACCCCGCCTACTTCTCCGCCTTCCAGATTGGGACGACCTTCTTGACCTCCGCCATCGCCCACTCACAGGCGGCGAACGCCTCCCCCCGATGGGCCGCGGAGACCGCGATCGCGACGGACGGACGGCCGATACGGATCCGCCCGAGCCGGTGGACGATCGCGACCTCGAGGGCCCCGAACTTCCCCTTCGCCCGCTCCGCGATCTCCGCCATCTTCCGCAACGCCATCGTGCGGTACACTTCGTAGTCGAGCGCCTTCACACCCGGGTCCGCGCGCACGGTCCCAAGGAAGAGGACGACGGCGCCCGCATCGAGGCGGTGGACGGCGTCCACGACGGATTCGACGTCGATCGCGTTCCGCTGAACCTCAATCAACGGCGCGCCCCCGCTCACGGGCGGCAGCAGCGCAACCTCATCGCCATCCCGGAGGGTCGCGGCGGGATCCGTAAATTCCTGGTTCACGGCGAGCAGCATCGTCTCCTCGAACCCCTTCAAGCGTGGATGTTTTGCGTAGATGACGCCGCGGAGATCCCGAACCGTCGCGCCGTCTTCGAGCTCGACCTTCAGCTCCCGCCGGCCCACGACCTCGCGGTACGTCGCGAAGAACTTCACGGTGACCTGCATCATCGATGCCCCATGGAGGGACCATGGGCGCCCTGCCATGGCCATTCCACTAGCCCGCCTCGGAGAGGCGAGCACAGCAGGGAGCCCGCGCCGAGGCCATAAGGATTTCGCGGTTGGCCTTACTTAAGGGTAACTCCTCAGCGTCCGGCGGGGGATGCGATGGCCCTCTCCGTTTGCAATCGACGGCGCGCGTCCTCGATCGCCCTCCGGGCGTAGCCTTCGAGCTTGTCCACCGCCGTCCGTCGCGCCGCCGCGTTGTTCACGGGTCCGACGTACTCGTACCGTTGGCGGCGGCGGCCGTCCACGGGCTCATAGTGCCACACGTAAAGGTATTCCCGCCCCTTCACGGGCTTCACGCGAATCCCACATCCAAGCTCCATGCCCCCTGTGGATGAGTTGGCCTTACTTAAGGCCAACTGGGAAGGGTGACCGAATGTACTCGGATGGGGAGAATGCGAAGGCCTATGGCCCCCCGAGCGATGGTCGTGGACGGGCCCGGTAGAACCGGCGACTGGCCGTATGGGGCGTGAGCTTTCGCCCGATGAACCCGGCCGTGTTCGACCGCGGCGGTCGAAGGCGACTGACCCAACGGTTCGAGGTGGGTTCGACTCCCACCCGGGCCATCTCCTTTGTGGGGGGTGAACCCAATCGCACGACCTCACGGGCCGGGCGGAGGGGAGGGCGGCGCCGGCTGGTATGGCATCGCAGGGCCGTACGCGTACGTGGGCACCGGCCGCGTGATCTGGTCGTAGGTGACCCCCGCTAGGATTACAATCCACGGACCCACGATCGCGGTCCCGAGGGCCGACGCCACGAGGGCCACGACGGGGAAACCGGTCGGTGCGGCGGGCACCGTAATCGCCACCCCGACGATGAGAACGAGAATCCCCGTCACCAGAATCGAGCCGAAGAGCGACCACCAATAGCCCTTTGTGACGCGCCAGCTTCGCGATAGGCCTTCGACCGCGCGCGCGTTCTCCATCATGATGAAGGGTGCGTACAAGATCATCGAAACGTACAGGTAGAGGGCGACTACCCCGCCGACGATAATCGCGATGAGAGACCCGCACAGTGCCGCGAGCGAACCTCCTGAAATCAGCCCGCCAGGGGCGGTGAAACCGAAGGTCGAGGAGACGAGGAACAGAAGCGGCACGGTCACCAAGCCGATGACGATCAATGTGAGGAGGAGATTCGCGCCGAGAACGCTCAAGAACTTCTCGAGTCCGCGCTCGATGGCCCGACGGACAGACATCGGTTCCCCGCGCAACCGACGGACAGTGAATTCCGTCATCCCGCCGGTGACGACGCTCGTGAGGATCGCGGAAACGATTGCGGCCGCGACTATGTAAACAATAATGAGCACCAGGTTTGCAGCAGGGGTCGTCGGTGTGCCGGGAATCGGAGAGAATCCACCCGCTTCGAGCGTGCCGAGGAGCGCGAAGCTAAGGGCAGCGCCCAGAAGTGAGAGGATCGCCCCGAGGACCAGATAAACGAGGAAGAAGGAGGGAAAGTTCCTCGTCCACACACCGAATGTCCCGGAGAGGATCGTCGCAACGGTGGCGCGCTTCGGCGGAGGGATGTACGCATGCGGAGGGTACGCTCCCCAGTAGGGTGGTGTTGTGGGTGCTCCCGAACGCGTCGATGGAGGAACGCCCCCAGGCGTCAAGGCCCGCCCACAGTTGACGCAGAAGTTAGACTCCGGGGCGTTCGCACGGCCGCAGGCTGGACACACCCTCGCTGCCGACACGGACGGAGGCTCCCTCACTCGAAAGGGGACCGCGGGTATTCAGGCTTCCGGGCGATGGGTACCGAGGCGCAGTGCTGGCTGCATGCGACCTTCGAAGGCGCGAGCGACCGGACGTCAACCGGCCCGGGGCTGGTCCTCATCGACAGCGTCTCCGGGGCCCTCACGGTCGCGGGTGCGCCATCGGACCCCCACCCCTGTATTTCCACTGGAAACCCTTATCGGGCCCACCCCAGTTCCGATGGAACGTGAAGGTCCTCCTCGTCACCCTCACACGAGAGACGGGCGAGATCGAAGCCCTCATCCAGAGCGCGGGCCATGAACTCGCGGACAAATTCGTCCAAGCTCGTTCCCACCCGGATCGACGTTTCTTCCTCGGCAAGGGCAAGCTCGAGGAACTCGCGACGAGAGTGAAGTCCCTTGACCCGGACATTGTCCTGTTCAATGGAGAACTCCATCCGTCGCAACACTACCACTTGGAGAAGCGACTTGGGAAGGAGTGTTACGACCGCCTCCGGCTGATCCTCGAGCTATTCGCACAGCGCGCCCACGGCCGAGAGGCGAAGCTCCAGGTCGAGTTCGCGCTCCTCCAGTACGAGATGCCACTCCTTCGGGAATGGATCCACAGTGCGGCGATCGGGGAGCGGCCCGGTTTCATGGGTGGCGGCGAATACCGCGTCGACATATACTTTGAGACGGTGAAGCGCAGGATGCGGCGCATCCGCGAGGAGCTCGAGCTCGTGCGGCGGGAGCGAGGCCAGCGCCGCGTCGCCCGAAAAGATCGTGGTTTCCACCTCGTGGCGCTCGCGGGCTATGCGAACGCCGGCAAGAGCTCCATGCTGAACGGGCTCACGGGCGAGCGGGTCCTCGTCGAGGAACGGATGTTCTCTACGCTCTCCACGACGACGCGGGCCCTCCAAGGGGCCCGCAAGCGGATCCTCCTCACGGACACCGTTGGTTTCGTGGACCAAGTCCCGCTCTGGATGGTGGAAGCGTTCCACTCCACGTTTGAAGAAATCTACGAATCGGACCTGATCCTCCTGCTCCTCGATGCCTCGGACACGGAGTCGGAATTCATGCGGAAGCTAAACCTCGCAGCCCGAACCCTGTTGCCACGAGTCCGGGCGGAGGCGGTCCTCACTCTCCTCACCAAGGCAGACCTCGCATCTGCGGGGGAGCTCGATCTGCGGGCCCGCCTCCTCCAACAATCGGAGTTCCGGGCAACCCCGATGTTCACGTCCACCGTGACGGCCCGTGGACTCGCCGAACTACGCGACGCGATTGCGTCGCACTTCACCTTCCCTCTGGACCTCACCATCCGCCTCCCTGCAAACTCGGAGTCCGCATCGAACTTGAGCTGGCTCTACAGGAACACAGAGGTCCTGCACGTCGACTACGGGCCGCAACACACCGAGGTGCGGGTCCGATGTCGATCTGAAGACGGCGAGAGGATCGAACGGATGGGGCGGGTCGTCGCCCGGTCGCCCACCATATCACCATAGCGCGGTTCAGTCACGGACCTTGAGTTCGGCTCGCTTCTTCTCCACTCGCTTCGCGTATCGCCCGGGAAGGACCAGCGCGAGATTCTCCATCCGCCTCCGGTTCTTGAGAAACATTTCCTTCGAGTTCGTCCGAATCAGTCGCTCAAACTCTCGACCCTTTCGGAGCGTGTCCACAAAATAGAAGCCGCCGAACAGCAGGACAAAGACGGCGACGATGGCTTCCCAGAAGATCCATGGGCCGATGCCGACGAGCAGGTTTTGTAAGATCGGGACCGTCTCGGCCCAGGCGCGGACCGATGAGACGTATGCGATGACCATAACGAACATGAGAACGACGCCCACCGCGAAGATCGAGCCGCTCAGCTCGAAGCGGTGCTCGTACCAAAATGAGCCCCAGGACGTCACGGCGCGTCGAAGAGCGGGCGGCTAAAAGCTTTATCGGGCATTCGTGCAGTTCATCAGGAGTCCCGCATGGCCCCGCTGCGAACCCCGTTGTACGATTGGCACGTGTTCCGGAATGCGCGCATGATCGAGTTCAGCGGATGGGAGATGCCGCTCCAGTACACGGGAATCGTGGAGGAGCACGGTGCGGTCCGAGGCGCCGTCGGTTTGTTCGACGTGAGCCACATGGGGAAGCTCCTCGTCTCGGGATCCCGCACCCGCACCGCCCTGAACCGGTTATCCACGAACAGCCTCCCGACGACGCCGGGTCGCGCTCGGTACACCCATCTTCCCGATGACCGGGGGCGGATCATCGATGACGTCATCGTCACCTGTTTGGAACCGGATCGATTCCTGATCGTGTGCAACGCCGGGCCCCGCCCCCGCGTCGCGGCCTGGATCGAGGCACATCTCGACGGCCAGGAATTTCACGATCGCACCGAGGATTTCCTTTGCCTCGCCCTTCAGGGCCCTCGGGCGGCCGAGGCCCTTTCCCGAATCACGAGGGACGATGTCCGTGGCCTCAAGCCGTTCCGGGCCGATCACATTCGATTCGAACCCGGGCGTCACCCGCGGCCGGCCCAATCGGCGCCGGCATCGGAAATGATGGGGTGGGGGCCTCCCCCTCCGACGCTCGTGCCCGTTCCGGGGTCCTCGGCCGGATCGGCGGACGTACCGGTCCTCGTGACCCGGACCGGCTACACCGGGGAGGATGGGTTCGAGTTGTTCCCCCCGCGCGCCTTGGGAGAGCCGGTGTGGTCCGCTCTCCTCATGGCAGGAGAGGACCTCGGGATCCGTCCCGTCGGCCTCGGCGCCCGCGATACCCTTCGGCTCGAAAAAGGGGACCTCCTTTCCGGCCAAGATTTCACGGGCCGCGAGACGAGCTTAGAGACGAACAGCGAGGGGCTTGTGGACTGGGACCACGAGTTCATCGGGCGTGAGGCATTGCAGGCGCAGAAGACGCAGGGCGGGTACCGTCGGTTCCTGGGCCTCCGATTCCTCGATCGCGGGGTCCCCCGTCCCGGCTGCCTGGTACTCGCCGACGAAGGTGAGGTGGGTCGGGTGACAAGCGGGACGATGTCCCCCAGCCTCCGGGTTGGAATCGCCCTCGCGTACCTCGATCCGACGGTTGCGGTCCCCGGTACGGAGGTCACCGTCGAAGTCCGAGGCGAACGGAAGCGCGCCGTCGTCGTCGAACCCCCATTTCTATGAACGTGCACAAATAGAAGTCCACTTCGCTCCGGTTCGCGGACCCCATGAGAACGATGATAAGGGCGTGGCGTCTTGTCTCGCTCGGTAACAAGTGTGGTAACAAATCGTCGGGCCGTTGGTAACATACGTGCTGCAAAAAGGCATTTAACACGCAAGGGTCGTGCCGCGCGCCACCCCCAAGCCGGCCCTAAGGGAATTCGATAACGGGCCGTGCGCCGACCCACGGAGACGATTCCGATGTTAAAACTGGAGCCGACCCTCGACCTCATCGCCGGTGAGCCCGATCCCCGGCTATCCGAGAACGCCCTGCGCGTGCTCGAAAAGCGATACTTGCGGAAGGAAGAGACCGGGAAGGTCATCGAGACCCCGAAGGAGCTGTTCTGGCGGGTCGCATGGAACCTCGCGGAGGCGGATCGCCTGTATGGCGCGTCGGATGCGGAGATCCTCGAGGCCGCCAAGGAGTTTTACCGCGTTATGGCGAACCTCGAGTTCCTGCCGAACTCCCCGACGTTGATGAACGCGGGACTGGAGCTGCAGCAGCTCAGCGCGTGCTTTGCGGCTGGCACCGCTGTCAGTACCATCGCAGGGCCGAAGCCTGTCGAGGAGATCGTGGTCGGGGACCTAGTCCTCACTCACCAAGGGCGATACCGTCGGGTCGTCGCCACGATGCACCGGGAAGCCCCCGTGCACAGAATCAAGATCCACCGACTGCCCGCGATGTTTGCGACGGAGGAGCACCCCTTCCTCACTCCGGACGGCTGGGTAAAGGCGCGTGATCTCATGGGGCGACACGTTCGCGTCGGGGGCGCGGCGGAGCCGGTCACTCGGACGGAGATCGAATTTGAGGGGGAGGTGGAGGGTGACCTCGTCCATCGCCGGAAAGCAGGGCGCTCCGAGATGTCGTTGGCGCGGCACAGGGTTCTCGGGACCCGGAGCCTCCAAATCAAACCCGTAAAGGCCCGGGTCCAGCTCGACGAGGAGATTGGTTGGTTCTTCGGGATGTACCTCGCGGAGGGTGAAATCAATCCAAAGCTCCGGGCCGTTCGGTTCACACTGGGCCTACACGAGGAAGCAATCGCCGCCCAGTTGATGGCAATCCTGCGGGAGCGCTTCGCGCTTGACTCAGAGATCACCCACGTCGTCAACGCGCCGACATCTTGGCTGAGCGTGCGCGTTCACAGTAAGATTTTCTGCGAGTGGCTTGCGGGAGAATTCGATCGGGGCTTCGCGTCCAAGAAGCTGCCGGAGTGGATCCACGCGACTCCCCCCGAGTTCCGAGCAGGCTTGCTCCGAGGCGTGGCGGATGGGGACGGTACGCATGTGAACGCGAACCAAACGAGGGTTACCCTGTCCAATGAGCCCCTCGTGCGTCAGCTCTTCGAGCTCGCTGTCGGTCTGGGCAAGACGCCCGCGATGAAGCCGGTGTACATGCCGAGGGCGGCGACCGCGCGCCCCTGGTCCATTACGATCGGCGGGAGACCCATGTACGTGCGCGAAGGCGCATATCTCGTGGAGTCCGTCGAGCCGGTGGAAGGCGTGACGACCGTTTACAACCTAGAAGTCGAGGAGGACAACACCTACGTGGCGAATGGCGTCATCGTCCACAACTGCTTCGTCCTCCCGGTCGAGGACAGCCTCGCGGGGATCTTTCAGACCCTGAAGGAGTCGGCGCTGATTCACCAAAGCGGGGGAGGCACCGGATTTAGCTTTTCCCGTCTTCGTCCAAAGAACGACTTCGTGCGGTCCACGATGGGCGTCGCGAGCGGGCCCGTATCGTTCATGAGGGTGTACGATGCGGCAACGCAGCAGGTCAAACAAGGATCCAAGCGGCGGGGTGCGAACATGGGCATCCTTCGGGTCGACCACCCGGACATCCTCGAGTTCATCACGTGCAAGGACGACATTCGCGAGATTACGAACTTCAACATCTCGGTGGCCGTGACGGACGGGTTCATGGACGCCGTACGCAAGGGCGAGAAGTACGACGTCATCAGTCCGCGCACGGGCAAAGTCACCCGGCAGCTCGACGCGCGTGAGGTGTTCGAGAAGATCGCGTATCAGGCGTGGAAGAACGGCGAGCCGGGGCTGTTCTTCATCGATGAGACGAATCGCCGCCAGCCGACACCGCACATCGGAATGATGGAGGCGACGAACCCTTGCGTGACAGGAGATACGCTGGTGTCCACCGAGCGCGGCCTCATTGCAATCGCGGAACTCGCTCGCCGGTACCCGAATGGCGGGGTTTCCATCGTGACGGACCGGCGCGTTCCTGCGGAGGTCGTCACGGAGTCTGGTGGTCTGCTTCTTGCAACCGGGGATCAAGCCGCGCGAGGCACCCGGCTCGGGCCGATCACGGGAGCTTGGAGCTCCGGTGTGAAGCCGGTGTGGCGTCTTGTCACGAAGTCCGGTTTAGAGCTTACGGCAACCGCGGATCACAAGATTCTGACCACGGAGGGCTGGGTGCGTGTCGAGGAGCTCGTCGCCGGGAAGGATATCCTCCTCCTGCAGTCCGGCCCCGGAAAGTTCCCCGAGGAGCCATCTCTCCCCTTCCGGCCGACGAATGTGTATGTGGGAGGCAATGGAAAGACGACGACGCTGAACCTCCCCTCGGTCTGGTCCGAAGACCTAGGCCTCGCCCTTGGCTGGCTCGTCGGCGACGGATGGATTCGGGCGGGCGATCGAAACTGCAGGGTTGGGTTCACGTTCTCGAAGACGGACGCGCCAATTTTCGCTACCCTGAGGCCGATCCTGAATCGATGGTACGGCAAGGCGGTTCGCGCAGTCCAGCGGTCGAATGGTGTATACCATCTATCTTACCACTCCAAGTTCTTCGTTGATTTCTTCTTGCGCCTGGGGGTGCATGCAGTGAGTTCGGGGGAGAAAAGAGTCCCGGCTTCTCTGTTCCAAGCCCCCCGCGACGTCGTGGTGGCGTTCCTCCGAGCCTTATTCACCGCCGACGGGACCGTCCGCGACAACCCACGGTCGAACAGCTCGTGGGTCGCGTTGACGTCGAAGAGTCGCCACCTCCTGCAGGGGGTTCAGCTGCTCCTCTTGAACCTCGGAATCCGGAGCCAGCTCTTAGATCGGAGTCGCCCCGCGCGTGAGACGGGATTCGCGTACACCCGCAGGGATGGGACGCACACGACATATCGTTCCGACGGGGTCCTGTACGAACTCGCGATTTTCGGTGAGAGCCGCGAGAAGTTCCGCGTAGAGGTTGGGTTCCTAGACGAGAAACAAGCGCGGCTGTCCTCAGTCCGGTTCCGAGGGTTCCGCGGAACGAAGTGGGTAGATCCTCTTGTAGTTAAGGAACCGGCGGGAGAGCAGGAGGTGTACGACCTAACCGAGCCGATGTCCCACTCGATGATCTGCCAAGGGTTAGTAATCCGACAGTGCGGGGAACAGCCGCTATTGCCATATGAGTCGTGCAACCTCGGGTCGATCAATCTAGAAAATCACATGGTCCGCGGTTCCGACGGCCGCTGGGAGGTCGACTGGAAAAAACTCGAGCGCACAATCCGGACCTCCGTCCGGATGCTCGACAACGTGATCGACGCGAACGAGTACCCGGTGAAGCAGATCGAGGAGATGACGAAGGCGACACGGAAGATCGGCCTCGGCGTGATGGGCTTCGCGCGGGCGCTGTTCATGCTCGAGGTTCCGTACGATTCGAAGGAGGGCGTCGCGTGGGGCGAGCGGCTCATGAAGTTCATCAAGGACACCGGGTACGATGAGAGCAAGAAGCTCGCGGAGGTCCGCGGTCCGTACCCGGCCTGGATCGGCTCCCGCCACTGGGAGCAGGGCGTCAAGGTGCGGAACTCGTACGTGACGACGGTCGCGCCGACGGGCACGTTGTCGATGATCGCGGACACGTCCGGCGGGTGCGAGCCGGAGTTCTCGTTGATCTGGTACAAGCGGGTGATGGAGGGCGAGCAGCTGCCATACTCCCTCGAGTACTTTGAGGCGGTTGCAAAGCGCGAGGGGTTCTGGACCCCCGATCTCGTGCAGCGCGTCCTCGAGAACGATGGCCGCGCGCGTGGCCTCAGTGGCGTGCCGGAGAAGTGGCAGCGCGTGTTCGCGGTCTCGTTCGACGTCGCGCCGGAATGGCACGTGCGGATGCAGGCCGCGTTCCAGGACAGCTCGGACAGCGCGGTGTCGAAGACGATCAACCTGCCGCACGATGCGACCGTGGAGGACGTGAAGACGGCGTACCTCCTCGCGCACGAGCTGAAGTGCAAGGGCATCACCGTGTACCGCGACCGGAGCCGGGAGGACCAGGTCCTCAACGTCGGCGTCGCGGGAGCGGAGAAGGCGACGGTGGAGGCGGCCGCGAAGCTCGTGGCGACCGCGGAGGCGATCGTCACACGGCCCCGGCGGCGGCCCGACGTGATCACAGGCCGGACGCAGAAGATCCTCACGGGCTACGGCCCGCTGTACGTGACGATCAACGAGGACGACAAGGGACTGTTCGAGCTGTTCGCGCAGATCGGCCGCGGCGGCGGGTACACGGCGAGCTTCACGGAAGGCCTCGCGCGGCTCGTGTCGCTGTGCCTCCGCTCGGGTGTGCCGGTCGACGAGATCATCGATCAGCTCGAGGGGATCCGCAGCCCGCGGCTGGCGCTCGACCACGGGGAGCGGATCTTCTCGATCCCGGACGCGATCGCGAAGGCGATCAAGCGGCACATCGGGATGCAACGGACCGGCACGGTCCCGCCGATCGACTCGTTCGATGTGGAATCCGGCTCCGTGCACATTGACGACGAGATAGAGAAGGAGGCCCAGACACCGGACCTCGTGAAGCGCGGGCTGAACCCGGAATGCCCGGAGTGCGGGCGCACCCTCGTCCTCGAGGAGGGGTGCGCGAAGTGCCACCATTGCGGGTACTCGGAGTGCTGACACGGAACGCGGAAGCCTTTTCGCGCCGTCCTCGTTGAGGCCCGCTATGGTCCGGATACGGCGGCTCGCCGCGGTTGGCATCGTGTGCATCCTCGCGCTTCTCGTGCCGGGCCCACACGGTGCGGCGCAGGGCGGGTTCGTGCGAGAGGTCGTCGCCTCCGGGCTCGACTGGCCCGTGAGCCTCGCGTTCCTGTCCCAGGCGGCGCATGGGTTTCCGGCGGGTGCTATCTTCTACACCGAGCGATTCACGGGCGACATCCGCGTTCTCATCGATCGCCAGCCCCGTCCGCTCCCCGTCGGGAACGTGCCCGTCGAGACGAACGGCGAGCAGGGGCTCTTGGGCCTCGCGCTGGACCCTGATTTTCTGTTGTCGCCCTGGATTTACGCGTACCACACGTACTTCAACGGGACACAGGGACGGGATGTGAACCGGGTCGTGCGGTTGTGGCTCGGCCCGCAGGTACCGCCGGGTCCGCCTCGAATGGAGGTCGTCCTCGATGGGATCCCGGCGGCGAGCGTGCACAATGGCGGGATCATCGGGTTCGCACCGGACGGCACGCTGTTCATCACGACCGGGGATGCGGCGAACGCGGCGAACAGCCAGGACAACGCCACTCTCGCGGGGAAGGTGCTCCGTGTCAACGCAGACGGCACGATTCCCGCGAGCAACCCGATTCCCGGATCTCCCATCTACTCACTGGGCCACCGGAACGTCTTCGGCCTCGCGTTCCATCCCGTCACGGGGCGGCCGTACATCAGTGAGAACGGTCCGAGTCAGACCGACGAGGTGAACATCGTGGAGCCGGGGAGAAACTACGGGTGGCCCCTTGCACTCGGGGTTGCGAACGACCCACGGTTCGTGGATCCGATCCTCACGTATGAGGCGATCATCGCGCCGACGGGTCTGGCGTTCTACACCGGCACCAATTCATCGTGGCGGAACTCCATGTTCCTCGGCGACTGGAACCGCGGGATCCTCCAGAAGATTGACCTCGGCGG
>DATESQ010000117.1:0-2007 GCA_035283985.1 Thermoplasmata archaeon | reverse complement strand
CCGCGCGGGGAACCCGTGCTTCCCGGGGAGCGGCGCGTCCTTCATCGCGAGCGCGAGGAGCGTGGCGGGGTCGCGCGCCTTCGCGAGCTCGACGCCCACGGTGTATCCGTCCGCGCACGAGAACAGGACCCAGTCCGCGCCCGGTTCCGGGTTGGCGGCGTCGATCACGTCCCCGAGCCGGAGGCCCGACCACTTGGCGGTGCTGATCAGGTTCCCGCCGACCTCGTTGCTCACGCACTCGAGGGTCGCGTACTCCTCGACGGGGAGCATTGCGCGCAACTCCTCGTACGTGTGCGTCGCCGGCGCCGCGACGAGGCCGTCGATGACGAGGCGCCACGTCCCCGCGTCGACGGACGGATCCACGACGTTCTTCGAGACGACGTAGAACTCCTCCGTCGGCGTGACCTCCTTCGCGATCATCTCCGAAACGGACGCGAATGCGAGGCGGGCGACGTTCGGAATCGTGCGCGAGAGACCGTAGAGGGCGCCGACCGCGACGATCACGGAGGCGATCCCCCACTTCAGGAAATCCCTCCGGGAGAGCGCGAACCCTTCGGGGTGTTTCGCGGGGATCTCGACGAGGAAGTGGTCGAGCACGGTCGCGAACAGCCAGCCGCCGAGGAGCTGGCTGAAGGCCGCGGCCCACGGTCCCTGGTACGTGTTCGAGCCAGCGACACCCCCGCCAAGGAGCGGGAGGATGACGAGCAGGATCGCGAGGGAGGAGCCGAACGTGTACGCGGCGATCACGAGCCATCGGTTCTTCAGCACGCTCTCGACGCGACGGTAGAACACCGCCGCCAGCCCGTAGGCGCACAGGATGAGGACGACCGCGACGACGATCGCCAGCACCTTCGCGCCGCCTCCCATCGCGCGGATGAAGGCGGACTCCACGGAACCGGGGACGAGGCCGACGGCGAAGTCGACCGCGACGTCCGGGAGGAAGACACCGAGGCCGAAGATGCGCATGAGGAGGGTCAGAAGGAGGGCGGCGAACCCCGCCAGCCCGCCTGCCGCGAACCGCCGCCACGGGAGCCCGCGGATGCGGACCCAGAATCGCCGCAGCGCCGCGGCCACAGGGCCCGAAATCGGCGGCGTCGCATCAACGTATGCCAGACGCAACGGTCCTCGGACGCTTACGTTTCGGCCATTGCTTCGAGAAAGCGCGCGGAACCGCTCGTCCATCTGTTGCAGGCTCGATCGTGCAAACATTCATCGGAATGAACGACCTCGTCAAGGCGTGGTCCTCGTGACGGTCACCGGCCGTGGCATGATCCACATCCCCGCGGAGCTCCGCGAGCGGTTCGGAGTCCGCCCCGGTGACAAGCTAGAACTCTGGCCGACGAAGAACGGCATCCTCGTGGAGCGGGTCCCATCCTTGATGGAGGGATTCGGGAAGTACCCCGGACTCGGGAAACAGATCGCGATCGAGCTGCTCGAGGAGAAGAAGGCAGAGGTGGCTCGTTAGCGAACGAAGGGTTCGGAGTCGCAAATGACAAAGGGGCACCTCGCCCTCGGGGCAAGACCGTGGGAATCGCCGCCAAAGGCCTCGCGTCGGGGACCGTGCGCGTGTACACGGACGGAGCGTCTCGGGGGAATCCTGGACCCGCGGCGATCGGCGTCGTCGTGTGCGACGCGGACGATCGTGTCCTCCGCCGCCATCGGGAGTTCCTCGGGAAGGCGACCAACAACGAGGCGGAGTACCGCGCCATCCTCCGGGGGCTGAAGTTGGCGGTGGAGTTCACGACGGGAACCGTCGAGCTCACGTGCGACAGCGAGTTGGCCGTGCGGCAGCTCACCGGCCGGTACCGGGTCCGGCAGGCGAACCTCGCAGAGCTCCTCTTGGAGGTCCGGGCGGCCGAGCGGGGTTTCGCACGCGTCGTCTACCGCCACGCGCCTCGGATGACAGGACACCTCGCGCTCGCGGACGGCCTCGCGAACGAGGCGCTCGACCGTCGAAGGTAACGCTCAGGGGTTCGAGAGGCCCAGCTGCGTGAGGAACGACAGCTG
>DATESQ010000116.1:0-19878 GCA_035283985.1 Thermoplasmata archaeon | reverse complement strand
CGAGAGCTGAGCAAGAGCCACGACCGCGAGGAGACCGCGATCCTCGTCGCGAAGGAGATCGCCCGCCGGCCCTCCCGAACGAAGGAGGAGGCGATCGATCGTGCGGTCCGCGTCGGGCTCGCGATTCTGACGGAGGGAATCCTCGTCGCCCCCCTCGAGGGTCTCGCGGAGGTTCGGATCAAGCGGAACCTGGACGGATCCACGTACGTCGACGTCTCCTACGCAGGTCCAATCCGGTCCGCGGGAGGGACGGGCCAAGCCCTTAGCGTCCTGATCGCGGACGTCGTGCGGCGGGAGCTTGGAGTCGGCCGGTACGTCCCGACCCGCCAGGAGACGGAGCGGTTCAAGGAGGAGATCCCGCTCTACAAGCAGGTCCAGCACCTCCAGTACACCCCGACGGACGAAGAGATCGAGCTCATCGTCGGCCACTGTCCCGTCGCAATCAACGGGGAGGGGACGGAGGACGTCGAGATCAGCGGGTACCGTGACCTCCCGCGGATTGAGACGAACCGCCTTCGGGGCGGCGCGTGTCTCGTCGTCGCGGACGGCCTGTGCCTGAAGGCGCCGAAGATCCAGAAGCACGTCCACAAGCTCGCGATCGACGGATGGGAGTTCATTGACCGCTACCTGAGTGAAAAGGGCGGGACCGTCGGGGACGAGGGGAGCGGCGCGATCCTCGAACCGAGCGAGAAGTTCATCGAGAACCTCGTCGCGGGCCGACCTGTCCTGTGCCACCCCAGCCGCGCGGGTGGGCTCCGCCTCCGGTACGGCAAGAGCCGCGGGAACGGGCTCGCGGCGCTCTCCCTCAACCCCGCAACGATGGTCGTCCTTGACGAGTTCATTGCGGTCGGCACACAGATCAAGACGGAGCGGCCCGGGAAAGCGGCCGCCGTCGCGCCGTGTGCGGGCATCGAAGGGCCCCTTGTCGTACTCGACACGGGCGACTTCGTCGCGATCTCGAGCGAGGTCCAGGCCCGGGAACTCCGGCCTCGGATCAAGCAGATCGCGGATCTCGGAGAGATCCTCGTTCCCTACGGGGAGTTCCTCGAGAACAATCACCCGCTCGTTCCTGGCGCCTTCTCGATTGAGTGGTACCGCGAGGAGCTGCGCGCGGCGGCGGGCGAGCTGCCCGCGGACTGGGAAGCGCCGACGTGGGAGCGGGCCCTCGAGCTCTCGCGGGACTATCGCGTCCCGCTCCATCCCGGGTTCAACCTCTTCTGGCACGACCTCGACGTCGCTTCTTTGGCCCGCCTCCGCGAGTTCCTCGCGCGGGACGGCCGATGGGACGGGTCCGTCCTCGTGTTCCCCACGAACCGCGAGATCCAGGACCTTCTCGTCGGCCTCGGCGCGACGCACAGGGTCCGTGGCTCGGAGGTCCTGATCGATTATCACACACGCGCCCTGCTCGCAGGCCTCGGCCTGGAACCGACGGCAGGGGGCCTGCAGCTGAAGCCCGCCATCGAAGCCGCGAACGGACTCGAATTCGCCGCCCGGATGGCGGGCGTCCCGATCAAGGCCCGCGCGCCCACCCGGATCGGGGCCCGGATGGGTCGACCCGAGAAGGCGGCCCCGCGCCTCATGCAGCCTGCGCCCCACGGCCTGTTCCCGCTCGGCCCCGCCGGCGGGATGCAGCGGTTGCTCTCCGAGGCGGCGCAGCAGGAGGCGATCGAGGTCGAGGTGGGCCTCCGCGTGTGCTCGTCTTGCGGGAAGCGATGGTTCCTACCGAAATGTACGTGCGGCGGGTTCGCGGAGTCCCGGAACCGCGTACGTCGGGAGAACATCCCGATTCGCGAGGTCCTCCACGCGGCGATGGTCCGCGTGGGCCTCGACGGGATGCCTGAGGTGAAGGGAGTGCAGGGCATGATCTCCCACTCGAAGACGCCGGAGGCCCTCGAGAAGGGCCTCCTGCGCGCGAAGCACGGGCTCCACGTGTTCAAGGACGGAACGACGCGGTTCGATATGACGAACCTCGTCCTGACGCACTTCCGTCCCGGCGAAATCGGGCTCGCCGTCGAGCGGGCACGGGCGCTCGGGTACGAGCGGGACGTTCACGGCGCGCCGCTCCGGGATCCCCACCAGCTCGTCGAGCTTCGTCCGCAGGACATCGTCCTCCCAATCGCGGCGGGCGACTATCTCGTCCACATCGCACAATTCATCGACGACCTCCTCGCCCGCGTCTACGGCCTGCTCCCGTTTTACCGGGTCGAGGGGCGGGAGGACCTCATCGGGCACCTCGCCCTCACCCTGGCGCCCCACACGTCCGGCGGCGTCCTCGGCCGCATCCTTGGCTTCACGCGGGCCCGAGTGTGGTTCAACCATCCCTATCTCGTCGCGGCCCGCCGGCGGAACGCGGACGGCGACGAGGACTCCGTCCTCCTCCTGCTCGACGGTCTCCTGAACTTCAGCCGCTCGTTCCTCCCGGAGAAGCGGGGCGGACTCATGGACGCGCCCCTCGTCCTCACGACCCGGATCGATCCGAATGAGATCGACAAAGAGGCGCACAACCTCGACGTGATGGGCCGCTACCCCCTCGCGTTCTTCCGCGCGACGGAGCGGTTCGCCCACCCGAAGGAGGTCGAGGCCGAGATGGACCTCGTGAGCCGGCGGATCGGGACCGTCCTCCAGTACGAGGGGTTCGGCGCGACGATCGAGACGGAGTCGATCGATGCGGGCCCGCTCGTGTCCGCGTATATCGAGGGCTCGATGCAGGAGAAGATGGAGGCCCAGCTCCGGCTCGCGTTGAAGATCCGCGCGGTCGACGCGAACGACGTCGTCTCTCGGATCATCGTCCATCACTTCCTCCCGGACCTGATCGGGAACCTGAAGGCGTTCTCCCTCCAGAAGGTCCGGTGTACGAAGTGCTCCGCGATCTACCGCCGCTTGCCTTTGAAGGGGAAGTGCACGGCGATCTACGCGAAGCGCGAGTGCGGGGGCGACCTCACCCTCACGGTCCACAAGGGCTCGGTGCGGAAGTACCTCGAACTCACGAAGCAGATTGTCGCGGAGTACCCGGTCTCGACGTATCTCCAGCAGCGGATCGCGCTCATCGACGAGGCGATCACCTCGTTGTTCACGAATGAGAAGGTCCAGCGGCTCAAGCTCGACGACTTCGTCTAGGCGCTCTGGACGCGCCGCGACTCCGCGCGGAGCACGACGGCCCCGCCAATCCCGCCGACGACGAGGCCCGCGAGGATTAGCAGGATGCCGCCCCACGGCAGCTCCGTCGTTGTCCCGAAGATGAAGTCGTACATCTGTTTCAGCGTCCCCGTGAGCTCGAACGGCGGGGGTTGGAGCCCGAGGGGCTGCACGATGATTCCGTTGAGGATTCCCCACAGGGACGCGAACAGGGCGTCCGCTCCGATTGCCCAGACGAGAGCGATTGCGAAGCCGAGCGCGAGGAGAGTAAGGGCGAGCTTCACGATTCCAGGGATTCGGATCACGTGGCCGCACGTCGGGCACACGGAGCCCAGGCCCTCAGGGAGGTCGCCACTGCAGCGTGGGCAGACTGCCATCCCCCGCCGCAACACGCACGGGCACAAAACTCTTTGGCCGGATCGACGCCGCGACGATGTGCGCGTGACGATGCGTGCGCGCCGTTCCCTACACAACCCTTTTCTCCGAGCCCCCCATCGCCCGCGGGATGCGGAGGTCCACGGCCTCGTGCCTCCTCGCTATCGTCGCCCTTGCGGCGGTCCTCCGCCTCTCGCCGCTCACACGGTTCCTGTACTTCGGCAGCGATTTCGGTGAGTACTTCCGGATCTCGCAGGGCCTCGTCGCGACCGGCCACATTTTCCTGCCGTACGACGGATGGGGGGTTTCGTACCCGTACTTCCCGGGGATGTTTTTCCCCGCCGCCGGAGCCGCGTTCGGCGGCCTCGAGGTCGCGGCGTCCTTGAGCCTCTACGTTCCGATCCTCGGGGCGGTCGTCGTCGCGATCGTTTTTCTAGTCACGGGATCCGTGTTCCGGGACGACCGGGCCGCGCTCGTCGCGGCCGCGTTCCTCGCGGTCGCGATGCCCCATGCGTTTTTCACCGCCCACCCCGTTCCCGCGGCCGTCGGGGAGCTTCTCGCCGCAATGGCCCTCCTCCTGTACCTGCGACTCCCACGAGATTCGCGGACCTGGGCCCTTCTTCTCCCGGTCACGGGCGCCCTCGTCGTGACCCACCATCTTGCCGTGTACTTCCTCTTCGTGATGGCGCTCGCAGCGTCCGCCCTCGCATGGCTCATCGGGGCCCGAAGCCCCCCGCGTGCGCAAGTCACGTATCTCGCGGTCCTGTCCGCGCTCATGATCGCGTATTGGTTCGGGTATGCGGAGGCGTTCCGCGCTTCAATCCTGATTGATGTCAACGTGAGCCCGTGGTGGCTCCCGTTCGCCGCGCTGCCCGTCTTCGCCGCGGGGCTTGGGGTCGCGATCTTCGCGCGTCGCCGGGTATCCTGGCGGTATCGGCCTCGCTTTCCCAATCGGCTCAACGTCGGCCTCGGATACGGGCTCTCGTTCGTTGGGCTGATCGCGGTCATGGTCGAGGCCGTCGTGTTCGGGATCCCGGGGACCGTGATTCGCGTTTCCCCGCTGACGATTGCGTACTTCCTCCCGCTCTTGGCGTTTGCGGCCTTCGCGGGTTCGGGTCGCAAGGAGGCGGACTTCGGGCGCGACGGGCTCGCGGTGAGCGGCTGGCTCCTGGCGCTACTCCTCTCGATCGTCATCGGATGGGTCATCGCGCCCCGACTCTTGATCCCCTTCCGCCACATCGAATACGTCGTCCTCGTCCTCGCGATCTTCGGGGGCAGCGGCTTCGTCCAGGTTCTCCGTCCTACGGGGCGCCGGGTCGTCGCCGCAGGGGCGCTCGCGGGTCTCCTCGTCGCCGTCGGCGCGGTGACCGCGATTCCGCCCTCCGCGATCCTCGCCGGGTTCGAGGAGGGCATACGACCCGCGACGCTCGACGCGGCGTACTGGGCGGGAATGCACATCGACGGTCTCCTCGCGACGGACCATCGCGCGTCGACAATCGCGTTCGGCTTTGGCGGTGTCGCCGCGACGTGGGACGCCGCCCCCCTCGCACTCACAGCGTCGGACTTTGGCGCCGCGCGGGCGGAGATGTGCGCGGTAAACGCTCCCACAGGGATTTCGCGGGTCGACTATGTCCTCATCGACGCGGACCTCGCGAACGGAGTCCAGCTCTCCCCGCTGGCCCCATCGGAGCCGCTTTCCCCGGCCGCGGCCGCGAAGTTTGCGGATGCCCCGTACCACAAGGTCTTCGACAGCGGGTACGCGCAGGTCTATTTCGTGAACTGGGGCCTCTCCGGGGGCCCGTGTCCATGAGGGTCGCGATTGTTCACGACTGGATGACAACCCTCGGCGGCGGGGAGAAGGTCGTCCTCACGCTCGCTGCGGCGCTCGACGCCGACATCTTCACGTCGGAGGTCGATCCGAGCGTCGTCCGAAATGCGGGGTTCGAACAGGTCCGTGTCCGCGGGATCGCCACGCTGCACCGCACGCAGCCGTGGCGGATGATCGGGGCGACGCGCGCGTTTTCCCGCCTCGCCCTCGACGGGTACGACGTCGTCGTGATTTCCGGTAACTGGGCCGTCCACTCGGCGCGTCACAATCATCCGAATCTGTACTACTGCCACACGCCGACGCGCGTGTTCTATGACCTCCGCGAGTCCTGGCTTGCAAGCCTCCCCGCGACCCAGCGCCCCATCGCGCGGGTCTGGTCCCGTGTCCACCGATTTTGGAACGAACGCGCGCTTCCGCACCTCGACCAGATCGTCGCGAACAGTCGGAACGTCCAGGCCCGGATCCTGCGGGTTTGGGGGAGGGACTCCCTCGTCGTCCACCCGCCGGTCCCGACCTCGCGGTATCGGTTCGAAGGGGTCGGAGATTTCTGGCTCGACGTCACGCGCCTCTCCCACGAGAAGGGCCTCGGCCTCGCGGTCGAGACCTTCCGCCGGCTTCCGCGCGAGCGGCTCGTCGTCGTCGGCGGGGCTCCTCGGGGGACGGATCGGACGGCGTTCATCCGCGCCCTTCGACCGCCGTCGAACGTGGAGTTTCGGGACACGGTACCGGAGTCGGACCTCGTGGACCTATACGCGAGATCTCGGGGCGTGATCTCGACCTCCGTGGACGAGGACTTCGGGATGACCGCGGTCGAGGCGAACGCGTCCGGGAAGGTAATCGTTGCCGCGGATGGCGGCGGATATCGGGAGACGCAGATCGACGGTCTCACGGGTTTCCTCCTCCCGCCTGACCCACACGCATTCGCGGCCCGGATCGGGGCCCTCACCCGGTCCGACCTTGAGTCCCGGGCAGACGCGTGTCGGAATCAGGCGCGGAAGTTTGACGCGAGCGTGTTCGTCGAACGGATGCGGACGCTCGTCGAGGCCGCGGCGGAGGAGGCGCGTCCCTGAGGCTCGCAATCTGGTACGACTATCTCGAGACGATCGGCGGCGGGGAGCGGGTCGCCCTCCTCCTCGCGGACCGGCTCGACGGGGACCTCTACACGACCGCGCTCGACCCCGGCCTACCGGGTCGGGCGGGCGCGGAGGGCGTCCGGATCCGCTCCCTCGGGGGACTCCTCCGAGGGCCGCCGATGCGGCAGCTCGTCGCGAGCTGGCGGTTTGCACGGGCCCGTCTGCGGGACTACGACTGCCACGTGTTCATCGGGAATTGGGCCCACTTCGCTGCGCGTCACCACCATCCGAATCTGTACTACTGCCTCACGCCGACGCGCGCGTTTTACGATCTCAAGACGGCGACTCTTGCACGCCTCTCGCCAGCCCGCCGCGCGGTCGCCGCGACGTGGATCGCACTCCACGGGGCCCTCGACCAGCGCGCGGTCCTGGCATGCGACCGGATCGTCGCGATCAGCGAGAACGTGCGGAATCGCGTGCGGCGGTTCTATCGCCGGGACGCGTCCGTGATCTTCCCGCCTGTCGCGACCTCCCGGTTCCGGTTCCTCGAGCTCGGCGATACCTGGCTCTCCGTGAACCGCCTCTATCCTGAGAAGCGGATCGAGCTCCAACTCGAAGTGTTCCGTCGCCTCCCGGAAGAGAAACTCCTCCTCGTGGGCGGCTACACGGCCGGCGACCTTGCGGGTCGCTACGTCCGCTCCCTGAACGTGCCGCCGAACGTGACACTCCTTGGGGAGGTCCCATCGGGACAGCTCGCAGAGCTTTATGGGCGGTGCCGGGGCCTTGTGACGACGGCGGTGGACGAGGACTTCGGGATGACTCCCGTCGAAGCGATGGCGGCCGGAAAGTGCGTCCTCGCGACGGACGAGGGCGGGTATCGCGAGACCGTCGTCCGCGGTGCAACGGGCTTCCTCGTCCCGCCAACCCCAGAGGCCTTCGTGGAAGCGATCCGACAGCTCGACGACTCGACCCTCTTGTCGATGCGGGCCGCGTGCGTCGCCCGCGCGAGGCAGTTCGACGAGACCTTGTTCCTTGAAAAGATGAGGGCCACAATTGCAAGGTGAGGACCGGGTACGCACATGTGCAGACCGGGTTTCCCTCCAATTCCATCCGAGAAATGGGAGACGTGAGAAGGTCGAGATTCGCGGTTAGGGCGGGGGCGGCGTCGGGAAGCACACCGCGCAATTCGGGTCGAGGTCGGAGAGCTTCTTGTGGTACTCGCAGAACCGCTGCGTGTTCATCATGTGCACGGAGAACTGAGTGATCAGCCCAATCTGCTCGGTCCGAGGAAGGCCATCATGTATCCGGGCAGCGAGGTCCTCGACGAACGGGTCGATTTCCGGGAACCGCTTCAAGAACTCACGGTCGAGGCCGCGGCTTTTTGTGTTGTAGTGGCTCACGGCCGCTTGGGTCAGACCGAGCGCCCGCGCGACTTCCGTCTGCTTCATTCGATATGTCTCGAGAAGGGTCTGTGCGAGTCGCGCGCGGATCGTGGGCAGAAGCTTGACAGCGATCACTTCGGAAGGTTGTAGCATGTGCGCTCGTTCGGTCCGCGAATAGAACTGAATCGACGGTATATAACGGTGTTGGCTTTGCTCCCAAACCACGGAATTTTCTTGGAGGGGAGGTCGGCTCCATGGTGTCCGCGCGACCGCGACGAGAAAAGGTTAAGTCCCTCTGGACTTTTGGCCGCGCCCCATCTGGTGCGTCGCCGCATGGAGTTGCTGGACGAGCTTGAACTGAAGCGCGAACGCGAGAACGGCGAGGCGGAGCGACACCGGCGCCGGCGCGACGAGTTGAACGACAAGACGCGCGAGTGGGTGATGCGGCGCGACGACCTCAACGCCCAGGTCCGCGCGCTCGTCGAGGAGGCGATGGGCCACCGCCAGAAGCGAGACGAGCTCAACTCGCAGGTGAAGAAGTCGAAGGAAGAGCGGGACGTCTGGAACCGCACGGTCAACGAGTTCTCGGATCGGCTCAACGAACTCAAGCGGCGGAAGCTTCCTAATGGGACGATCCCCCTGAGTCGCCTCAAGCGGGAGCTGCGGGACCTCGAGTTCAAGCAGATGACGTCCGTCCTCACGCAGAACAAGGAGGCGGAACTGATCAAGGAGATGACCCGCGTCCAAGCGGAAGTCCGTCGGATCGAGCAGGCCCTCGAGCAGGACGCCGAGGTCAAAAAGGCCCTCGAGGAGCTCCGAGACGCTAAGGACAGGGCGGAATCGGCGCACAGGATGGTTGGGCAGCTCGCGGAGCAGGCTCAGCGGGAGCATGACGCGATGACGGAACTCTACGAGCGATCCGACGAACTCCGGAAGCAGGCGGACCTTGCGCAGGAGGAGTTCATCAAGACGAAGATGCTCTCAGATGAGGAGCACAGAAAGCACATTGAGAACATCCTCCAGGTCCACGACTTCGACAAGATCATCCAGGGCATCCGGATGAAGACGTACAAGGCCAGGGAGGAGACAGAGGGGGTCAGCGCGAAGCGGCAAGCGGAGCTCATCTTCGAGCGCTTCAAACGGGGGGAGAAGCTAAGCACGGAGGACCTCATGACCCTCCAGAAATCCGGGTACCTCTGAGGCCCGTTTTCTCCTTTAGAGACGCCTTCCGGTTACAAAACTTTTATATATCGTAGCAAGAATACTGCAACGGGGGAATTTTGGGCTAGTTCGTTAGAGTGCATCCCATCCCTTCTGACAAGGCTAGCCCTCCCTTCTTTCTTTCTGTAATATGCGAAAACCTCGAGATCGATGTCTCAGCGCCCGTCGTCACGCTTGATTCTGATGCGTATTCAGTTCGTGGCGGTCGTGTCGCGAACTGCCACATGATTTCTCCATGCCCACCGCCCATGTCTTTTAATATGGCCGGCCATCATCTGCTTCGGACAGATGGTCCTCGAAAAGCTCGGCTCCTCGCTCCGCGACGTCCTCCGCAAGATTGCGGGCGCATCCCACGTCGACGAAGCTCTGATTAAGGAGATCGTCCGGGACATCCAACGCGCCCTCCTGCAGGCGGATGTGAACGTCGAGCTCGTCCTCCGGATCACACGGCGGCTCGAAAAGCGGGCGCTCGAGGAGAAGCCTCCGGCCGGAATGAGCCCCCGGGAGCACGTCGTCCGAATCATCTACGAGGAGCTCGTCCAGATCCTCGGCGGGGCCCGCGAGATCCCCCTCACGAAGCAGCGGATCCTGATGGTCGGTCTCTACGGCCAGGGGAAGACGACGACCGTCGGGAAGCTTGCCCGCTATTTTCAGAAGAAGGGACTCAGTGTTGGCGTGATCGCGGCGGACACGCACCGGCCCGCCGCGTACGACCAGCTGAAACAGCTCGCGGATTCGATCAAGGTATCGTTCTATGGTGACCGCGAGGAGAAGAACGCGGTGAAGGCCGCGAAGGCGGGGCTCAGGGCCCTCGAAGGCGCGGACGTGCAGATCGTCGACTCGAGCGGACGGCACGCGCTCGAGGTCGACCTCATCGAGGAGATTAGGGCGGTCTCGAAGGTCGTGCAGCCCAACGAGACGATCCTCGTCCTCGATGCGTCGACGGGCCAACAGGCGGGTCCACAGGCGAAGGCGTTCCACGACGCGGTCGGGATCACGTCCGTGATTGTCACGAAGCTCGACGGCTCCGCGAAAGGCGGCGGGGCCCTCAGCGCCGTTGGGGAGACGAAGGCCCCGATCGTCTTTGTCGGCGTCGGGGAGAAAATCGAGGACCTCGAGAAGTTCGACCCGCCGCGGTTTATCGGCCGCCTCCTCGGGATGGGGGACCTTGAGTCCCTCCTCGAGAAGGCGCAAGAGGCGATCGACGCCGAGCGGGCGGAGGCGCTCACGAAGAAGCTGATGTCCGGGAAGTTCACGCTCCACGAGATGTACGAGCAGATTGAGATGCTCGGGAAGATCGGCCCCGCGCAGAAGCTGTTTCGGATGCTCCCCGGGGTTACGGACAAGATGAAGGACGGGGAGCTCGATGACACTCAGCGAAAGCTCCGACGGTTCCTCGTGATCATGGACTCGATGACGGACGCAGAGATGAACGACCCGAAGGCGGTCAAGTCGACCCGGATCACGCGGATCGCGCATGGCTCGGGCGTCACGCCTCGGGACGTGAAGGAGCTCGTGAAACACTACGAGATGAGCCGCAAGGCGATCAAGGGCTTCGCGGGAAACCGGAAGATGCGGAAACAGCTCATGAAGCAGCTCGAAGCGTCCGGCATCGACCTCGGCGAGGAGTAGGCACGCCGCCACGGAACCTTAATGAAGGACCCTCCGCTACCGCGAGCCTAGAGGCCTGGATCATGGGGATCAAACAGTGGCTGATCCCGCAAGAACGGCTTTTCTTCGACCTCCTCGAACGGCAGGCGGCGACGGTCGCAGAGGGGGCCGTCGCCCTGCGGGACATGCTCGCGGACTTCCGCGACGTCCACGCGAAGCGGAAGCATATCAAGGATATCGAGCACCGCGGGGATGAGACCGTCCACGCGATCTACGAGGAGCTGAACAAGACGTTCATCACGCCGATCGACCGGGAGGACATTCAGGCGCTCGCGAGCCACCTCGACAACGTTCTCGACATGATCGACGCGGCCGCCAACCGCCTTTACCTCTACGAGATCGACCGGCCGAGCGAGCCGATGATGCAGCTCGCGGACGTCATCGTCCAAGCGACGAAGGAGCTTCACCGCGCCGTCAAGGCGATTCGATCGATGCGGGATGCGGACGAGGTCGAGCGGATCTCCGTCGAAGTAAACCGCCTCGAGAACGTCGCGGATGACGTGATGAACAATGCCGTGGCTCAGCTGTTCCGGGAGAAGGATGTCGTCAGGATCGTGAAGTTCAAGGAAATCATCGAGCGCCTCGAGGAGGCCACCGACTACTGTGAGGACGTGGCGAACGTCTTGAGCGACATCGTCGCGAAGAACCGCTAGGTCCGGTGCACATGGCCGTGGAGCTGCTCTACCTCGGAATCGGGGTAGCCCTGTTCTTTGCCTTTTGGAACGGCTTCACGGACGCAGCGAACGCGATCTCGACAATCGTCGCGACCCGCGTCCTGACCCCGCTCCAGGCGGTGAGTCTCGCCGCCGTCGGGAATTTCCTCGGGCTCTACTTTGGCGGGGAGGTCGCGAGGACGATCTGGAAAGGGCTCATCACGGAGACGATCGTGGGACCCGGGCTCGTAATCTCCGCGATCCTCGGCGGCCTCGCGTACGATGTCGTCACGTGGTACTTCGGGCTCCCCGTGAGCGAGACCCACGTCCTCATCGGGAGCCTTGTCGGTGCGGGTATCTTCGTTGGCGGGTTCGGCGTCGTCGTCGTTGACAGCGTCGTGAACCGAGTCCTTCTGCCGATGATCTACTCCCCCGTCATCGCCTTTGGAGGTGCGTTTCTCTTCGCCGCCCTGATCATCCGGCTGTTCCGCCACACTCCCGCCACGCGATCGAATCGGTACTTCCGGAACCTCCAGCTCGTGTCGTCGACCTTCTTCTCCTTCTCCCACGGGTCCCAGGACGGCCAGAAGGTCGTCGGGATCATCATCGCGATGCTCGCGTTCGAAGGCCTTTTGGAGAGCACGACCCGCGTCGCGCCGCTGTGGGTCATCACATCGGTCCAGATTGCATTGAGTGTGGGGACCGCGCTCGGCGGGTGGCGGATCGTGCGCACGATGGCGATGAAAATCACAAAGATCCGGCCGTACCAGGGGTTCTCCGCGGAGACGAGCGGCGCGCTCGTCCTCGTCGCGATGGCCCAGTTTGGCGTTCCGATTAGCACAACGCACGCGATCGCGAGCGGGATCATGGGGGTTGGGGCGACGCAGCGTCTCTCGGCGGTGCGGTGGGGTGTCGCACGTCGGATCGTCGTCGCGTGGATCCTCACGTTCCCCGCGGCAGCGATTTTCGCGTATCTCGTCGCCGCGTTCCTGATGCCAATCCTGTGAGGTCGCGTCTACTCTGACTCGATCGAGGATGTCCGCGTCAAGCGAATTGCTCCTGTGGGGTTCGCAGCCCTCTGAGATTCCGTGAGTGCAGTGCCAGGACGGCGCGGCCGCCGGCCAACCTACTCGCTTTCAATTCGAGGCGCGAGCAGGTACCGGACCTCGCCCTTCCCGCTCGCGATCGGGAACTCCATCTTCACGGGGTAATCGTTCCCGAGGTAGAGCCGGACCGTCGGCGCGGTCGAGATTGCCTTCACCATGTTCGAGAAGTAGTCGAGCGGGAACAGGGACCGGACGGACTCCTTCGCCTGGAGCTCCTCGAGGAGGTCCTTCGGGACCTTGTGGCTCACCGTGTCCGTATCGCCCTCCGAGACGATCTCGAACCCGTCGGGCCCCGCCAAGAGCGCAATGTGGTCGCTCACGCTCTCCGATGCGCGGATCCCCTGGCGGAGCTCGTCCGTGCGGACGCTGACCTTGGCGGGGAGGTTCAGGCTCGGTACCTTCGGGTCGCTCATCCCCGCGGTGTCGACGAGGCTCATCCGCCGGGTCGTATTTCCGACGCTCACGACGAGCCGGTTCTTTTCCTCCTCGTGCCGCATCGAGATCACGTCGCCCGCCTTCGCGAGCCGGAGGACCTCCTTCACCTTGTCCATGTCGATTCCGAGCTCGCATTCGTCCGCGCGGTACGCCTCGAACGCCCCGCGGTCCACGTTGAGATCGACCATCGCGACGTGCGCGGGGTCCACCGCCTTCACGCCGACGGCGTCCTTCGTGATGTTGAACTTCGCCTCGTCGACGAGGGTGGAGACGACGTCGACCAGTTCCTTCAAGACGTCGGCCTTAATCTTCACATCAAACATCCGACTCCCCCGCGAGCGGGCCCGATATCGGGCCCTAATTATAAGCCTTCCGCGGGTGCGCCAGATCAGTATTCCCGCCAAGTGTGGGAGCACTTCACGCATCGATAGATTCGGGTCGTCGGCTCGTCCGCGGCACGGGTCTGGCGCATCACCCAGAACGCTTCGAAGTGTGCGCACTTCGGGCACTCGACGTGCGTTTTGGGAAGCGTGTCGAGGATCTCGTCGAGGACGAGGGTCTCCGGGGGACGGTCCCTCTTCATCCGGACCGCGACACGGGAGTTCGCGATCTCTCCCTTGCCGATCCCCTTCGAGTAGCCGCAGCCGCTGTTCCCGCACGCGAGCCTGCCGTCGGAGGGGAACATGAGCGAGCCGCATTTCGGGCAGAACATTCGAGCGAGCCTGTGGCACTCGACGGACGAATAAAAACGTTACGACCTCGGGCGGTGCTGGTGGCGCGGACGTTCGTAGGGGCGGAGCGCCCGCTCGACGAACCGCTGCGTCGATGCCGAGTCCTTCTGCTTGTGGAGGGGCGCAGGGAGCTCCTTCTCCTTCGCGCGGGCGGGCTTCACCTCTTCCTCGCGATGAACAGGACGGAGTCGGGGTGGACCCGCATGGCGGGAGACGATGACCGCCGCAGGGACCTTTCGGAGGGATTCGAAGGACGTCGCGCCGGGCCGGCCGCCTCGGTGGGTCCGGTAGCGAACGACAGCGCGGTGCGGCCGGAGCTCGGCGTCTTCATCTTCCTCGACGCGCCGGTCACGCGATCGCTGCCCGAACGGATGGAAGATGTTGACAGACGTCGACGCGGCCTTCTTCGCATCGAGTTCCCTCCGCGTCTGGTCCGCGACGATGCCGCCGATGTACGCGAAAGCGATCGTTACGAGATAGCCGTTCGACCCCATCCCGAAGAGCTGTTGGAGCGCGAGGACGAACGTCGTGAGGTACTCTGCGACGAACTCGGAATATGGTGCGACGAACGGGATCGCTTCTCCGAGGGAAGTGGCGAGCGACGTTGGGAGGGTCGCGAGGTAGCTGATCTGCTCACGGCCATAGCCCGAATCGTACGCCGCGCTGACCGCGAAGATTAGGATGACTGGGATCAGGGAGGCGACAAAGGCCCTCCACGGAGAGCCCGCACGACGACCGCCGACGTAGCCCGCGACCATGTACCCCGCGCTCTGCGGGAGCCACCAAAGCAGGATCGCGAGAAGGAAGATGATCTTCGAGGCAGACCAGAAGGAATACGTAACCTCGCCGTGGAAGTGTTTCGACTCGTGGTCGACCTCGAGCCGGTAGACGCCGGATTCACGAGCGTCCTCGTCATCGGCGTCCTCGGAGCGGCTCCTCCGAAGAATGCCCATTCCCATCCCTTCGGTCTGTCTGACGCTGGTCAGACAGCCTCGGCATTCCTTTTAATACTTTTGTAACACCACGGCGTCTCAGGCTCATGGCGTCGCGTCTCGCGCGATCGCGCGTACGAGTTCCTGCGAGGCCGTTTCCTCGCCATCCGCAGCCGCGACCCGGGCCGCGACCGCCGCCCACCACTCCCGCGCCTTTGCCGCGCTCCCGAAGATTGCTGTGAGCATTCTCTGTACCCATGCTAGGAACTGTCACGCGGGACCATGGACCTTCGTCCGAATCTCGAACCCCGGGGGTGGCGGGAGCGCTATGGAGAGGACCGGATCCGCTCGACGACGTACGTCACGGCGACCGCTGCATCCGAGCGGTTCTCCCACATCATGTAGTAGTCGCCCGCCGCAGGGGCGCGGAATGTCCCCGCCTGCGCAGCGCGGTCTTCCTGCGCGTAGTACGTGACGTCGCGGCCATGATGGTGGTGGAGGTTGAACGCGACGGCTCCGTCCCCGCCGGGATGGCGGGTCTCGTACCGGAGCCCCTCGCCGTCGGACAGGCTCACCTTGAGCTCGTGGACCCAGCCCTTCACCTTGCGCGGCGGCAGCGTGACGGTCGCGTCCTTCCGCGCCTGCTCCCGCAACAACTCGTCCATGAACCGACCACGCTATCGCTTCGACCGCTGGGCCTTCGCATCGCTCAGGATCGCCGCGGCCTCCTTCACGGTCGCCTTCTCGTGGACGATTGCCCGGACTGCGCGGATCATCGGGACGGGAAAGTCGGACTGCCAGATGTTCCGGCCCATGTCGACGCCGATTGCGCCACCCTCGATCGCGTCGTGGGTCATCGTGAGGGCGTCGAGGTCCGTCTCGAGCTTCGGCCCGCCCGCGATGATGAGAGGGACCGGGCACGATTCCGCGACCTTGTGGAATGCCTCGCAGAAGTACGTTTTCACGAGCCGCGCCCCATGTTCCGCGGCGATCCGGCATGCGAGGCTGAGGTACCGGGCGTCCCGCTTCTCCAGCTCTTTCCCGACCGCGGTCACGCAGAGGACCGGGATGCCGACCTCCTCGCCCTCGTTCACGATGTGCGAGAGGTTCACGATCGACTCATGTTCGCGGCGCGCGCCAACGAAGATCGACAGGGCCATCGCGGCCGCGTTCAGGCGGACGGCTTCCTCCACGGAGGTCGTGATCGCCTCATGGGAGAGGTCTTCCTGGAGGACGCTCGTCCCGCCAGAGACCCGGAGGACCATCGGCTTGTCCGTCCCAGGGTCCACGGACGTGCGGAGCACGCCGCGCGTGAGCATGATCGCGTCCGCGTACGGCAACAGGGGCGCAATCGTCGCCCGGGGGTTCTCGAGGCGGTGCGTCGGCCCGAGGAAGTACCCGTGGTCCACCGCCAACATCACCGTCCGGCCGTCCGACCGAACGATTCGCGACATGCGGTTCTGCATGCCCCAGTCCATCGAATCGACCTCCGGGGTTGCGATGCGATCGCGTCACATAAACGTGAGGGTGTCTCGGAGGATGTCACGCGGTGATGATCGCCTTCACGCACTCTGCCCGCTGCGCGACCTGGACCGCCTCCGGGAAGCGCGACACGGGGAACCGGTGCGTGACAAGCGACGCAACATCGATCTTCTTCTGTGCGATGAGCGAGAGCGCCTTCCTCGTCTCGATTTCCGTTGCGGCGTTGCTCGGGATCATCGTGATTTCGCGGGTCACGAACGCGCTCGGATCGAAGTCAAGGCGGGTCCCCGCCTCCGGCACGCCGATGAGGCCGACGGTGCCGCCTGCACGGACCGCGCGGAGCGCTTGGACGATCGCCGGCGGGTGGCCCGTCGCGACGACGACGAGGTCCGCGCCGAGGCCATCCGTCTCCGCTCGGGTCGCGGCGGCCACGTCCTCGGACTTCGGGTTCCACACGGGGCTCGCGCCGAGCCGCCGCGCTTTCTCGGAGCGGAGCGGGCTCATCTCGCTCGCGAACACGCGCTTGGCCCCGCGGAGTCGGAGGAGCTGGATCGAGAGGAGCCCGATCGGACCCGCGCCGACGACGAGCGCGTTCTTCGGGTCGACCGGGCATCGGTCGAGCGCGCGGATCACGCACGCGAAGGGCTCGATGAACGTGCCCGCGTCGAACGTCATGTCTCGGGGCAGCGCGAGGACGCCCCCCCGCTCGACGTTCCAACGCGGCACCCGGAACGACTCCGCGAACCCGCCGGGCTCGAGGTTCGTCGCGCGGTAGTGCGGGCACATCGTCGGGCTTCCGCGGCGGCACAGCGCGCACGCCCCGCACGGCACGTGGTGGTGCGCGAACACCCGGTCCCCCTCCTCGATTTTCGCAACGCCGGGGCCGACGCTCGCGACGATCCCGACGGCCTCGTGGCCGATTACAGGTGCCGCGGCCGTGTACAATCCGCGGATCTTCTCCAGGTCGGACCCGCAGAGGCCGCATGCGCGCATCTCCACGACGAGCTCGCCCGGCCCCGCCTCGGGGGCACGCACGTCTTCGACAGCGACGCTCCCGTTCGGTCTCAGGAGTGCAGCCTTCACGGCGGGGCGCGACGATGACGGGGCCCGAGATAAGGAATTGGGTCAGCCCGCCTCGGAGTGCAGCGGGCCGCGACGGGCGGAATGAGTTATAAAGCCGCGCCGAGTTGTCGTCCAGGCGGGCCTCGATGGCGGACGTCTGGTTGTTCCTGCTCGTGGGCGCCTCCATCGTCGTTGTGGGGTTCCTCGCGTCCCAGCTGTTCAACCGGCTCCGGGTCCCGGACTACTTCATCCTTATGACGATCGGCCTCCTCCTCGGGTCCCGCCTGATCTCCTTCGGGGAGCTCGACCCGAAGGCCTCCCTCGACCTCATCGCCCCGCAGCTCACGAGCGTGGCCCTCGCATTCATCCTCTTCGAAGGCGGGCTCGTCCTCCGGGTGAAGGGGATGGGGAAGATGTGGGGGATCGCCGCACTCCACACGGGCGTCGCGATGGCATTCTCGATCGCCGGCATCTGGGCGGTGGGCGTATCCCTTCTGGGCCTCGCCTCGACGACGTCGCTCATCCTCGCCCTCGCGTTCTGCGGACCGAGCGCCACGATCGTCCTCAGCTTGCTGCCGAGCCTGCGCGTGCGGGAGCCGACGCGGTTCACGCTTACGATCGAGGGCGTGCTTGGGAACGTCGTCGCGGCCGTCCTCGTCCTCATCATCATCCAGCTCCCGGGGACGGTGACGGACGCATCCGCCTGGCTCCCGTATCTCGTTCTCGTCGGGCTGACGTTCATCGTGGCGTGGCTCGTCGGCGAGCTTTGGTCGTTCCTCGTCCGCGGGCCGGAGCCGCCGAGTTTCTCGTACATGACCTCCGTCGCCATCGCCGTCGCATTGTACGCGATTGGCGAGAGCCCGTACTTCGGCGGGAACGGCGGCCTCGCGGCGTTCGTGTTCGGCCTCGTGCTCGGCCACCGGAGGGCCCTCGCCCCGCCGCGGCCCGCGCCCGCGGGGTCCCGCGGCCTCCAGGAGTTCCACCGGGAGCTCGTGTTCCTGCTCCGGACGTTCTTCTTCATCTACCTCGGCATGCGTGTCCAGATCACGTCGATTACGTTCGCCGCCGTCTTCGGCGCCATCGCGTTCACGACCGTGTTCTTCGCGTCCCGGTGGCCGTCGACCGCAGTGCTGTCACGCGCGTGGAAGCTCCCCGCCCTCGACTCCCGCATTCTTCGGTCCACGGTCGCCCGCGGGATGACGGATACGGTCCTCATCCTCTACGCGATCTCCGTCGGCGCGATTGGGTTGAATCCGGTCACAGGGCTCGATGAGGCCACGTTCGTAACGGATCTGCTCTTCCTCGTGATTCTCGTCGCGGCGGCGGCCTCCGCGGTCCTCGTGTTTCGGGCGGAGCGAATCGCCGCGGCGGAGGCCCGTGTCGCCGCCTCGCTTCCTGTCGAGCCGAGCCATCCCGTCCCCATCGTTCCGGAACTCGACCCCGCACTCACGGAGTTCCTTGAGGACCCGCTCGTGAAACAGGGCGAGATCGACTAGGGCGCATCGTGGACGTGGAGCGAATTCCTCGGTGGTTGCGTTGGCGGCGCTGCGTGTGCGTCACGGGCGCGGCCGGTATCGATTTGGATCGTCGAAGAAGTCGATGACTCGCGTGCCGGCGCGGAGTTTCGCTCCGTGGGGCACGCCGGCGGCAATCACGTACTCGTCCCCGCGGTGATACGTGCGGGTCATGCCTCCGATTGTGAGGTCCATCTCCCCGGCCACGACGATCCCCCACTGCGCCCCGTGCGAGTGCTCGGGCACTTCCGCCTCTTCCCGCGCCTCGACGAAGATCGCGGATGCAGTTGGCCCTTGGAGGAGTCGCACTTTCACGCCCTTGAAGCTCACGTCCGCCTCGGGAAGCCGGGCGACGATCTCCGGGAATCGGGTCATGCCTCGCCCCATATGGCGGCGAGCCTCTTACATGCGCGCGTGACGCGAGGCGGTGTTCGCCCGTCAAGTACAATTTCAAGCTTGCGGGCGGGGGAGGCAACCGCCTATGTGCGCTGCTTGATGAACGTCCCCGTCTGGAATTCCTCGATTGCGACTTCGAGTTCCCTTCGCGTGTTCATCACGATCGGACCCCACCACGCGACCGGCTCCCGAATCGGCTTTCCCGAGACCAACAGGAAACGAACGGGACTGCTCGCGGTCTCGATTCGGACTCGTTCCCCGTCACGCAGGATCACGAGGTTGTCCTCCTCGACGACTTCTCCGCTCTCCTTGTCGAATCGCGCGCGACCTTCCAGGACGTATGAGAACGCGGTGTGCCCCCGGCGGACCCCATGCTCGAACACGGTGTGCGGTGCCATCTGGACATCTAAGTATTCGGGTTCGACGACGATGTCCCGGACAGGCCCTCGGACGCCCGAAACTTCCCCGCAGATGACCTTCGCCGTGACGCCCTTGGCGACCCGGGCCTCCGGGATTCGGGCGCTCTCCACCTCTTGGTACCGCGGGTCCATCATCTTCTGGGACGACGGGAGGTTCACCCACAGCTGGAACCCCCCCATCCGATTCTCGCGAGCACGGGGCATCTCCTGGTGGATGATTCCGCTCCCGGACGTCATCCACTGAACGTCGCCGGAGCCGATCACGCCGCGGTTCCCGAGGCTGTCCTCGTGCTCGACGAGCCCATCGAGCATGTACGTCACGGTCTCCATCCCGCGATGGGGATGCCAAGGAAACCCCGGGAGGTATTCGGCTGGGTTCTCCGAACGAAAGTCGTCGAGAAGGAGGAACGGGTCAAGCCGGGGCACCTCGCGATTTCCAAACGCCCGCCTCAGATGAACGCCC
>DATESQ010000115.1:0-2766 GCA_035283985.1 Thermoplasmata archaeon | reverse complement strand
ACGCCCCCGGACTCCCCTTATTCCTCACGCAGCCTCGGGTTTAACACTTTGTCGAAGGAATAACCGAGGAACGCGAAGGCGACCGTCGCGAACACGATCCCGAACGCGGGGAACGCGATCCACCACCAGATGCCGTTATAGACTGCGCCGTTTCGGGAGGCGTCCCCCATGATCGAGCCCCACGTCGGGAGGACGGGATCGCCGAGCCCGAGGAAGCTCAGCGATGCCTCGAGGAAGATGAAACTCGGGACGGAGAGGGCGAGGAGCGCGAACGTGTAGGGCATCGTCCGCGGCATGATGTACCGGAACAGGACCCGGCGGCGGCTTGCGCCGTACGAACGCGCCGCTTCGATATACAGCTCCTCCTTCGTCTGGAGAGCGATGCTCCGTACGACTTTCGTCGTTCCGCCGACGATATTGAAAAGAATGACAATGAAAAGCACGGTCAGGATTCCCGGTTGGTATAACGTTCCGATGAGAACGAGGATCGGGAGTGCGGGAAGGATGATCACGAAGTCCGTCGACCGCTGAATGAACTCGTCGAATCTTCCTCCGTAGTACGCACCGAGAGCTCCCAGGATGACCTGGGACATGACCGTCACCACTGCTGCCGCGGCGCCGAACGCGAGAGCGACGGGAGCGCCCCAGAGGAGCCCAATCAGGAGGTCCCGCCGAAGGTGGTCGGTTCCCGCAAGGCCGAAGACCGTGCCATAGGACGTGAATCGCGCGAGAAGCGTGTCCGCTTGGTTGAACATGATCGCTTGGACCGTCAGCGTGTACGTTCCTTTCAGGACCTGGGCTCGCGAAGGCTCCAGCATTCCCGCATCCTGAACCGCGTACAGGCTGACGTGAGGTCTCACGTCTGCGACATCGTCGGCGCCTACGCCGAGGGCCCAGTTCCGAACGTTCGCCTGAACGTCAGGCCTCGAGGAAAGGGTGAGGGTCTCGACCTGCGGCGCCAGCCTGTCCGGCGACAAGCTGTAAATGGTGAGACTCTGGCCGTCCGGGCGCCGCCAGTCGACCGTGATGAGCGGTTTGCGATCGCTCCAGTTTGACAGCATCTGGAGCCGAAGTTCCTGAGGGAATGTGTCGTACGTGAAATCGAAACGGGCCCGTAAGATTGCGATTTTGAACACCGGGCTCGTATTCGACTGGGCGATCGAGAACTCGTCCCACTCGACGAGGATGTTTCGGGCCTGCTTCTTGTCGGAGAACGTGTCGATCCAGTCCGGCGCCGCGGCGCGCGGGTTATCCGTCCACACGGACACGTCTCCCCAGGCGCGGACCGTATCGAACGGGGCGATGATCGGGACGGCGACGACCACGAGCATCATAAAGAGGAGCATCCCGAACCCGAAGATCCCGGATTTCATCCGGAGGGCCTCACGGACGGCCGCCTTCCCGCCTACGATCGGCGCCGCCATTGGGCCTACCGTCCCAGGGCCCGGATCCGCGGGTCCATGAGTCCGTACACGACGTCGAGGATGAACACGGTGACGACGAAGAGGTATGCGAAGATTATCGTCAGCGCGATGATTGTCGGTGCATCGACGAGGATGACCGCCTCGAAGAAGAGGAGGCCGAGGCCGGGCCAGTTGAACACGAGCTCCGTGATGATCGCGCCGGTCCAGGATCCGATCAAGGCGAGGACGATTCCGGTGATGATCGGCGGGGACGCGGCCCGCAGGACGTAGCGGTGGAGGACCTTCTTCTCCGGGAGGCCTTTGCTTCGCGCGGCCGTCACGAAGTCCTCGCTCATGATCTGCAGGACGAGGTTCCGCGTCGTATACGACCATCCGCCGAAGGACGAGAACGTGACCGTGATGAGCGGGAGCGCGAGGTGGTAGAGACGGTCGGCGAGCAGGGCCCATGGATCCGTGGGAGCCGGGACGCTCACCATGCCGCCGGACGGGAAGATTGGAAACGCGAACGCGAAGAGGAGAATGAAGAAAATTCCGAACACCCAGGACGGGATCACGAGGGTCGTGATCGACAGGACCGTCATCCCGCGGTCAAAGATCGAGAGGGCCCGCCGTGCCATGCGAAGGCCGAGCCACACGCCGACCACGGCGGACAAGACTGTCGCGGTCGTGAAGAGGAAGACGGTGCGCGGGAGGCGCTCCATGATAATCGTGGTGAGCTTGAACGATCCGCTTCCGTACGTGTTTTGGGCCCGCCCGAGGTCGAGGGTGAGGGCCTCCCACGTTTGTCGGAAGGATTTCGTCACGAACGGTTGGTCAAGTCCTCGGAACACGATTCGCTCTTGGAGTTTCTTTTCGAAAACCTGCTTCTGGTCATCCGGCGGCAAGCGAAGGTACGCCGGGTCCGATCGGAGCTCTTGAATCACGCCGAGCCGAATTTCCGCGATGATCTGGTTGTCGATGAGTCCGCCCTGGTTCGAAATGATGACGACGAGGTACGTTGCGATAACAAGGGTGATAGCAAGGAAGAGGGCTCTCTTGGCCAGGTAGTAGGCAAGGGCCACAACCGTGGTAGGGCAGGAACCGTCTTAAGCCTTTTTCCTATCTTAGGGCACTTGCCTTTCAGATCTCGCGGACGGCGTCCTTAACGTCCCGTAGGAACCGGAGGCGGAGGGCCGCCTCGACTTCCCTGGCGCGCCACTCGTCGCGAACCTTCGGTTTGAGCGCGATCTCGAATGGAAATCCGTACGCAACGTCCATCAGAACGAGGGGCTCTGCGGGGACGACACCGAAGTCGTGCAAGCGGCCGCGGAGCGCCTCCTCGATCTCAGCGATCGTAACATCT
>DATESQ010000114.1:0-7034 GCA_035283985.1 Thermoplasmata archaeon | reverse complement strand
GGCTCGGAAGCTGAAGGCCCGCCATAAACGTTTGCGGCGTGGCGCCGGTCCTCGGGACCGCGAACGTGGACATGTCCACACACTTTTAATTCGCTCCGTCCACAGGATGGGTGGCCCGTGGTACGATGAATCGACTCGTCGGATTCGGGCCGTCTGTGTGTCTCCTGCTGTCGACCGCGATCTTCATGGCATCGCATCCGGGCCACGATGATCCGAGCGATCCGGAGTTCGTTGGTGCGTAGTTTCCGGATCCCACAGCGGATGTGACGTTGCTTCTCGCGACCGAGACGGGCGCGATCAGTCTGCGGAGCGGACTTCCGATCGTTCGAGGGATTCCCGCGTAGGCGACGAAGCGGGCTCGGCCGGATTCGCGAGGTCGGCGTCAACCTCGGAGAGGAGGCGGTCAAGCCGCGCGGACTGAGCTTCCGCTCGGGCGCGGTGTAGGGCCCCTCGACCGAGGTCCGTCTGTCCCGCCTCAATCGCAGCTGACGCCATCCGCCGCAAAGCGCGGACTCGGAGTGCAGCCTCCGGTGATTTCGAGAGGAATCGCCCCGCGCGCTGCCAGAGCTCCTCGGCCCGCCGAGCGTTCCCGAGGACCCAGTGACAGTGCGCGAGCCAGGCCGCGCACCACGTTGCGCGATCGTACTTCTCCTGACCCTCGTAGAGGTCCATCGCCTCGTCGAAGAACTCGATTGCCTCGGGAATCTTGTGTGCAATCGTCTTCAAGCTCGCGAGATTGTAGAGCGCGCTTGTGAGCGTTCCGATCGCTCCCACGACCCGCGCTTCTGAGGCCGCGCGCCGCAGGTGCGTCTCTGCCTCCTCCATCCGGTAAACCTCGAGGAGGTTCCCCCCGAGCCCCGCACACACTTTCGCGATGTCGATGCGACTTCCTGCCCGTTCCAAGAGCCGGAGAGCGTCGAACATCTGCTCGACGGCCGCCGCATAGTCGCCGGCGAGGGAGAGGACTTTCCCGATTCCGTAGGCGCAGACGCCCTCCCACTGCCGGTCCCCCACGTCGAAGGCGACTGCACGGCCCTTTTCAAACGCCTCGCGCGACTCCGCGAGCCGCCCCGCGGACTCGTGGACGCCCCCGATCCAGTACTGGGCCTCCGCGAGAAGACGCAGGGCGCCGAGCGATTCGAGGCGGTTTCTCGCCTCGATCAACATTCCGAGTGCGAGGCGAGACTCCCGATGGTGCTCCGACTTGCCCTGGCCGAGGAGCGCTTCCGCGGCTGTCAGGGGATCAGCTCTTTCCGCTGCCTTCTCGTACGCCTCCGCCGCCTCTGCCCATCGCCCTTGTGCGAAGAGGGCGTGCCCGCGAAGGAGTCGGATCCGCGGGTCCCGGTGAGCCCGCAGGATGTCTTCGATGAGCGGTGCCAACGCTTCCGCATGGCCCGCTTGGATCAGCTCCCGGCCTCGCGTCAGCAAGAGGTCCTGTGCATCGTCGAACCGATGCGCGGCAAGGAAATGCTGGCACGCCGCAAAGGCATCGCCGGGGTCCGGGCTCTGGCGCAAGTATTCGCCTGCGCGACCATGGAGCAACTCGAGCCGACTCGGGGAGATGCTTTCGAGGACCGCGTCTCGGACGAGGTCGTGCAGCCCGAGCGCGTCGTCCCCGACTTCGCGAACGAGGCACCGCCGCAGGAGATCTCCCGCCGCACTACCCAGAAGCTTCCTCGGGACGGGGCCACTGAAGACGGCCGCAAGTTCGAGCGGCTCGCGGCTGTCCGCATCGAGGTTGGTGAACACCTCCTGGGCAAGACGCGCGGCGGACACGCGTCGAATTCCCTCGAGAGACACCCTCCCTTTCGCCGCGAGCTCGATCAGGAGCGGATGGCCCCCGCACCTTCGGAGGATATCATCCCGTCGGCGGGTCTCCACACCGAGTGCCTGGAGAAGGGCTGCCGCATCGTCCCTCGGCAGGTCGTCGAGTTCGATTTCCCAGACCCGCCCGAGGACCAAGTCTGCGGGCGAGAACAGGGGAACCCGCTCGCGGGCCAGGACGAGGACCTTTCCGCCGGACCGGCCGTCTACGATCAGCGCGTCCCGAACAAACCGAATCACGGTTTCCGATGCCGCATGGGCGTCGTCGAAGACGAGCACCGCCTTCAGGTCGAACAGGTCGCGGCGGAGAAGCTTGGCGCTCTCATCCCGCGGGGAATCGGGCGGGCGGCGGAGATATTCCGAGAGGGCAGGCCGTCCCGCTGCGCGAAGCATCTCCGCAATGTCGTGAAGGAGGTCGCCAGGAGTTGTATCCGGCCGAATCCGGCGCCACAGGATGTGCGCGCGGGCCCGAAGGCTTCCGACCCACTGGGCGGCGAGCGTCGTTTTCCCGATTCCTGGAAGACCGATGAGGAGGCAGCCGCGCACCGTGGCCTCCTCGGCGAACGCATCGAGGCGGGCGAGCTCGTCCCGGCGACCTTGGAAGTGTGGAACCGGGGCGGCCTCCCGCACGTCGAAGACCTTCCCACTGTGCACCCGAGCTTGGCGGTCGAGGAATTGTCGCAGGTCGAGCCGATCCCCCTCGAGGCTTGCGACGATATCCGAGAACGGCGGGCGACGATGTAAGAGGAGCGGAACCTCGTAGAGGCGACGTTCCGACTCCGCGCCGCTTGTGTCGATGACGACGACTCTTCGTTCCTCGAATCGACGACGAACATCCTTCGCACGTCGGAGTCCCGCGTCTGTGAGGAAGTACGCGAGCCGCCGCCGCGTCGCGCCGCGCACATGGACATGTGCCGCTCGGACGAGCCCGCTTGCACGGAAGCGAACCATCGCGCGAGAGACGTGGGCACGCCGAATCCCCAACGATTCCGCAATCCGATCCTGGACGAGCCCGTCCGCCGTCGGGGAATCCTCCGTGACGTCGGCCCGGTCGAGAAGGTAGAGGAAGCACCTCTCCGTGACCGTTGGCTCCCCCGGCATCAGGAGGGACAGTTCCACGGGGAGCTTAAATTTCACGGGGACCAAGAGATCCTACATATGGCGCAATCTTCGGTATCAGTTTCCGAAGCCCGATGGACGCCGGAAGACGGACGGCGGGAGGCCCTCGACCGGTGCTACGCCCTCCTCCAGCGGGAGGGCTTCACCGTATCCTGGGTGCTTACGCCGCCGAGCTCGCGGGCGAACGGCTCCCCGGATCTCCTCGCGGCTGACGGCTCCCGGCTCATCCGGATCGTCGTCCTCCTGAATGGCGAAATCGACGACAAGCGGACCCGGGCACGAATCCGCTCCGCGCTACGTCAGGGCGAGACGCGCGTATATGTGCCCTGGCCGCTCCGATGGCGGCTCCTCTCGAACCTCGAGCGGTGGCGTCTACCCGGAACGTCCGTCGTCAGCTGGTAGGAGGCGCTCGCGATGAACCCTCGTGTGGAGGGAGCCCGGTTCCTCCGGGCATGGGTCGCGGCGTGTTTCGCGACCCTATTTTTCCACACACGACACGCGAGGGATTCGTGTCAAGGTTGTGCGCTTACTCAACCGTGACGCTCTTCGCGAGGTTGCGGGGCTTGTCGATCGAGCAACCCCGAAGCCGCGCGACGTGGTAGGCGAAAAGCTGGAGAACGACGCTGACGGGAATCGGCGCGAACAACGCCCGGACTTCCGGCACGTACACGACGTCGTCGACGATCTTCGCCAGGTCCTTGTCGCCGACGGTCCCGATTGCGACGACCCGGGCTCCGCGGGCGGTGACCTCCCGGATGTTGCTCATGATCTTCTCGTACGTGTGATCCCGCGTCGCAATCGCGATCACGGGGGTCTCGGGCCCGACGAGTGCGAGGGGTCCGTGCTTGAGTTCGCCGGCTGCGTACGCCTCGGCATGGACGTACGAGATCTCCTTGAGTTTCAGAGCGCCCTCCATCGCGACCGGATAGCCGAGGTGGCGCCCGATGAAGAAGACGTCGCGCGCCTGCGCGTACTTCGATGCCAGGGCTTCGATGAGCGGGGCCGCGTTGAGGACCGCCTGGACCGCTCTCGGCAGAGACCGGAGGTCCTCCTTCAGTCGGTTCGCCTCCTCGACTCCAAGGGTGCCCCGTTCCAAGCCGATCTGGACCGCGAGGAGGTAAAGTCCCGCGATCTGCGCGACGAACGTCTTCGTCGCAGCGACGCCGATCTCGATCCCCGCGCGGGTGTACATCGTGTGCTGGGCCTCCCGCGCGAGGGTGCTGCCGACGACGTTCACGATCGCGAACGTCTTGCACCCGCGCCGGTTCGCCTCGCGGCACGCCCCGAGCGTGTCCGCGGTCTCGCCACTCTGGGAGATCAGGATCACGAGGGGACGGTCCGCGGGGGCCTTCGAGTAGCGATACTCCGAGGCGAGTTCCGCCGTCGTCGGGATCCGCGCGATCTCCTCGAGGACGTACTTGCCGATGAGCGCGGCGTGGTACGACGTGCCGCAGGCGACGAGCTTGATGCCCGAGAACCCGTCCCGGAGGAACGAGTCCATCCGCGGCTCCGCGACGCGGCCGAGGAGGGTGTCGTGGATCGCCTTCGGCGTCTCGAAGATCTCTTTGAGCATGAAGTGCTCGAACCCGCCCTTCTCTGCGTCCTCAATCGTCCACGTGACGCGCTGGGCCTCTCGCGTGACGGGGTTCCCGTCGAAGTCCGTGATCCGCACGCCGTTCCTCATGAGGATCACGACCTCGCCGTCCATGACGGCGACGACGCGGTTCGTATGCTTCAGGATCGCTGGAATGTCGGACGCGAGGAAATTCTCGTCCGTGCCGAGGCCGACGACGAGGGGGCTCTCATGGCGGGCCGCGACGACCTTGTCCGGCTCGTCCGCGTGGACGACCGCGATCGCGTACGACCCGCGGAGGTCGTGGAGCACGGCGCGGATCGCCCGCTCCAGATCGCCTTCGTAGTAGGACTCGACGAGGTGGACGACGGTTTCCGTGTCCGTCTCGGAGCGGAAGGTGTGTCCCTTGCTCTCGAGTCGGTCCCGAAGCTCCCCGTGGTTCTCGATGATTCCATTGTGGACGACCGCGATTCGGCCGGAGCAGTCGAGGAGCGGGTGCGCGTTCTCCTTCGATGGCGGGCCGTGGGTCGCCCAGCGTGTGTGGCCGATCCCGAGAGAGCCGGGCACGGGCTCCGTGATTGACTCAAGGTGCGCGATGTACCCCTTGTCCTTCTCAACCTTGAGGTCGCTGCCGACGATGGCGATTCCGGCGGAGTCGTAGCCCCGATACTCGAGCCGCTTCAACCCGTCAAGGAGGATCGGATACGCCTGCTGATATCCCGCGTAGCCCACAATCCCGCACATCTAGACCACGAAGCCTCCGTTCGGGATCGTCCCCCGGAGCCGGGCGTTCGCCCCGATCCTCGCTCGGGCGCCAACGATCGTCCCGCTCTCGACGACGGTGCCGCTTCCGATCTCCGCGTCCTCCCCGATGAGGCCGCCGACGGATTCGACTTCGTGCCACTCTCCCTCGATTTGTGCGGAAGCACGGCCCCGGGCCGCGACGACCGCAGCGCGGAGTTTCGCGCCCATCCCCGCCACGGTGTCCTGCAGGGTGCAGCCCGCGCCGACGTCGACGTCGTCCATGAGGATGGAGTTGTCCACGAGGCTGAACGGCCCGACGTGGACGTTGTTCCCGAGGCTTGTCGCCGCGAGGATGACCGCGTGCGGGCCGATCTCGCAGCCTTCGCCGATCGCGACCGGGCCTTGGATGTATGTGCCGGAGCGCAGGACGGTCTCCTCGCCGATCGAGACCTTTCCGCGGATCGTGACACCCTTCTCGATTGTGCCCGCCTTCTGCTCATGGACGGACTTGAGGACTTCCCCGTTCAGCTTGAGAAGGTCCCAGGGATAGAGTGCGTCGCTCCAGACGCCCTTCGTCCGAACCGCCCGCACGGGCTGGCTTTCCGACAGGTTCTCTATCGCGCTCGGCAGGTCGTGCCGTCCCGCCGCCACGAGCCGTTCGATGACGGGCAGGATTGACGCGTCGAGGAGGTACGCGCCCGTGTTGATCAGGTTCCCGACGGGCTGCCTCGGCTTCTCGACGATTCGCGTGATGCGGTCGTCCGCAAGGAGGACGACGCCGTATTTCTCGGGCTGGTCGCTCTCCGTGATCAGGACCGCCGGGCTTGCCTCTCCCGCGATGAGGTCGGAGATTGCCTGGCGGTCGAGGATGTTGCTCCCGTTCAGGACGACGAAGGGGCTGCCCAGCTTCGGGCTCGCCTCGAGGAGGGCGTGCGCGGTCCCGAGCTGCTTGTTCTGCACGATGTATTCGATCTTGACGCCAAACGCCTTCCCGTCTTGGAAATAGCTCATGATCCGCTCGCGGCGGTAACCGGCAACGAGGACGAGGTCCACGATCCCTTCCGCGGCGAGCGCGCGCACGACGTGTTCCAAGATCGGACGATTTCCGACGCGAATCATCACCTTCGGTTCCGACGCGGTGAAGGGTCCCATCCGGGCGCCCTCTCCCGCGGCCAGCACAATCGCCTTCATGCGGTGTCCTCCTCGCGGCAGGGAAATCGCATCCCGCCCGCGGGGGTCAAGTACGTTCTCTGGTGATTATCATGTCGGATACGGCAGATCGGCGTGTGAGAAATCATGACCATCGGCTCTGCAACCTTTGCAGGCTGTACTCCTCGAGTAATTATAAGGAATTCTATAACAGTTCCCTTACCACTACAATGTTTATTATACTGGGTTGCGATGCGGCCTCAGAGATATGCGCGCGAAGTTGATTGTCGACCCAAAGGAGGCCGAGGTCCCCGCCCGATCTGTCCTTGTCGCGGACCGCCCTGAGCGATTCAGGCCGCTGTCGAACCCGGAATCCTGGAAGATTCTCACGGAGCTCGCCCGTAGACCGGACTACCCGGGGGCCCTCGCCCGCCGTCTCCGCATGCACGAACAGAAAGTGTACTACCACATCCGCCGCCTCGCAGCGGCCGGCTTGATCCGGGTCGTCCGCGAGGAACGGCGGCAGGGGGCCATGAGCCGGATTTTCGCTCCGACAGCGGACGCGTTCGCGCTCGAGCTGCCCACGGTATCGGGCGGACGCGCTCCTTCTCGTCGGGCGATTCCC
>DATESQ010000113.1:0-18862 GCA_035283985.1 Thermoplasmata archaeon | reverse complement strand
CGGATGGCGGCGGTCGCGAGCGACATGCACGCGCGGGGCCGCCACCGGTTCGTGTCGATCGAGGCGAGGCGTCCTTTCCTCGGTCGCCCGAAGCTCGAGGCCCGATACGCGGGCGGGCCGCTCGAGTCCGTCACGATCGGGCCGCGTTCCGCGGCGAACGTGTCCCCCGCCACGGCGACGGACTTCTGGACCCTCATGTTCCAGGTCGCGCAGATCCTCACGCTCGCCGCGTACGGCCGATACCTCCTCGTCGCGACCTCGACGCTTACGCATCCGATTCCGAACTTCCGGTTCGTCGTGAGGCCAAGGAGGACGACGCGGTCGAGCCGCCATCCGGGCCTCCCGCCATGGCTCGTCCCCCGCGCGGGCAGCGATTCCGGCCTCGTGACCCGCATCGCGTCGCGGGTCGAACTCGCGGGCCTCGGACCGAGCTCCCGCATCCGCTCCGTCACCGTCCGTGGGGGCCGCCTCACGATCGTGGCAGCGGATCCGTCGGAGCGCGCGATCGAGAGCACGCTCACGATGGTCGACATTGTGCACTCCGTGGCAGGGGAGCTCGGCGGACCCGGGACGTAGCGCGAGAACCCTGGCAAAGATATTTCATGCAGGACGGCGTAAGGTACAGGGCAAGCATCCCTCCACAATACACCGCTCGGGCTTGTCAATCCTCACGGGTTGCCGGGCGGTGTCATTTGTTTTATGGCTCTGCGAGTTTTGCCCGATCTCATGCCCGTCAGGGAAAAACTCTGAGCTCGTGGTTCCGCCGCGTCGGGATCGCGCGCGGGCTCCGTACTGTTGAGCTACGCCTTTAGGAGTTTCTTGCCTCGCAAGATATCTTCGGCCCGTCGTTTCGCGCCTAATTCAACGTAGATCTGAAGGGCCTCTTCGATTAGCGCGCTCCCTTCGGCGGTTTTGCCGAGAGCAATCAACGTGAGGCCATGCTCGTGAATGACAGCGGCCAGATCAAACGGCTTCTTGATTCGCTGAAAGTAACTCCGCGCGGCCTCCAGCCGGCCTTCAGACGGTGTGCCATGGAAGCGGGACCATCGAGCCTCCGCCACGGCGGCCAGGGCCTTCGCTGCTGAAGTGCCCCACTGGCGCACGTTGCTAATCGCCTCCTCAAACCGAAGCTCGTCCCCGCCGGGCGCCATGGCCTCAACCCACGCTCCAGCCACGGAAATAGAATCACCGCACCAGCGGCAATTGTGCTGGCTTGACGCCGCGAAACCCTCGTCAATTGAGCCCCGAGCTCCTTGCCGGTCCCCGCCCTCCGCGCAAATCCACGCGAGAGCAGCATACGCATGGCCCGCGAAGTGAAGCCGCCACCAGACCTCCCGGTCAGAAGACTCCTGAGCTTCGCGGATGTATCTTTCGGCCTCGGCCGTGTCGCCGCGGAACCCAGCGATCTGCCCGCGAAGAAGACGAATCCAAGGAATCATTGTGTCGTAAGACTCTTCCTCTGCGATGGACAGAATCGCATTTGCTTCGCGCTCGGCCTCGTCCCAGCGGCCCATGTCGCGGAGTGTCCAGCCACGGTGCAGCCTCCAACGAATTTCAGCGGGGCGATTGCCGATTCGCTGCGCGATCTGTATCGCCTTTTCGCCGTATCGAAGTGCCTTGGGGTAATCCGGGAGGAACAGTGTGTAGTGGGCGCTGGCATCGTCCAACGCATTGCCGTAGTCGTAGGGGGAGCCGCCGCCCTGATGCAGTTCGAGTTGCTGCAGAATGTATACAACACCAATTTCCCAGCGACCGCGGACGGCCTCTGTCCATCCGAGGTTGTTGAGAGCAAATTCGAGTTCCGTGCGATTCCCGGTCCGCTTCGCAATGTCAAGGGCTCTCTCGGCAGCCTGGAACGAACCGTCCGGATCGCCCTCATCGAGCCGGATCGTCGCGAGCCAGTTGAGTGCAGCCGCTGCATCGTCCGTCTCCAGTGAGTCGAGCGTCTGGAGCGCTTTCTCGAGCTCACGGCGCGCACCCGCGACATCGCCCATGTACCAGAAGGTTGGGCCGAGGCGGATCGAGACGGCCACGTCTTCCTCCGGACGCTCTCCGAGACGACGCGCTTCGAGGAAGGACTCCTGCGCCCACGACCACCTGCCCGCGTTGAAGTAAGCGTCGCCCAGCTTCAAGCGGAGACGCCTCCGCGCCTCGCGCTCCTCCCGGACCCAGAACGACAGTGCCCGCTCGTACCGCTCCGCGGCCCGCTCGTAGGACCCCAGACCCGAGGCACTGTCACCCGCGGCCTCGAGGAAGCGTCGGGCGGGCTCGGACAGACCCCCCATCGAGTAATGGTGGGCGAGCTCATCGGAGGTCGTCCCGGATATGGACTCAAGGACCTCCGCCGCGCGCTCATGGTACTGCTGCCTCCGCATCTGGCTGATTTCCTGGTACAAGCAATCAAGGACCTGAGGGTCGCTGAACACGAGACGGGTCTCGCTCCCGTCAGACTCTTCGCGGAGGAGGCCAATCCGGAGCGCTTCCTCGACGAGATCGACCATCGCGCCGCGATCGAGGCCCGCCATACCCGCGAGGGCCTCGGGACGAATCTCCCGACCGAGGACCGACGCCCTTAGCATGAGGTCCTGGGTGGCCTTTGAGAGCCGGGCGAATCGCCGCTGGACCACATGTCGGACGGTCTTCGGGAGCCGGACTGCCCCGCCGCACCACGTCGCGGTGCCTCCCTCGACGGCAATGCAAGCCTCTTCCCGAAGGGATGCGACAAGTTCCTCCGTGAAGAACGGGTTGCCGCCGCCTCGGTCGAAAAGCAGCTTCGAGAGATTGGGTTCAACAGTGTCCGCACCCGCTGCGCGTGCCGCGAGCACACGAACGTCCTCTTCCGACAGCCGCCCCAACGGCAGTTCCTCGAGATGGCGCGTTCGTCGCAGCTCGTACAGGGTCCTTTCCAACGGCCCGCCGCGGGCGAGGTCCTCGGGTCGATACGTTCCGAGGAACAAGATACGCTCCTCGGCGGTATTGCGACATACGTACTCCAAGAGCTGGAGGCTCGCCTCGTCGGCCCAATGCAGGTCGTCGAGAGACACGAGCAAGGGAAACTCGTGGGATGCGTTCGCGAGAAAGTGTGTCACCGCGTCGAAGAGCTGGAACCGTTCCAGTTCTTCCGGAAACGGCGTCGTCGGAAGGGCGGGGCCTAATCGCGCGGGCAGATCCGGGATGACGCGCGTCAATAGGCCGGCGTGCGTGCCCACGACCTTGTACAAGAGTTGAGGCGGGATCCCGGAAGCGAACCCGCGCAAGGCTTCCATCCACGGGGCGAGGGCGGGAGTGCCCTGTCCTTCGGTTGCGTGACCCGAGAGCACGATCAGACCCTCGACCGCGGCAAGCTTCGCGAGTTCGGCGGCCATCCGGGTTTTTCCGATCCCCGCTTCTCCAGCGAGCACGAGCACGCTGCCGTGACCATTCTTTAGCTCACCGACGGCCTGGCGTAGCCGCGCCATCTCCTTTTGACGGCCCACGAGGACCGGCGCAGCGGAGACAGGCACGACGTTGTGCGGGGCGCTGGCGGGAGCCGTGACCGAAACGTGAAGCTCCTCGAGGTCCTCGAGGACCTCGGCGGCAGTCGCGGGGCGCGCCTCGGAATCCTTCGTCAGCAGGCGGAGGACGAGCACCGTGAGCGCATGTGGCACATCGGAGTTGAGTCTATTCGGAGGCGTCACGGGAGTTCGTAGGTGCGAGTAGAGGACCTGGACGTCGTCGCCAGTGAATGGCGGCCGCCCGACCGCCATCTCGTAGAGAACAGCGCCAAGGGAGTACAGATCTGATCTGGACGTGGCAGGGCGTCCCAAAGCGGCCTCGGGCGAGATGTACGCAACGGTGCCGACGATGACCTCAGCCTCCGGAATGCGAGCGGCCACTTTCGCGGCGAGGCCGAAGTCGCTCAGCTTCACCTCTCCCGAAGAAGTAAGCAGGATATTCTCGGGCTTCAGGTCCCGATGCACGATCCCTGCGCGATGAGCATGGTCCAGCGCCTTCGCGACGGACGCCGCGATCCGGAGCAGCTCTGGGAACGGCAGCCGGCGACCCGGCTGCTTCGCGAGCAGATGCGCCAGGTCGCCCCCATCGACGTACTCCAATACGATGAAGTGGTGGCCGCTTTCCTCCACGATGTCGTAGATCGTCGTGATATTCGGATGGGTGAGGCCCGCGATTGTCTTCGCTTCCGTGAGAAAACGCTTGAGGCTCTCCTCATCGAGAGCGTCGTGCTTGAGGAGCTTGATTGCGACTACGCGGTCCAGGGCGGCATCGCGCGCCTGGAAGACGACCCCCTTTCCGCCTTCCCCAAGCTTCTTCGTTACGACGTAGCGGCCTCCTCCAAACGAGGCGACGTCCGGGCCCACAGGGAAGGATTGGGAGTGAGTCTATAAAAGGGTTCTCGACTCGTAGCATCACGTTTCGATCCGATCTCTTTTGGAAGGAAGCGATGGGTCCGTCCGGATTTGAACCGGAGTCTAGTGGTCCCGAACCACCAAGGATAGACCAAGCTACCCCACGGACCCAACGGGCGGCCGCGAAAGGAACGACCGGGGTATAAGAATTCCGCGCGCCGAAAGAGGACCGTTCGATGAAGCCCGCGTCATGGATCAGGGTCGGCCTACGTCTTCGGGATCTCCTTCTTCGGATCGATGAACGGCTTCTCAACAACGACGGCACCTCGTTCCCCGCCGGGCGTTTGAACGGTGAGTTCGCTGCCAACCGCGGCATACTCGATCGGCACCATCGCGTATCCAATGTTTTTCTGCAGACGAGGGGAGTGAATTGCAGACGTCACGGATCCAATGCGCGTGTGGTCTCGCGCCACGGCCCACTTCGTCATGTTGAACTCAATCGGCGGGCCTTGGATCTCGATTCCGACGAGCTTCCTCTTGACCCCCTCCGTGGCGATTCTTTTCAGGGCCTGCTTGCCGATGAAGTCAGAGGACTTGTCGAGGTCGACAAGGCGGTCGAGGCCGACCTCAAACGGGTTGTCCGCGATCGTCATGTCTGCTCCGTAGTTCAGGATCCCCGCCTCGATCCGCCGAATGTCCGATGGGCCCGTCGGCCGGATCCCGTATGGCTTCCCCGCCTCCATCACCGTCTCCCACAACTCGTCCCCGCGGCTGCCGTCGCGCAAGTAGAGCTCGTACCCGACCTCGCCCGTCCAGCCCGTCCGGGTAACGATCAAGGGGATGCCGTCCAAGGACGCCTCCAGGAACTGATAGTACGGCAACTCCGTGATGCGTTCGCCGAAAAGAGCTTTCACGACCTGCTTCGACTTCGGTCCCTGGACCTGCAAGGGGGAGACATCGGGCTCCAGTAGGTTCACGTCCAGGTCCGCGTGGACCGCGACGCCCCTGGCCCACAGGAGGACGTCGCTGTCGGCGAGGGCGAGCCAGAAATGGTTCTCCCCGAGGCGCATCAACACGGGGTCGTTGATGATGCCGCCATCCTCCGCCGTGATCACGACGTACCTTCCCTGGCCGACCCTGCACTTCGTCAAGTCCCGCGGGGTGAGCAGGTTCGTGAACGCGAAGGCGTCGGGGCCGGTGATCTCCACCTGGCGCTCGACGGCGACGTCCCAGACGGCCACATGATTGATCAGGTGCCAATACTCGGTCACAGGATCGTCGTAGTGGCCCGGCAGAAACATGTGGTTGTAGACGGTGTACGCGCGGCAACCGTATCGCTGCGTAGCGTTGAAATAGGGCGAACGTCGGAGTCGCGTTCCTTGCTGGATTAGACTCATGTCGAGAGATGGGGCCATATTGATTGCCTCGCGCACCTGGGCGACGAGATGGCCGCTCATTAGATGAAGCTGACCCGTGGGGGCCTCTCCTTCGGGTGACCGAGGACGACGAGGTACCCCGTGATCGACGGCCGACACGACGAGGGCATGAACTCCGCGCTACGTGCGCGGTGGATGCGAGCTCGACTCCTACTGTGGCTTGTCCCAGTCCTCGGTCATCCACTGCTTCCAGCCCCGTCGGACGAAGCCGCGCGCCCAGACGGAGCCGATGATCGCCGCGATGCCAACGATGACAAGTCCGATCGCGCAGAAGGTCGCGAACGTGAGCGGGATCGGGAGGATTTTTAGTTCATTGAGGAAGATCAGCGCTCCGATAAACAGCACGATGACGCCGAACGTGACACCGCCCACGGCGATCCCGCGTGAAGGTCCCAACGTCATTCCGCGCCTGGGCCCCGGATTGACGCGAACTACTTAATGATACCCGCCGCGCGGCGTGAACTAGGATCTCCCGAGGTCCCCGCGAAAAATGGAAAACTCGACACGTGCCGATAGGCAGTTCGACATCTTTATATAGACTCGCTCGCGTCCCGCCCGCGTGCAGTCGCTCTTGCGGGAGAAAATCGCCGGCGAGATCACCCTCTCCGAGCTCCCGGGGAAGACGATTCGGAAGTGGCGGCAGGAGTTCCACGTCACCCAGACGGAATTGGCCCGCCAGATGCGGGTCTCCCCGAGCGTGGTCTCGGACTACGAGTCAGGCCGGCGGAATTCGCCCGGGATCCGGACGATCCATAAGCTCGTCGATTCCCTCCTCGAGGTCGACACGAAGTCCGGCCGGCGAATCGCAAAGCGCTACGAGGAGTTCAGCGATGTAATTCCAAGCATGCGGGAGTTCGCCGTCGGGATGCGGGCCGCGGACTTCCTCCGGAAGATCGACGCGCGGCCCCTCTCGCGGAATCTCCAGATCCGCCGATCGATCTACGGCTACACGGTCATCGACTCGATCAAGGCGATCACGACCCTTGACGCGAGCGACTACCTCAAGATCTATGGCACGACGAGCGAGCGAGCCTTGCTATTCACAGGCGTGAAATACGGCCGGTCGCCGATGATCGCGATCAAGGCCCACCCTCTGAAACCGGCGATGGTCGTGTACGTTCAGCCCGAGAACATCGACGAGCTCGCGGTGAAGCTCGCGGAGCTCGACAACGTGATCCTGGCTCGGACGGAGTTGACCCCGCCCGTGTTGATCGAACGACTGGAGAGGATGCAGACATGACCGGCGGAATCGTGAGCTATGGCGGGTACGTCCCGCGGTACCGGATCGCGCCGAAGGCGATCGGCGCGGTCTGGGGCGCGGACGGCGACGCGGTGGGAAAGGGCCTGAACATCCGCGCGAAGAGCGTGCCGGGCCCGGACGAGGACGTGATCACGATGTCCGTCGAGGCCTCGCGGGCGTGCCTCGCGCGGGTTCCCTGGGTGAGCCCGAAGGACGTCGGCGCGATCTACGTTGGGTCCGAGAGCCACCCGTACGCCGTAAAGCCGACCGCGACGATCGTCGCGGAGGCGATCGAGGCCTCGCCCGTGATGACGGCCGCGGACTTCGAGTTCGCGTGCAAGGCCGGGACGGCCGCGATCCAGACGTGCATGGGCCTCACCCTCTCGAACATGTACAAGTTCGGTATGGCGGTCGGGGCGGACACGTCACAAGGCGCGCCCGGGGACGCACTCGAGTACTCCGCGTCGGCGGGCGCGGCGGCGTTCCTGATCGGAAACGAGCGGCCGATCGCGATGATCAACCACACCTTATCCTACACGACAGACACCCCCGACTTCTGGCGGCGGGAGGGCCAGCGATACCCGAGCCATGGCGGGCGGTTCACGGGCGAACCCGCGTACTTCAAGCACGTGATGAGCTGCGCCCAGCTCCTGTTCGAGAAGGCGGGAACGAAGCCGGGGGACTACGACTACGCCGTCTTCCACCAGCCGAACGGGAAGTTCCCCCAGCGGGTCGGGAAGATGCTCGGGTTCTCGGAGAAGCAGGTCGACACGGGCCTCCTCGTGCGAGACATCGGGAACACGTACAGCGCCGCAATCATGGTCGGGATGTGTGCGATCTTCGACGTCGCGCGGCCAGGGGACCGGATCTTCGCGGTCGGCTACGGGAGCGGCGCGGGGAGCGACGGGTTCGATCTCACCGTGACGGATCACATCAAGGAGCTCAAGAAAGCCGGCCGGACGATGGCGGACATGGTGAGCGACGACGTCCACTTGGACTACGCGACGTACGCGAAGTACCGCGGCAAGATCCGGATGCGAGAGGCGACCTGATGCGGGACGTCGCCGTGATCGGGATCGGCGAGACCCAGTTCGGCGAGCTGTGGGACAAGTCGTTCCGGGAGCTCGGGATCGAGGCCGGGTTGAAGGCGATCGAGGACTCCGGAATCGCGGCGGAGGACCTCGACGCGATCTACGTCGGGAACATGAGCGCGGGCAAGTTCATCGACCAGGAGCACGTGAGCGCGCTCGTCGCGGACTACTCAGGGCTCGCGGACCAGCACCTGCCGGCCGTGCGCGTAGAGGGCGGCGGCGCGTGTGGCGCGATCGCAATCCTCCAGGCCGCGATGGCGATCGCCTCCGGGATGCACGACATCGTGATCGTCGGAGGCGCGGAGAAGATGACGGACGTCGGGGACGTCCAGGCCGGCGCGATCCTCAGCGCGACCGCGGACCAGGAGTGGGAGAGCGTCTTCGGCGCGACCTTCGCAGGCCTGTACGCGATGATGGCCCGGCGGCACATGTACGAGTTCAACACGACGCGGGAACAGATGGCTCAGGTCGCCGTGAAGAACCACAAGAACGGGGCGCTCAACCCGCACGCCCAATTTCAGCGAGAGATCACGCCGGACATGGTCCTGAAGGCACCGTGGGTCGCGGAGCCCCTCTCGGTCTTCGATTGCGCGCCGCTGAGCGATGGCGCGGCGGCCGTCGTTCTGTGCGCGATGGACCGGGCCCGAAAGTTCTCGGACACGCCGGTCAGGATCCTCGGGTCCGGACAGGCGAGCGACTTCCTCGCGCTCCACGACCGGCGGGACCTCACGACGATGGACGCGACCGTCGTTGCGGGGAAACGGGCGTTCCACGCAGCGGGGGTGACCCCGGACAAGGTGCAGGTCGCGGAGGTCCATGACAACTTCACGATTACGGAGATCATCGCGATCGAGGATCTGCGGTTCGTGAAGAAGGGGCTTGGCGGGATGGCGACAGAGGACGGGAAGACGGCCCTGAACGGGAAGATCAGCGTGAACACGAGTGGCGGGCTCAAAGCGCGCGGCCAGCCCGTAGGCGCGACGGGAGTCGCGCAGGCCGTCGAGATTGTGCGCCAGCTGCGGGGCGAGGCGGGGAAGCGGCAGGTGTCGAATGCGGAGATCGGGTTGACGCACACGCTTGGCGGGACGGGCGCGACCGCCGTCGTCCACCTCTTCGGGCGGATGAACTGACATGGCGATCCCGAGGTTCTGGCGGGAGATCCCGAGTCGGTACAACCTGTACGGCTCGAAGTGCGGGTCGTGCGGGTCCCTGGACTTCCCGCCGCGGGTCGTGTGTCCGCGATGCGGGAGGAAGAGCGTGGGGAAGATGGAGCGGGTCAAGCTTAAGGGCCGGGGGACCGTCGTGTCGTACACGGTCGTCCACGAGGCGCCCGCGCAGTACGAGATGATGAAGCCGTACGTGCTCGCGATCATCGAGATGGAAGAAGGGTGCCGCCTCACATCTCAAATCATTGATGTCGACCCGTCGAAGGTCAAGATCGGGATGCCCGTCGAGGCCACCTTCCGAAAACTTGGACAGGAAGGGGAATCGGGCATCATCCACTATGGATACAAGTTTCGGCCCGCGTCCTAGCCCGTGCCATCGCTCGATGGGAATCGCCTCAATCCGTGTAGACTTCGATCACGTATCCGTCGGGGTCTGCGCAACGGAAGCTCATCCACGAGCCGTGATCTTCTAGCGGTCGGGGGATTGAGACTCCGTCGGCGGACATCCGGTCGTGCATCGCGCGGACCGCCTCTCGGTTCGGCAGCCGGAAGCCGAAGTGGAACCAAGGGGGCATCGGATCGGGGTTTGAGTCCTCCATGAACGCAAGGTCGAATCCGTCGGCGTTTCGAATGATGAGGAACCCTTCCTCCTTCACGCCTTCCTTCACGAATCCGAAGTACGTTTCGTAGAACATCTTGTCTCGAGGGATGTCGCGAACGTGGAGATGAAGATGGTTCAGGTCCATGGTCTCCCCCTCGGGGGAATCGCGCGGGACTGTGTTAAGCTTGGCCACGGTCAGACATTGAAGCCCGGAGGAAGCTCCGAAATGCGCGTGGCACGCGGCGAGCATGCGGGATCAGCCCTAGCTCGGTCACTTCCGCCCGAGGAACACTCGCTTCAGGTCTTCGTTCGCGAGGATCTCTGCGCCGGTTCCCTTCATCTCCGTTTTCCCCGCTACGAGCACGTACCCCCGGTCCGCGATTTCCAGCGCCTTCTTCGCGTGCTGCTCGACGAGAAGCACCGACACGCCCGAGTCTCGAATGAGCAGGACGCGTCGAAACAGCTCCGCGACCATCCTCGGCGCGAGGGCCGCGGTCGGCTCATCGAGAAACAATACGGTCGGGCGAGCCATCATCGCACGACCGACCGCGAGCATCTGGCGCTCCCCGCCGCTCAACGTCGACGCGAGCTGTTCGAGCCGCTGCCCAAGGATCGGGAACAGGCCCACGACACTCTCCATCGTGGCACGGATCTCAGACGGATCGCGGGTGAGGTACGCCCCCATCTCTAGATTCTCACGGACCTTGAGGTCGGGGAACGTGTTGTCGATCTGCGGCACGTACTGGATGCCGAGGGTCGATTTTTCCTCCGGATTCAGCGACGTGATGTCGCGGCCGTCGAGGTACACGTGGCCTTCGAACAGGTTCGCGAGCCCATAGACGGACTTGATGAACGTGCTCTTCCCGCTCCCGTTCGGACCGACGAGGGCGACGAGCTCCCCTCGGCGGAGCCCGATCGACACGCCCTGGACGACGACGGCCTTCCCGTATCCCCCGTGGATGTCCTCCGCGTCGAAGATGAACTCGCCGATCCCTTCACTCTCCCAGGTACGCGTCGACGACGCGGGCGTCGTTCACCGCCGCCTCGGGAGTGCCGTCGAAGATCAGCGTCCCCTCGTGCATCACGAGGACTCGCTCCACGTACTCGAGGAGCACATCGAGCCGGTGCTCAATGATCAGGAACGAGAGGCCGTGCTCCTGCCGCAGGGCGATGATCGTCTCGAAGATCTCCGTCGCGAGCTTCGGTGCAATGCCCGCCGTCGGCTCGTCGAGGAGCATGAGCTTCGGCTCGCCCATGAGGGAGCGGGACACTTCGAGGAGCTTCATCTGGCCCCCGGAGATGTCCGTCGCCCAGTTCAGCGGGACCGCTTGCAACTGGTTCCGCATCAGTGTGTCGAGGGCGTCCGATGCGAGCGCGGTCTCCTGGTCCTCCCATCGGGCGGGAATCGGAGCGTTCACGACCCGCTCCCCTTTCTGGTCCCGCGGCGGGACGAGCACATTCTCGAGGACCGTCATCCCGCGGAACAGCCGCGGGTTCTGGAAGCTCCGAACGACGCCTCGCGCGAACACGTCCCACGCGTCGAGCCCGTCAATCCGCTCCCCGCGGAACGCGATCGTTCCCGCATCGGGCTTGTACACGCCTGAAATGACGTTGAAGAGAGTGCTCTTCCCGCTCCCGTTCGGGCCGATGAGGCCGACAAGCTCACGCTCGTCCACGACGGCCGTCACGCCGTCGACGGCCCGGATGCCACCGAAGTGCTTCTTCACGTCCGTGAGGCGAAGGATCTCCGGCAGCTCCCGACCTCCGCGTCCCTCCGGCCTAGAAGAACTCGAGCTCCTCCGTCGCGAATCGCCATAGCGCGAATGGCTGATACGTCGGCGCGTTCGTCGTTGCGTCCCGGACGACACGCCATCCCGTATAGTCGGCGAAAATCGCATCCCCATTCGCGTCGAGCATCTTGTGGCCGCTCGCACCGATGAACTTTTCCGCGACCCCCGGCAGGGCCGTCGCGATCGCCTCTCCGTCGTACCTACCGGCCGCGAGGACCGAAAGCATCGCGAGCCAGGCCGAGTCGTACGAGTAGTAGGAGTACGGAGACTTCTTCGGGTCGCGGCCCGGGTACGCCGCCGTGTACGCCTGCTCGAACGCGGTCGTGACTGGGTTCACGGGCGGCGTCGCGAAGAAGCCGGTGAACTGCGTGTCGAGGAGGAACTGGACGACCTGCGGGACCGCGGACTCGTTCAAGAACGCGCTCCGCCTCGTACTCTCGGACCCGAACCAGCGGACCCCCCGTAGGTTTGCCTGGAGCCGCGCCTCGTCGACGATCTCGAGCCCGTCGCCCTCGAACGCGACCATGAGGACGGCGGTGTTCGCTCCGGGCCCGAGGGACTGGACGTTCGCGTTGAGCTGGGAGACCTCCGTCGCGAGGTCCGTCGCGTCCGTGGCGTACATGATCCGGAGGACCGTCCCGCTGTACACGGTCTCCATTCGGGACTCGAACAGGTCCGCGAATCCGCGGCCGTAGTCATCGTTCCTCGCAATGATTGCGACCTCGTCGTATCCGAGATCGTCGACGAGCTGGGCGAGAGCTTTTGCCTGCGGGATGTCCGTCGGCGGCGCCCGGAAGACATAGTCGTTCGGGATCGCCGGGCCAACGCCCGTCGACGACGGGCTAATCGAGACAATCTTGTTCTGCGTCACGAAGTCGCGGATTGCGCTCACCTCGCCCGTCGAGAGGGGACCGACGACGACCTTCACCCCCGCCGCCGCAAGAAGCTGGAACGCTGCACGTGCCCCATCGGCGGTCCCCGCCGTGTTCTCGTTCGTCCACACGAACCGCACAGGCGAGCCCGCCGCTTCCAACTGCGCGTTCATCTGGTCAACCGCAAGGATCGCGGCGTCCCGTCGGATCGGACCGTCGGTCTGATACGCGGCGCCCGTGACGGCAATCGCCCCACCGATCGTGTACGTCACCCGCGCCTGTCCTGCGGGAGCCGCGAGCTGGACGAGGGCCCATCCCAGCGCGCCCGCAAGGACGATGACGAGGGCGATTAGCACAATCAATATCGGTGACCACTTTCTGGGCTTCTGCTCCTCCATGGCCATGTTTACCCCGGCAACCGCATCGACCCAGGGGTTATATAAGAATCATCCCCGCCCAGGTGGCTCGGGTTCGGGGTTCGACGAGGGAGACGGCCTCGCGCGTCTGCGTGCGACCTTCAGCGCGGACGTCTCGACGGGCCGTTCCGGCAGGAGGCCCTGGGGTCGGAACATCAAGACGACGATGATGATGACGCCGATCGTGAGGTACCGGACGTAGTTCATGTCGAACGGCGGTCGCCAGTAGATGTCGAAAAAGGTCGGGAACACGGGGCGGGTCACGAGATCGAGGAACGTCATGAACGCGGCGCCCACGAGGGTTCCTTTGTGGTTCGCAACGCCGCCGACGATGACCATCGTGACCGCGAGGAACGAGACAATCGGGATGAAGTCCGCCGCGTACACGTTTTGGACATAGAACACGTACAAGGCGCCCGCGATCCCCGCCATCCCGCTCCCGATCATGAGGGCACGCGCCTTCACCTTCGGCGTGTCCTTCCCGTAGACGCCGGATGCGAGCTCGTCGTCGCGGAGGGACTTCAACAGACGGCCGAACGGGCTGTTCGTGAGGCGGATCGCGAACACGTACAAGCCAAACGCGATTACGAGGACGAGGACGGCGTACACGGCGTCGACGACGCGCGGCGGGAGCCACGCGAACGGGTTCGGGACTCCGGAGAGGCCAAACACGCCGCCCGCGATCGGCTCGTAATTTAGGACAAAGACGCGACTCGCCTCCCCGACCGCGATGAGGACGATTGCGAGGAAATCACCCCGAAGCCGCAGGGCGGGGTACGATGTGAGCCAGCCGAACGCGGCGCCGACCAAGGCCGCAAGGGCGAGGGAGGCGATGAAAAGGCCGACGATCGCGGCGGGGTTCGCCCGCGCGACCGCGAATCGGACGGCGCCGCCCGCGTCCTCGAGGAACGGGACGTCCGCGGGGGAGCCCGCAAGGGCCCACAGCGCGTGGGTCGTGAGGGCGCCGGCGACGTACCCACCGATCGAATAGAAGAACACCTTTCCGAGGTTCGGCTGACCCGCATATCCGTATTCGATGTTGAAGCTCAGCGCAAGGATGAGGAAAATCCCAAACGTCGTCCCGAGGAGTGGGAGGAGGAACGCGAGGTCGACCGGCACGCTATCCCCTCCCGAGCGAGGCCCGCATTCGCGCGAACCACCGGCGGGCAAGTTTCCCGAAGTCTCCCATCGTGACCCCTGTAAAGCCCTGCGGTCGAATGAGGAACACGAGGACGATGATCACGAGGGCGATCATCGGGCGGTACGAGAGGGACACGCCGAACGCATTGTGGAGCGCGCTAATCCCGAGGTTCTCCGCGAAGCCGACGACGTAGCCGCCCGCGATCGTGCCCCAATACGAGACGAAGCCACCGAGAATCGAGGCGGCGAAGAGCCACAGGAGGATGCCCCAGCCCGTCTCCGGCGTGATTGGCACATTCACGGACCAGAACGCCCCGCCAAGGCCCCCGAGACCGCCCGCGAGGAGCCACGTGAACCGACGGACCTGCGCGGTCTTGATCCCCGCGACGCGCGCGAGGTCGAAGTTCGAGGCCATCGCCCGCATCGCCTTCCCGAGTCGCGTGCCCGTGAACAGGAGGTAGAGGACAATCACGAGGGCGACCGTCGTCGGGATCGCCCATGCGTGAAGGTTCGTAAACGGGGAGCCGCCGATCGAAAAGAGGGTCTCCTTAATGATCCGGGACTTCACGACGAGGAAGTCGTACGAGCCGACGACGATTGAGAGGACGTACCGGATCACGAGGCCGAGGCCGATCGAGGCGACGAGGAGGTGGAGGGGCGTCGCGCCCCGCCGGAACAGGGGCTTGAACACGAGCTCGTCGCTCGCGAGAGCGACCCCCGCGGAGGCGAGGAACGCGAGGACGAACGATTCGACGGGCCCGCGGCCGAGGACGTTCACGACCGCGACGGACGTGTACGCGCCGACCGTGATGAACTCCGCGTGGGCGAAGTTCGGGACCCGCGTGACGGCGTACGTCATCGTGAGCCCGACCGCCATCATCGTGTACAGGCTCCCGAGGAGGAGGGACTGGAGGATCGGATCTGCGAACTCAACGACCATTCCGCCCCAACCTAGAGCGGGAAGCGGAGTGCGGGATAAAGACCCTTGTCGGTCTCGGGTAAGAATGGCCAGGTCATGGGGTCGCCTTGCTGGAAACCGGGAGGCGAAATTGTTTTGACGGCCGAACGCTCTTCAGTGAACCGGAGGGGATTCGATGCCGAAAATCGACCCCGAGGCGGAACTTCGGAAGGTGTACGGATCCAGGCTTGATCTACACCGAGGCTTGTACGACGCGTCGAACGCCCACCGAAAGGCCCACGGAAAGGACTGCGACGTGTACCCGAGCGGTCGTTCCCAGGCCCCGTTGTGGTCCCTCCTCGCGGCCCTCACAGGCGCCCGACGATTCCTCGAGATCGGCTGCGGACTCGGGTACACCGCAGCGGTCATGGCGAGCGCGGGCGGGACGCGGTGCCGCGTCGACACGATCGAGTCGAACCCGGTCCATGCGGACCTCGCGGAACGCAGACTCGGACGGAAACGCCTTGCCACTCGGGTCCGGGTGCTTCGGGGCGGGGCCCTCGATGTCCTGCCGACACTCAACGGGCCCTACGACGTGATCTTCCTGGACGGAGACTGGCGGGAATATCCGAGGTACCTGCCCCATCTTGCACGCCTCACGCGGCGGGGGAGCGTGGTCGTGACGGCGAATATTTCGCCGCTCATGGGCAGCTGGGGGACGAATCTGCCCGGCAAGAACGAGATCCGCAGATACCTGAGACGCCTGGTACGGGATCGCCGGTTCCGGACGTACATCACGCGCGGCGAGTGGCACGCGTACAGCCTGCGGACCTAACCTTGCTGTCTGTGCTTCAACGTCCGCAGCGATCGGGATTCGTTCGACTGCTCGAGCTCGTGGGAATGGGACTTCTCATGTCAGGAAGCTCGTCGACGATTCTCCACCGCAGGGTCGTCGGACGGCTCGGACCCGTTGCGCTCAGCCAACAGTTGCGGGGTGGCTACCGCCGGAGCGGTTTGACATCCATGGCGTCGAGGAACCGGTTGATCATGTTGAAGTGTGAGGCGACTGCTGTGACCTCGAGGATGGCGCGCGATCCGAGGCCGACCCGTCGGAGGGCATCGACGTCCGCGTCCCCGATGTTCGCGGGAGAACGCGTGACTCGGAGCGCGAACTGCACAAATTTCCTCCTCCCGAGGCGCGCCGCGGAGGCGATCCGGCTCTCGAGCGAGAGTGTCGACGGTCATCGGGTCGGCCCCAAGGGCCCGGAGACGGGCCGTGTGGACAGCGATGCAGTACTCGCACTGGTTCGCCGCGGACACCGCCACCGCGATCATCTCCGTCTCCCGCCGGGGCACCGTCGTGTCGTACACGGTCGTCCACGAGGCGCCCGCGCAATACGAGATGATGAAGCCGTACGTGCTCGCGATCATCGAGATGGAGGAGGGCTGCCGGCTCACGTCGCAGGTCATCGACGTGGAGCCATCCAAGGTGAAAATCGGGATGCGGGTCGAGTCGGCATTCCGGAAGCTCGGGCAGGACGGCGAATCGGGTATCATTCATTATGGATACAAGTTCCGTCCGGCAGCTTAGCACCGGAGCAGCTCACCGTTCTTTGTGAGGCTGGGGAGCCGACGGAGCTGGCCGGGCCCTATCCCAGCTCGACGTCACCCTTAGCCTCGAGGGGAGCGCGACCGTCGACGGGATTGACGGGGGTTTCGTCCAACGGCTTGGCGGGTCATGACGTCGAGCGGCCGCGCGTTTTGTCCGTCTGCGGGGGCGAGTTGACCTGCTGCCCGACTGTAGTCTGCCCCTCCTGCCAAAGTGTCCAGGAACGTTCTCCGCCAGCCACGGAAAGACTTATATCGGAAAAGTGTTCCCCCGCCGGGGAGTTGGAGTTGGCAACACTTGTGCTTGAAATGACCCATGCGCCGGACCAGTGCCCGTCTGCGAATTCAGTGATTCGAAAGATGACCGCGACTCTCGGCGATGAGATGCCGAGGCTGTCGAAGAAGTTCGGACTCAAGTTCGTGGCGGGACCGTATGTGACGAACGAACATCGGATGGTCGCGATCGTGGAGGCGGCGCAGGTCGAGAACGTTTCGGACTTCCTCCTCGAGAGCGGACTCCTCCAGTGGAACAGCACTCACATCACGCCAGCCCAGGCGCTCGGAGAGGGCATCGAGAAGATCAACAAACTCAAGCCGATCTACTGAGGAAGACGGGAACCGATCAGAGCCATCGGGGGTCGCGTCCCCCGCCATGCGTGAGCCGCAGCGGTGATTTGAACCACCGACCCGCGCCTTACTGAGGCGCGGGCAAGTCATGTTTACATACGTCGCGCGCCTCATCCGACCATGGCCGTGAGACCGTGGACCGGGGAGGTCGTTTCCCTCCATATCGCGCCGAAGCGGGAGGCCCCGACGCGATCTGTCGAGCGCGTCCGGGCGGTTCCGGGACGCGGACTTGAGGGGGACCGTTACTTCTCCGCCACGGGGACGTACTCCGACCGTCCGGGCCCAGGGCGGGAAATCACGCTCATTGAATTCGAGGCGATCGAGGCCTTGGGCCGCGACAACGAAGTTCACATCGCATCTGGCGACGCGCGGCGGAACATCGTCACGCGGGGCGTGCCCCTGAACCATCTCGTCGACCGGGAATTCCTCGTGGGAACGGTGCGGTTGCGAGGCGTGCGGCTGTGCGAGCCGTGTGCCCACCTTGAGGGACTCACGCGCCAGGGGGTGCTTGCGGGCCTCGTGCACCGGGGCGGACTGCGGGCACAAGTCCTCACGGAAGGCGAGATCCACGTGGGCGATCGGATCGAGCCGGTCGAGGGAGCGACCGTTCGCCCTGAGCCGCGAGCGCGGGCGACGGACCACTAGCCCCGACCTGCACACGTCGTCGGATTGCTAGAGCTTCATCATCCGCGCGTACGCGAGGTCCTCGTCATCCGCTCGACCCAGCGAACGGTTCACGAGCCACATCGCAATGAAAGAAGGCATGTGTCTGATCGATACCTCCCCCGTCGTCGTCACGAGCGTGCCTCCCTCGGCGGGCGCGTACGCATTGTCGAACCGGGTGCGGGAGCCGTTCTCGAACACGGTTTCGTATTCGTAGCGGGTGGGAGGCTCGATCCGGTAGCGCCACGTCGTCCTGGCTCGGCGACCGGCGACCTTGACGACGCGCTCAGCAACCTTCTCTCGGGGGAACGCAAGACCGTTGAACTCGATCACACCCTCCTCATGGACCGTCCGGCCACCCAACATCCAGGGATGGATCTCGCGGATCCGGTCCTCATCGAGGTGCGCGTGAAGGACGTTCCACAGCGCGTCGATCGGAAGCGGAAAGACTGTCTCCATGTGCAACGACTTCGCAGACTCCCTCCCGGTGCGCACGACCGAAGGTCGGACCGGTCTTGAAGCTTTCCGCCGGGGTGAACGAAGCGCGCTCCTCTACTGAAGAGGCTTTCCATGTATGCGGCAGCGACGGATCCGCGCAAGACTTATCACACTTCACGGCCCTCTCGGGGTCCGACCAGCGGAGGCATCGACATCATGGCGGGACAGACTGTTGGACAGAACTGGAGTGGCCCCGAGTATCGAATCAGCGTTTCGTTCCGGGCTCCGCTCGATTTTGCGTTTGCTTGGTGCACGGACTTCACTCCTCAGGATGCAAGCCTAGAGGGAGAGTCGTATCGACGAAAGATCATCGAACGCACCCCGCGTCGCGTCGTCTTCGAGGATCTCGAAGAGTCGGACGCCGGGTGGGAGTGGTCGCGGGACGTCGTCACGTTGCTTCCCCCGAACCGGTGGCACATGGACGGTATCGGGAACCACCGCGACGTCACGGCGGATTACGTCCTGTCGCC
>DATESQ010000112.1:0-2812 GCA_035283985.1 Thermoplasmata archaeon | reverse complement strand
GGTCATCCGGACCCCGACGACGCTCTCGGTCTCCTTGATGTCGATGCTGTAGACGAGCCCGAGGTCGTAGATGTTGATGGGGATTTCCGGATCGTAGCACTTCTTGAGGACAGTGATCACATCGTCCTTCGTTACCATCGTTGCCTCACTCGGTCGTCCAGACCAGACCGGGGCTAATGAACCTGTCGTTTCTACTTCTGGGGAATCTTTTCGAGCGGGCGTCGGCCCGCGTAGCCGCCCTCGAGGGAGTGGTAGAACTTAATCTCGGTCTCGCCTCGCTGCCAGCAGAGGAAAACGAGCTCGCTGTCGAGGTATCCGGAAAAGTCTACGAGCCCTGTCGTGTAATCCTTCAGCAGGACGCCGAGCGCGCGAATCCGCTGGAGGTCCTCCCCGAGGGAGGCAAGGAGGTCGTCCCGCTCTCGCAGGAGCCGGAGGTACCGCTCCCGGTCCGGGAGGTCCGGGGTCGCGAGGCGATTGCCCCAATACGCCTCGAGGTCCTGGATGAGGTCGTTCACCTCCTGAAGCCGGAGGGTGCGGTTGTCCATCTCGTGGAAAATTCGATCGATCGTCGGGAGGAGCCGGTTCGCTTCCTCGACGGTGAACGTCTTCGATGGCGGGGCGTGTTCCGCGCCCAAGGGTCGGTCTGCGTCGAAGGGGCTCGCCATGTTCCGACTAGACCCAGAGGAGGGGGCCCGCGGGTAAAGAATGTTCTCTTTATCCGAGGCCGTGCGCGGACTTCACGGCACGGGTCGCCTCGACCATGGCGCGGAGCTTCGCCTTCGCCTCGTCGACGGTCCGCGTCTTGAGGCCGCAGTCGGGATCGACGTAGAGCTGGTCGGGGCGGAACACCTGAAGGGCCCGCTCGACCCGCTCCCGCACATCGTCGACGGTCTCGACACGGTGCGTGTGGACGTCGATCACGCCGAACGCGATCTCCTTGTTCAGCGGCGTTCGCCGGAAGCGGTCGAGGAGGTCGAATCCGCTGTTGCTCATCTCGAGGTCAATCTGGTCGACCGGGAGGCGGTTGAAGTATGGGAACACGCGGTCGTAGTTCCCGTAGCACGTGTGCGTGATCGTCTTCGCCTCGAGCCCTCTCGTCACGATGCCGAGGCCCTTCACGACGAGGTCGAGCTCGTCCGTCCGCGCGGACAGAGCGGGCTCGTCGATCTGGATGACCTTCGCCCCCGCCCGTTCGAGGTCCTTCGCCTCTTGGTGGAGCACCTTCGCGAACGCGAGGGCGAGGTCCTCGCGGGACGGATAGTGCTCGTCGAAGGACCAGTCCATCATCGTGTAGGGACCCGTGAGCATCCCTTTCAACGGGCGGGTCGTCTGGTCCTGGGCCCACCGCCACCATGCAGTCGTGATCGGCTCCGGTCGCGCGAGTTCATCGATCACGACGGGTTTCTTGTAGTACCGGTTCCCGTAAGACCGGACGAGGCCGCTGATCTCGCAACCTTCGAGGTTTTCCGCGAAGTACGTCGCCATGTCCCCGCGGTACTGTTCGCCGTCGACGAGGATGTCGATTCCGATCTCTTCCTGGAACGCGATCCACTCTTTCGTCGCGCGCCGCTCAAGCGTCTCCAGATCCTCGTCCGGAATCTCGCCCTTGCCGTGGAGCGTCCGTGCCCTGGTGAGGTACGGCGGCTTCGGGAAGCTCCCAACGCTTGTCGTCTCGAGGCTCACAGCCCCGCCTCCACGAGCTTCGCGGTCTCCACGACGAGGCCAAGCTTCTCCCGGGCCTTCTCCCGTGGGAGGAACTCGAGCCCGTTCGAAGGCGACACGTAGGACTCCTCGATCGGGGCGTGACCCCGGAGGCCGAGGACTGACTGCGCGAGCCGCTGTGGGTCGTCCCGCTTCGTGTTCCGCGCGTCGACTACGCCGAACGTGAGGGGAACCGTGGGGCTCGTCTTCGCGATCGCATCCCAGTTCGCAGCGCCTTGGACGAGGTCGAGCCCGAGGTTGTCGATGGGTAAGGATGCGAGGTCCTTCAGGATCAGCGCGACGTCGCCGAAGTAGATGAACAGGGAGAGCGACGCGCTGCCCTTCTCCGATGCGAGGATTTCGATGCCTCTCCGCACGAGGCTCACGTCCTTCGGAGACCGGGTGATCGCGGGCTCGTCGATTTGGATGTGGGTCGCCCCCGCACTGCGGAGCGCGCGGACCTCGCTTGCGAGCGCGTCCGCAATCTCACGCGTGAGGCGGTTCACCTCATGGCTGTCGGCCTTCGCGAGCGTCGCGAGCGTGTAGGAACCCGTGAGGACGGCCTTCACAGGCCCGGATGCAATCGACGCGGCGTGCCGCCACTCGTCGACGACGATTGGCTCCCGCCACTGAATCGCTCCGGTCACGACCGGCTGGCGGTAGTACGTGTTCGTGTCGAAGTACCTCACGAGACCGTTCACTTCGAAACCTTCGAGGCGCCGCGTGAAATGGCTTTGGCTATCGTACCAGGTGACCTGACCGTCCGTTGGCAACGCGATGCCGGCCCCGACCTGTTCGCGAATCACGTCGGCCGCAACGGACCGTTCGACCTCCCGGAGCTCGGCTTCGGGAATCTTGCCCTCCTCGAATCGCGCGACTGCACGACGGAGGCGCTGCTCGTCGGCGGTGTCGCCGACTCGAGGATAGCTGCCGACGACCGTCGCGCGGGCCATGGAGAAACTCTCTGTTGGCACGGCGCATGCAGTCATATATTAAAGGTTTGGCGAGTCGAATCGGAATATTGTACGGAACAAGCGCCCGCGACGAAGTTTGAGAAATCTCTCAGTTGACGAGCGGGTTACGTCTGTCTCTTCGCGATCGCTTCCTCGAG
>DATESQ010000111.1:0-15902 GCA_035283985.1 Thermoplasmata archaeon | reverse complement strand
GCCTGTTGCATCCCCAACCCAGGAATCCGGTACCGTCTCTCGACGTACGCGATGGCCTTCGAAAGAGGAACCGTCATCAGGAAGTAGATTCCCGTTACCAGGGCGAAAACCTCGAAGACCTTGAATTCTCGGAACGCTTCTGATTTCCCGACCGTCGTTAGTTCTTGGACACCGATGACAAATAGGAACGAGCTCGCCTTCAACAGGCCGATGTATTCGTTCGTCAGAGGGGGAATAATCAGGCGCAGGGCTTGGGGGAGGACGACGTAGCGCATCGCGCGCAGTCGCGACATTCCGACGGCCCGGGCGGCCTCGGCCTGGCCGGCGTGAACGGTCTGGAGCCCGGCGCGAAAGATTTCACTTTGGTAACCACCCGTGTTCGCGGTCAGCGCAGCGATTCCTGCAATGAGTCCGAGGTCGTCGAGTCGTGGATAGTTCACGAGCAACACCGACCACGCAAACACAATTTGGACGAAGAGCGGAGTGCCTCGGATGATCTCGACGTAGGCATCGGCCACCCGTCGGAGGTAGTACTTCCCGGTGGACGACAGAATCAAAGGTACCGCGCCAAGTCGAGATTTCCATCGCGGAGTATCCGCCGCGCGAAATCTTGCATGCTCGTAGAGGGTCTTCCGCAAGGGGACAATCCGAGCCGTCCGGGCCCATCCAACGAAAAAGCCAATCGCCATGCCGATGACGAAGGAGAGGGTCGTCGCGTACAGTGTTAGCTTGGTGGCTTCGAGGAAGATGGGATACTTCTCTTGCATGTACGCGAAGTCAAAGCCTGTCCTGCCCACGAAGAGGTTGGCGATGAACGCAATTGCGCCGAGGGTGAGAACGATGGCCGCCAACGTATCCAGGGCCCTCGTCCTCCTCCGTCGTTCCTCCGCGAGAGGTGGCACCATGGTTCACCGGAGAATCTTGCTCACGAATACGCGAGTGCGCTCATGTTTCGGCGTCTCAAAAACCTCCTCGGGCCGCCCTTCCTCGATGATCGTCCCCGCGTCCAGAAAAACGATGCGACTCGCCACACTGCTCGCAAAACCCATCTCATGTGTGACGACAATCATCGTCATGCCTTCTCGCGCCAAGGCAGTCATGACATCGAGGACCTCGCGTATGTACTCGGGGTCCAGGGCCGAGGTGGGTTCGTCAAAGAGAATCGCTTTCGGGTCCATGGCCAATGCGCGAGCGATGGCCACCCTCTGCTGCTGACCGCCGGACAATTCCGCGGGGTAGGCCCCGGCCTTGGCCGAAAGCCCGACCCGCGCTAAGAGATCCTTCGCCCTCTCCTCCGTCGCTTCTCGCGACACGCCCTTGACCCGAACCGGTCCGAGCATGACATTCTCCAAAGAGGTGAGATGCGTAAAGAGGTTGAAACTCTGAAAGACCATGCCCACCTGCTGTCGTACCCATTCGGGTCGGATGTCCGGATGGTTTACGTGTACCCCGTCAATGAAGACCCGCCCCTGGTCTGGCTCGACGAGAAGGTTGATGCAACGGAGGAGGGTGCTCTTTCCAGAGCCGCTGGGTCCAATGATTACCAGCACCTCGCCCTTCGACACTTCCAGGTTGATGCCACGAAGCACGTGGAGCGCCCCGAAGTGCTTGTGGATGCCCTCCACTCGAATCATAGCGCCAGCGCCTCAAGCCCCCGAGCGTGGACCTTCCGCTCGAGCAGCAGCATCGCGCGCGTCACGAGGAAAGTCATGACGAAGTAGACGACGGCCACCGCCGTCCAGATCGCGAAGAGCCAATCCAGCGAACCGCCCCCTCGGATGATCGTATCCTGGATTCGCTGACTCAGGTGGAAGAGCTCACCGGCCGCGATGGCGGCCAAGAGGGATGTGTCTTTGATGACCACGGCGAACTCATTTGCCAACGGAGGCAGGCTCAACCGCAAGGCCTGGGGCAAGATGACGTGCCTCATCGACTGGAGGCCCCTCATCCCGATGGCCTGGGCGGCCTCCACCTGTCCCCGCGACACGGATTGGAACCCCGCACGGAAGATCTCCGCCTGGAACGCCGCGGAGTGAAAAGCGATAGTCAACGCCCCAAGAGTGAGTCCGAGCTCGACGCTCTGGAAGCGTTCCGGCAGGAGCGTCGGACCGAGGATCGAGGCGAAAATGAGCACAAAGAGCGGAGGGACGCCTCGGAAGAACTCGATGTAGACCGAGACGGGCCATGTGATGGCGCGATACCGGGACACGCGCGCCCAGCCAAGACAGAATCCGACGGCCACGCTAACGGGTAGGATGAGCGCGATGTAGCCGAGCGTCCTCAGGATGCCATTCCAGAAACTCCTCGAGTACACTCTCCATAAGTCTGGGTCCAGGAGAGAGAAGCCCAGGATGACTTGGAGGAGGACGAGAAACAGAAGCCCTCCCAGAAGAATCTCCGCCATTCGCACGGCTGATTGTCTCGCGAAGAGGGAGCGTCTGAAAGCTGGCCTTACGGCGGCTTCGACGGTCCCCATGGAATACCGAGTCAGAACGAATGGAAAGCGGAAAAGGTTTGCGGCCGTCCACGAGGCCGCAAACGGAGTCGCTCAGAAGTATTTGTCCAGCAATGTGGCGTAGGTGCCGTCAGCCCTCACCGCGGCGAGTTGCGCGTTTAGCTTCGGGATGAGTCCATCCGGATCGTTGTTCGCGACGGCGAAGCCGTAGAGCTCATTCGTCTGAATCGTCCCCTCGACGGTGAAGGCAGAATTCCCCGCGGCGATCCCATCGGCGGCGGGCTTGTCGATGACGACGATGTCCACGCTGCCGGCCGTCAGGGCCTGCAGGACCTGGGTGACGCCAGGGAACAACTTGAGGTTGTTCGAGTCGACGACTGCGGGCAGGTTGTCTTCGACCCAGAACTCGCTGGTCGTAATCTCCTGGGCGCCGATCACGAGGTCCGTCCTGTTCAGCTCTGCGACCGTGCAGTCTGCGGCGGCGCAGTAGTTCCCCGTGTCGCTGGTGAGCTTCAGGATTCCTTGGTCACCCTCGTAGTATGAATTCGTGAAGTCCAGTGACGCGTTTCGATCCGCGCGGATTGTGATTGCGCCGATGGCTATGTCCACGCCGGTGGCGCTCACTGCGAGGAGAAGCGCTGTGAAGTCCGTGAAGTCTCGCCATTCGTATGAGTAGCCGGCGCGGGTGACCAACGTCTGGATGAGCTCAATGTCGAAGCCGACGAGCCGATCCTGTTCATCATAATATTCGAACGGAGGGAACGGCGTGTTTGTCCCAAGCAAGAGTTTCGGGGCTGCTGGCGGTGGCGCGGGAGCGAGGAAGACTGCGCCAACCCCGAGTCCGGCGAGGAACGTGATTATCGCAACAACGATCGCGATGACCCCAGAGACCCCTTTTCCTTTGCGCATCGCCTCGGCGGGCTGCGCTCCTCCTCCCTCGGCCATGGGGGGTGCAAACACTTGTCAGTATTTGAATGTCACCGGGAAAACAGAATCGGAATGGAAGCCGAACTTTCGTGGCGGTTGAACCCCTATTATTTCTCGACGCGGCGGAGGGATTCTTCGAAAACGTCCAGTCCTGCGTCGAGCTGCTCCTGCGAGATGGTCAGCGCCGGTATGTATCGGATTGCGCTCGTACCCGCGGGCAAAAGCAGGAGGCCATGTTCGTACGCGTCCTTCAAAATGCGATCGCGGACCTTGGGGTTGGGCTTTGCGGTCCTTGAGTCCGTGACGAATTCCGTGGCGCGCATCAATCCGAGGCCGCGGTTGTCGCCCATGATTTCGTACCGCTTCTTCATTTCGTCGAGACGCTTCGCCATGTGGCGGCCGAGCCTCTCCGCTCGCTCGACGAGCCTCTCGCCCTCAATCACGTCGATGGTCGCCAAGGCGCTCGCGCATGCCACGGGGTTGCCGCCGAACGTGTTCGAGTGGGCTCCGGGAACCCCGAAATCGAGGCGGGCGTCAAACACCGCCGCACCGATCGGGATCCCTGAACCGAGCGCCTTCGCCATTGTGAGGATATCGGGCGCCACCCCTTCGTGCTCCACGGCGAACATCTTCCCAGTCCGGCCCATGCCAGTCTGGACTTCGTCCGCGATCAACAGGAGGTCGTTAGCCTTCGCGATCTTCGAGATCCTCTTCAGCCATCCGGGTGGAGGCACGACGTAGCCGCCCTCCCCTTGGACCGGCTCAACAACGATCGCGGCCGTGTCGGCGGGGGGCGCGACCGTCTCCATGTATAGGTCCTCGATGATGTTCGCGCAATACAAGTCGCACGACGGGTACGTCAGCTTGTACGGACATCGGAAGCAGTAGGCGTAGGGAACCTGGACGACGCCCGGCATCATCGGGGAGAACCGCTCCCGTTGGACCCGCTTGCTCGAGGTGAGCGCGAGCGCCCCCATCGTCCTCCCGTGGAACGCGTTCAGGAACGCGAGGAACATGCCCTTCTTCGTCGACCACCGCGCGATCTTGATTGCGGCCTCGTTCGCCTCCGTCCCGCTGTTCGTGAGGAACACCTTTCTTGACTTCGTCCCCGGGGTCATCGCGGCAAGGCGCTCCGCGAGCCTCGTCTGAACGTCGTAGTAGAAGTCCGTCCCCGCGAAGTGGAAGAACTCCCCCGCCTGCTTCCGGACGGCCTCGACGACCTTCGGATGGCCGTGGCCGACGTTCAGGACGGAGATTCCGGACGTGAAGTCAATGTACACGTTCCCGTCGACGTCCTCGACGACGGACCCCTGGCCTCGCCGAATCACGATCGGGGAGGTCTTCGTCGTCGTCGCGAGGAACCGTTTGTCCCGCTCGATGATCTCGCGGGCCTTGGGGCCGGGAGGGGTCACTTTAACGTCCGGAACCTTCACGACGACACCCGGCGCCGACGAGCCGTCCGTGGGTATTAATATCCTTGGAAAAGAGGACCGGGATGGATAACCGTCGGCGCCTACGCGGCGCCGATCCGGAACAGCGTCGTCCCGCACACAGGGCACTTGCCCCGCATTGCGGGTTTGCCGTTCTTGAGCGTGACCCTCTTCGCATCCTTCATGTCCCGCTTCGCCCGGCACTTCACGCAGTATGCTTGGACCATGGGAGGCTCACCGACGGCCGGATGCCGGGGACCCCTCATAATGATATGCGTGCGGAAATCACGGAGGACCCGGGCGCCGCCACGGCTCGGCGTCACCCGCGGAGCCGCGCCATAAGGTTTATATTCATCCCGTTTTTAGGTCCGCACTCCGGGGTCTCCTCCTTATGGCACTCACTCGATTTGAACGAGCTCGAATGATCGGTGCCCGCGCATTGCAGATCGCGATGGGGGCGCCGTCATTGCTTATTGACGTGAAGGGAATCGTGGACCCGATGGACATCGCCGTGCGGGAGTTCGAGCGGGGCCTCATGCCACTCACGGTGAAAAGGCTCCAGAATGCCGTCCATTGACGCCGCTACGATTCGGAAGATCCTCGACAGCCGCGGGGAGCCGACCGTCGAAGTCGACGTCGTCGCTCAGGGGATCCATGGCCGGGCCGCCGCGCCGAGCGGGGCAAGCACGGGGACCCACGAGGCGGTCGCGTTTCCAGAGGGTGGGGTCGACGCTGCCATCGCACGGTTCGCGGAGGAGGTCAAGCCGCGCCTCCTCGGGCGCGAGGTGACCGCGCAGAAGGATGTCGACCGGATCCTCCATGAGATTGACGGAACGCCGAACTTCGCCCGCCTCGGCGGGAACGTGACGGTCGCCGTCTCGCTCGCTGTCGCGAAGGCCGCAGCGAACGCGATGGCGGTGCCGCTATACCGGTATGTCGGCGGCGCGGTCGCGCACCGGATGCCGCACCCGATGGGGAACGTCATCGGCGGCGGCCGCCACGCGATCGGTGGCACGACCATTCAGGAGTTCCTTGCCGTCGCGCTCGGCCCGACCGTCGCCGCCTCCGTCTTCGCGAACGCGCGCGTCCACCGGACCGTTCGCGACCTCCTCCGGAAGAAGCTCCCCGCGGGGCCCCTGGGTCGAGGCGACGAAGGCGCCTGGGTCGCGCCCGTCGACGACGAGGATGCGCTCGGGATTCTCGCCGACGCTTGCCGTGCGGTCTCGAAGGAGGTCGGCTTTGAGGTGCGGCCCGCTCTCGACCTCGCAGCCTCCGAGTTCTTTCGCGACGGCATGTACCGGTATCGGTCCCGAACGCTCACGCCGGAGCAGCAGATCGACTTCGTCGCGAGCCTCGCGGAGCGCTTTGGCCTGTTCAGCGTCGAGGATCCGCTCCACGAGGATGATTTCGCCGGATACGCGCGCCTCACCTCGTTGATCGGAACAAAGTGCCTCGTGATCGGCGACGACCTCTTCGTGACGAGCGTCGCGCGACTCCGAGAGGGCATCGATGCGCACGCTGCGAACGCTATCCTTATAAAGCCGAACCAAATTGGCACGCTGTCCGACGCGAAGGCCGCGGTCGACCTGGCCCATCGGCACGGGTACGCGACCGTCGTGTCCCACCGCAGCGGGGAGACGACGGACGACACGATCGCACACCTCGCGGTCGCCTTCGGATCTCTCGCAATCAAGACCGGTGCGGTCGGCGGCGAGCGGATCGCAAAGCTCAACGAGCTCATCCGGATCGAGGAAGGGCTCGCCGGGGGATAGGATGCAGGAAGAGGAACAGATCGGTGCGGAAGGGCTCCTCGTGCCCGAGGACGTGTACCTGACGAGCGGCGTCCATATCGGCACGCAGCAGAAGTCCGCGGACATGAAGCGGTTCATCTACAAGGTCCGGACGGACGGACTGTACGTCCTCGACATCAAGCAAACGGACACGCGAATCCGGGTCGCTGCGAAGTTCCTCGCACGGTTCGAGCCTTCGAAGATCCTCGTCGTCGCCGCCCGGCAGTACGGCCAGAAGCCCGCCCGCCTGTTCGCGAAGGTGATCGGCGCAATGGTCCTCGCGGGCCGCTTCGTCCCCGGAACGCTCACGAACCCACGGCTCGAGGAGTACGTCGAGCCTGAGGCGGTCGTCGTCACGGACCCCGCCGCGGACGAGCAGGCGCTTCGGGAGGCGCTGAACGTGAGCATCCCCGTCGTGGGTCTGTGCGATGCGAACAACGAAACGCGAAACGTCGATGTCGTCGTCCCGACGAACAACAAGGGCCGACGGGCCCTCGCGACAGTGTATTGGCTCCTCACCCGCGAGGTGCTGCGGGAGAGAGGCGCGGTCAAGCCCGGCGGCGAGTTCACGGCGACGATCGACGATTACGAGGCATCCCTGTAGGGGGCGGGAATGCGCTACCCGGCCGTGGCCGGACAGTTCTACGAGGCGGAGCCGCGAGCGCTCGGGATGCAGATCGATGGCTGCTACCGCCATCGCCTCGGGCCCGGGGAGAAGCCCGCAGTCGCGAAGGGCGGCCCCCGGACCCTCAAGGGCCTCGTCGTCCCCCACGCGGGCTATGTGTACTCGGGTCCGATCGCGGCCCATGCATACGCCGCGCTCGCGCGGGATGGCCTGCCCGCGACGTTCGTGATCTTCGGGCCGAACCACACGGGCCTCGGCGCCGCGCAGGCCCTCGGGACGCACGACTGGGAAACCCCGCTCGGCATCGCGCGGTGCGATCGGGACCTTGCTGCGCGCATGATGAAGGGCCCGATCATGGACGACATCATCGCGCACCGCCACGAGCACAGCATCGAGGTTCAGCTCCCGTTCCTGCAGGACCTCACGCCGGACGTCACGTTCATCCCGATTTGCATCGGCATCCAGGAACTCGAGGACGTAGTTGAGGTCGGCAAGATCGTCCGGGACGCGATCAAGGGGAAAGACGTCGTCGTCCTCGCGTCCACGGACTTCTCGCATTACATTCCGAAGGACGAGGCCGCGCGGCGGGACCGCCTCGCGATTGAGAAGATCCTCTCGTTCGACGTCGACGGGTTCTATCGAACGATCAAGACGCACGACATCTCGATGTGCGGGTACGGTCCCGTGATTGCAATGATGACCGCGATCGAGTCCGCGAGGCCGGAGTTCATCGCGTACGGTTCCTCGGGCGACGTCGCGCCGATGCGGGACGTCGTCGGGTACGCGGCGATCGCGATGCGACGCTGACTCGGTCAATTCGTTTTCGTCTTCAATCCACCGCCCTCTGATTTTCATCGGGAATAACGGGGGCGACACTATCATGCCTACACGGCCTCTGAGCGACGCCGCGCGACTATGCCGGTCGTCACGATGTCGGAAATTCGGGCGGCCCTCCGCGTGACGGTCGGTCGGCGGGGGATGTCGGAGGAGGACATCAGCGCGCTCGCGGACTACCTGATATCGTTCTTCGGATTTGACACAGAAGTGATCGACAACCGCCTCGACGTCGACGACCGCGACGTGTTCTACATGCTCGAGGAGGCCGGCCTCCTCACGACCCGCCAGGAGGAGGTCCACATCAAGAAGGGCAAGCTGTGGAGGATTCACTACTGGGTCCTCCGCACGGAACGGATCAAAGACCTCGCAGCCCGAACGTCGAACCGTCGTGACGAGGCCGTGTTCGGCGTGTACGACGGCCTCCCCGAAGAGGCGTGGGCCCGCACGCCGCTCCCGAAGTGACGACGACCTCGTTGTAGCGGTCCGGAATAGGTCTTTATAGCGCGGGACTTTCTGAGAGGTGCCCATGGTCGATTGGCTCGACCCGCTCCTCCCGTGGATCTACGGGTTCACTGCAATCGCGCTGTGGACCCTCGGGGTTTACGTCCTCAACCGGAGGGGCACACTCGCGAAGTACAACCTTGTCCCGATGGGTCCCCTCCTCATGGTGAAAACGGTCCGGGGGCGGGACTTCATCGACCGGAGTGCGCGGTTCCGGCGCACGTGGCGCGTGTTCGGGGACCTTTCAATCGTAATCGTCGCGCTCACGATGATCGGCATCACCGCCCTCCTCGTCTGGGAGGCGACTCTTGTGCGGCTCATTCCCCGGGACCGCGCGCCATCGCCGGAGTTGCTCCTAGGAATCCCGGGCCTGAACCCGATCATCCCGCTGTGGTACGGCATCCTCGCGCTCGCGATCGCAGTCGGGTTGCACGAGCTGATGCATGGGATCCTCTCGCGCGTCGCAAAGGTGAAGGTCGAGAGCCTGGGTCTCCTCTTCCTGATCGTTCCGATCGGCGCGTTCGTCGAACCCGCAGAGGCGGAGTTGAGGGCGCTGCCGCGGCGGGAGCGGGCCCGCATCTACTCCGTGGGCGCCTCGATCAACATGCTCCTCGCGGTCTTCTTCGGGTTCCTGTTCAGCACGATGATGCTCTCCGCGCAGCCTGCGCAACCCGGCGTTGGTGTCGTCGCATACTCGATTACGAACAGCCCGGCGGAAGTTGCGGGCATCCCTGTCGGAAGCATCCTAACGCACGTCGGCGCCGCCCCGGTCGTGACCTCCGCAGATCTGCGGCAGGCGTTGGACGCGTTCGCTCCGGGAGACGCCACCGTGGTGACATGGTGGAAGGACGGTGCCTCGCAAACGGCGCCCGTCCGGCTTGGCGACGACGGCACGGGACGCTCGATTCTCGGAATCCGGGCGATCGAGACCCGCACGTCGATCTACCATCCGTTCACGGACCTCGAGGCGAACGGCGGCTTCACGGGCGCGCTCCTCCTTTTCATCTCCCTCCCGTTCTCCGGGTATTCGCCCCTCCAGGCCCCGATTACGGACTTCTACGTGATCACAGGCCCGTGGGCGGGCGTGCCCACCTCCGTGTTCTACGTTCTCGCGAACATCCTGTACTGGCTCTTCTGGATCAACCTCATGCTCGGCGCGACGAACGCGCTGCCCGCGGTCCCGCTCGATGGCGGGTATGTTTTCAAGGACGGCATCGAGGCGCTTCTCCTCCGGGTCCGCGGGAGCCTCGAGCCGAGCCGTCGGGAGGCGATCGTGCGGCGGGTGAGCCACGCGTTCGCGTTCTTGATCCTCGCGTTGATTTTGTGGCAGATTATCGGCCCGCGGCTCTAGGCCCGCGGTTTCTCGCGAGGCGGACTACGTTCGGGCCCCCGCGCCAATGATCCCGAGGGCCCCGCCGACCGCGACGAGGACGGCATCGAGGGAAATCGAGCGCGTGACGATCATGATCGCGATGCCGATGACGAGGGTCGCGAGCCCGCCCGTGCTCATTCTGCCCCGATACAGGTACACGCCACCGAGGATTGCCGCGACGCCGAGGATCCCCTCGACGGCGCGCTCCGCGATCGCACTGAGGTCGAGGTTCCCGCTTCGCGGGAGGTTCAGGGCGCCCGCGAGGACGAGGATCCCGCCGATGAGGGCGAGAAGGAATCCGAGGATGGCGAGGAATCGCTTCTCGGACATCGCCCTGTGTGAGAAGCCGGGTCTACTTCACGCTTTCGGGCGCTCAGCCTTTCTCAAGGCCTGCGAGCGCGAAGACGCCCTTGGGATCTCCGTGGAAGGCATCGCGTCCGCGGTACATCCGAAGGGTTCGGAACGCGATGTCGAGCCGCAGTTCCGACGCCATCCGCGCGTGATGTTCGTTTCGTGTCGGGACCGTGAACGCGATTCGCGTGGGCCCAAGGCGGCCGAGAATCGTATGGAGGAGATCGCCCGCGGCTTCCGGGGTCTCGGGGTCGACGACCCATGGCCCGATCTCCGCGGATCCGTCGCCCGCGTTCGCGACGATGTACCCGCTAATCCCGCGATCGTCGCGCGCGACGAGGAACTGCGACGGGAACTCGTGGTGCAGACGGCCAAGGAGAGCATTGCGTCGCGTGCCGAAGTACGCGGCATCGAAGTCCGCGATCTCCGGGACCTCTGCGTGAATGGCGGGACGGACGTTCGTGGACGTGGATCCCGCACTCGCCACACTTCCGTGGTAGCGGACGTTCTCGTATTCCCCGCGGAACCCAAGTCGTTCGTAAAACGGGATCACGTGGAGGTACGCATTGAGTCGCACGGTTTCCACGCCTTTCCGATCGAGGTACTCGAGGGCCCGCGCCATCAAGGCCTCGCCGACGTGCTTGCCGCGGACGTCCGGGTGGACGATCACGGCGCCGAGGAACGCGAGGGGACCGTACGTGGTCGTGCACGTGATGCCGACGCGCTTCCCGCCAACCGTCGCGACAAAGCAGCCCTCCGGCTCGAGGGCCCTGAGACGCTCGAAGTCCGCCTTCGCGTAGCCCCAGGTCTCGAGGTCCGTGAGGCGAATCGCCCAGGCTATGTCCCGCCGGGTGAGGGTTCGGACTTGTGCTCCCGCCATCGCGCCACCCGCGCCTGCAGCTCTTCCGCCTCGTCGCACTCGTGGGCGCCGTACGTGACGAACCGCTCGTCCTTCCGGGCGTGCTTGTACATGCACGGCCCGTACTCGTCGTCCTCCTGGCCGTACCACTTGTCGCAGTCCTTGCACATGTGGGGCCGGAGCAGCTGTCTCTGGAGTTCCTCGACTACATTCCCCAAAACGGATCCGTCCTCCTCTTGATCGTCGCGATCTGCTCGAGCACCTCGCGCTCATCCGGGTTCAGCTCCGCGTCTCGGAGCGTGCGGGCGTCTTCCTCGGAAAGCTCGACGAGCAGGACGTCGCCCCCCTTGACTTGGCGGCCGACGGTGATCCCATCCACCGCGATCGCGACTTCCTTGCCCGCGATCGCCTCCGTGACGACCTCCTCCCCGCTCCGAACGGAGCGGACTCGCCCGATTCGCTTGCCGTCGTCCCGCATGAGCGGCATCCCGGGCCGGATTCGCCCCGCGAGGACGCGGATGCCGAAGATCGCGGGCTTGCTCGCGCGGAAGACGTACTCCGGCAGGAACAGGATCTTTGCGGGGTACGGCCGCTCGAGCCGCTTCGCGGCCTCGATTTCCGTCTTCCGTTGTTCGACCCGGGCCTTGTACTCCTCGAGGAGGCGGTAGATCACATCGCCCTCGATCACCTTGAGGTCCTTGTTCTTCAGGAGCTCCTCCCGCGCGTCGTCGAGAACGCGGACATTGAACGCGAGGATCACTTTATGGAGCGGGTCGGGGATCGTCGCGGCATCGACGACGTCCCGCCGTGACACGGGCCCGACGCGCGCGATCTTGATCGGCGTTTCCGCCTGCTTGCACTCGTATGCGATCGCTTCAAGGGAGCCGAGGGCGTCCGCCTTTACGAGGATCCCGGTCTCCGAGGTCTCGATCTTCGGGAGAGTCTCTGCCGCGACGGCCTCGACGACCGCCTTCAAGTTCCCCTTCACCTCCCGGAGCGGCGCGCCCGCGAGGGCGCCCTCGAGGCCGCTCGCCGCGATCTTCACGCCCGCCGCGGCGGTGACCTTGTCGACGGAGTCGAAGCGGTCCTGCGGGTCCCGAATCTCGTTGAGGGGCTTCGGCTTCAGGAGCGCCTTCACTTTCGTGACGATCGGCTTTCCCGCGGACCCGAGGACGAGGGTGTCCCCGAGGCTCAGCGCCCCGCGGTACACGATGGCGTCGATCGTGAGGCCGAGCCCCTTCTCCTCCTTGACCTCGAGGATCGTCCCCTCCGCGGGCCCCTCGGGGACCTTCAGGTCCGCCTCGAGAAAGCGCTGCGCGAGCCCGATGAGGACGAGAAGGAGCTCCGGGATCCCGACCCCGTGCTTCGCGCTCGTCGGTACGACCGCGACGGTCGTCGCGAAGTCCTCGATCCTGTCGTACCGCTCCGCGGAGAACCCGTTCTGGAATAGGCTCCCCACGAGCTCGTACAGGCGCTTGTCGAGTTCCTCGCGGACGCTCTCGTGCTGGTTCCCGTGCGCGACTCCGAACGGCACGTTCATCTCCTTTCGCCATCCGGGGACCATGTCGATCTTGTTCGCGGCGACGAGGAACGGCGTCTTGTACCGCCTCAGGATGTTGATCGACTCGACGGTCTGCGGGCGGAACCCCTCGTTGAGGTCGACGACGAGGACCGCGAGGTCTGCGAGTGCCCCACCCCGCGCGCGCAACGTCGTAAACGCGACGTGGCCCGGGGTGTCGATGAAGAGAAGGCCGGGGATCTTAAACGACTTCCCGGCCATAAGGTCCCCGCAGATCGAACGGATCGCCTCGATCGGCACCTCCGTCGCGCCGATGTGCTGCGTAATGCCGCCCGCCTCCCGCGCGACGACGCTCGTCCCTCGGATCTGGTCGAGGAGGGACGACTTCCCGTGGTCGACGTGTCCCAGGACAGACACAATCGGCTGCCGGATGTAGGCCATGCGGGCGTTCGTAGCGGGCGGACCGTATTAGAAGTTGCGCGTGGCGACGTTTCATGCGGCACCGACGACCCAAAGGAGAGACGAAATCCAAATCGGAAGGCCCCCACGACGATCGCCCACGTATGAATCAGGGTGTCTCCGTAGTCGAAGAGCGCGACCCGGATGTCCGGACATCGCAGGCGCGGCCGTCGTCACTCGTACAGCGACCCCTCGTCGATTCGCGTGTACGAGAGGAGCTCCTCTGGCCGGAAGAACAGCGAGATCTCCCGTTTCGAGCTCTCAAGGGAGTCCGAGCCGTGGATCAGGTTCCGGCCGATATCGAGCCCGAAGTCCCCGCGGATCGTGCCGGGCTCCGCCTCTGCGGAGTTCGTCTTCCCCATCATCTTCCGCACGACGGCAACGGCGTTGTCGCCCTCGAGGACCATTGCGACGACGGGGTCCGCCGTGACGTACTTCACAAGACCCTCGAAGAACGGCTTCCCTTTGTGTTCGAAGTAGTACGTCTCGGCGAGCTGTCGAGAGACCTTCATCATCTTGAGTCCGACGACCTTCAGCCCGCGGTGCTCGAACCGGCCAAGGATCGGACCGACGAGGCCTCGTTGGACAGCGTCCGGTTTCAGGAGGACGAACGTCCGCTCGCGGGCCATGCTAGCCTCCCTTCTTCCTCTTCGCGGGCGCGGCCTCGACCGGGGCCTCCCCGCCGCCACGGCGTCCCTTCATCCGCTTCGATTCCTCGTCGAGCCATCGCTTCAGGGTGTTCCGCCCCTGCGTCGTTACGAGGAACGCGATGAACTCCTGGAGCTCGACCTTCTCAATGTTCTTCCCGCCATGCTTCTTCCGGTACCACGGCGTGATCTGGACCTTGAGCGTCTCGGAGTGCGCGAACCGGCTGAAGTAGGCCTCGCCCTCCGCGCGGGGAAGGTCGGGCCCGAGGCGGTGATCGATGAGGTCGATCACGTCCGCCGGGATCGCCTTGCCTTTCGGCGCCTCGACGTCGAGCAGTGCTTCCGTGCCCGGCTCGGCTATCGCCTCCTCCGTGACGGGCACTCCCGTAGGCGCCTCCTCGGTGACGAGTCCCTTCGCGCGTCGGTAGGGCTTCGTCCACGGCGTCCACCGCGGGACGCGGCCGAGGCGGAGCAGGTTCCGCTCGCACTTGCTCGAGCAGAAGAAGTGAATCGTCCCGTCCCGGCGGACGAACATCTTCCCCGTTCCCGGCTCGATGTCCTCGCCGCAGAACGAGCACGTTCGCGTCAGGGGCATGTCCCTCGGCTCACCTCACGCTGAGCTTGCGGGCCTCGCGGGCCGTTTCCCGGAGGACGAGGACGTCGCCGACCGCAATGGCGCCCTTCACGTTTCGCGTGATGATGCGGCCCTTGTCCGGGCCCGAGCGGACGCGGACCTTGACCTGGGTCGCCTCGCCCGTCATCCCCGTCCGGCCGACGATCTCGACGACCTCTGCCTCGAAGCCTTCTTCGTCTGCCATCGCCGTTCCCTTATTTCTTTAGGGCCCGAAGCCTGGTCGCGAGGTCGTCCATCATCGGCTTCGCCTTGCCGCCGTCGACGATCGCGACGCTCGCGGTGGCCTTGCCGAGGCCCGACGCGACGCCGAGCTCCTGCTTCGAGGGGACGTAGCTGTACGCGATGCCCTTCTCCTCGCAGAGGAGGGGCATGTGCGCGAGGATCTCCTCCGGCTGCACGTCCTCCGCCATCACGACGAACTGGGCCTCGCCGCGCTCGACGAGCTTCGTGACCTCGTTCGTCCCTTTGCGGATCTTTCCGCTTTCGCGCGCGATCTCGACGACCTGGTATGTCTTGTCCGTGAGCTCCTTTGGGACCTCGAACCGGACGTAGATAGGCTTCGCCATGGGAGACCTCCTTCAGTTCTTCCGAACTTCACGATTCATCGGGCTCTTCGAGAAGAGCGGCCGTCGAGAGGTGGCAACGTATTAAGGCTTTGCGTGGTCGAACGCGACGATATCGATCCACGCCATCCTCGACGAGGAGTACTTTCGGCCATCCCCCATCCTTAGATTGAGGCTTTCCAGCTGTATGCCCAATTGGGCATAAGGCATGTCGCAACGGTCTCCATCGATTCGCCGCGTGAGGCGCCAGAGACGCGGGGCCATGGCGGGGTACATTGTAACTTGGGACGTCGACAGCCGCGATTCCCCTTCGTGCGCGAAACTGCGGCGCTTCGTCTACGGATATGAACTGCACAACAACGAGAGAGTGTACCAGTATCCCGGGTTCGTCGAACGAGAGGGTGTCCGGTGTCTTGGCCAATCGGTCCTCTTTGTAATTCCGGATCAGCTCTCGGTTCTCCGGGATTTCCTTCGGATGAACGGGATTGACCATGCCGTGAGGACGGCTTCCGTGGGCCCGGTTATGCCCAATTGAGCATACACCTGGCCGCCGGACGGACTTATGCCCAATTGAGCAGAACCACGATGCTCGTCAACTGCGACTATATCGAACGCATCCCGCCGTGGGAGCGAAACGAAACCCTGGCTTGAGAAACTGATTCGAGCCCGCCCGCTACTTGCCCCCTCCTTTCCGCACTCGCGCACCCCCCTTGGGGGCGACGGGCTCCCAAAATTCCTTGCGGGTATCGCGTATCGTTGGCCGGAACTCCCGCGCGACCCGGAGATGGTGGAGGTCAACGTCCGCGAGGACGAGGTCCTCCTTGAAGTCCCGCGCGCGCCCGAGGTCTTCGCCCCTTGGACCAAGTGCCTGCGTGCCTCCCTGAAACACGATGTTTAGCTCCGTGCCGACGAGGTTTGTGTACAGCACGAAGA
>DATESQ010000110.1:0-5167 GCA_035283985.1 Thermoplasmata archaeon | reverse complement strand
GGAGGGGCGGACGCGACCCAGTGGTCAGTGTTCCTTCGCGAATTACGGCGTTATCGACCGGAACCGCTAATCCACTCGATCCGCAGCGCTCTGCCTCGTTCACGGAGTCAGTTTCCTGGCTGATGACAGGAGCAGCGCCGGACGATCGATCGGAAGCCTAGTCCCCTACCTCCTTGTCGTTGTCGGCAATCAGGTCGAGAAACGCAGGCTTCTGCCGACGAGGTTCGCGAGGCAGAGCGCTGCGGATCGATTGGATTCGCGGCTCCGGTGGATAACGCCCGACGGCGCGAAGGAACGCTGACCACTGGGTCGCGGCCCGGGTCTCTGCATGGAATTTGGAAGGCGGGCGACGCCTCACGTTTCCAGTCTTCGCCCTTTCCCTCGTATCTCTCCATGCCTCCCTCGAACACAACGTCCCGAGCAAGCTCGGGCCCCACGACCCCATGGGGTGGAACTGGTCGCAAAACTGAGAATATGCTTATAAGTCTTCTGTGGACAGATTCGGCCCCCCCTCCGAAAGCTTTTCGCCCCGGGAGGTCTTGCATTTTCCAAGCCCTCCGGGGGCAGACCCCCGTCGAGTGGCCCGCCCGGCATGACGCGCTCCGCGCAGAACACGGGCGGGCCCGGGGCGCGACGAAGGTCGCGTCTCGGAGAAGACCAACCGCCTTCGAGAGAAGGCAAGGGGTGTAGGGTTCCACCCCGGTGCCCTCCGGCATGACGTGATGAGTACCCTCTACGACCTCCCAGGGCTCCTGGGAGGCGCACGGGAGGAGTCGAGCGGAGTCGAGTTATGGGCGCGGGCGCTCATTCATCACCCGCAAACGTAACAGAACCTCCGATCGCGTCCCAACTGTTCGGACGGTGATGTCGTCCCACGTTCGACGCTGAAACCTACTTCTTCGCGAACGACTGGGAATTGATCCACTCGAGGATTCTCTTCACGCCGTCCTCGGGTCGAATCCTCGGCTCCCAGCCCAGTTCCGTCCTCGCGCGACGGGTGTCCGAGATGTAGACCCTCTGGTCCGCCGGGCGCCAGTCCGCGTAGGACACGGGGATCGTGCGACCGAGGTCCCGTTCCAACATAGACGTGAGTTCCAACAGCGACATCGTGAAGGCCGGCCCGCCGCCCGCGTTCAAGACCTTCCCGCCCGACCGGGGCGCCCGGTCCACGAAGGCCTTGTACGCGTCCACGAGATCCTCCACGAAGAGCACGTCCCGCACCTGCTTGCCGTCCCCGTAGATCGTGATCGGCTTCCCAAGGGACGCGGAAATCGCGAAGTGGGCGACCCAGCCCTGATCTTCCATCCCGAACTGGCGCGTCCCGTAGATGCACGACATCCGGAAGACACCCGCCTTCATCCCGTAGCTGTGCGCGTACTCCTGAACATAGAGGTCCGCCGCGAACTTCGACGCGCCGTACGGTGAATGGTGACAGAGGTCCGTGGGCAGGTCCTCCGGAATCCCGTGCGCGTAGCGCGGGTCGTCGAACACGTACCGCGTGGCCTCCTCCCGCACGGGGATCCGGTTCACGTTGTCCCCGTACACCTTGTTCGTCGAGCAGAACACGATCGTGGGATCGGATCCGGACTTTCGTGCGCTCTCGAGAACGTTGAACGTGCCCACCGTGTTGATCTCGAAGTCCGTGCGGGGATCCTTCATCGACGTCGTCACGGCGACTTGCGCTGCAGCGTGGACGATCACGTCCGCATCCCGGACCGCCATCTCGACAGCTTTCGCATCCCGAATGTCGAGTTCCTCGCGGGTCACGCCCTCGATCCGGCCGATGTAGTCCCAGTTGTACGTTTTCACCCACGGCCCGAGGAAGTGCTCGCCGAGCGTCGCCCATCGGGAGAAGTTGTCGAGGGCGAGGACGTCATGGCCCTGCTTCGCAAACCGCTCCACGACGTGGGAGCCGACGAACCCGCCGCCCCCCGTCACGACGACCTTCATCCGCTCATTTCTCCACGAGTCCCTTCGACCGCAACTCCTTGAGCGCCTCGTCGAAGCGGTCCGTCGCCTTCACGGATTGGCCCCAGGCCACGAGTTCCCTCATCCCGTCCTCGAACCGAGCGGCGGGTTCGTATCCGAGAAGCTTTCGAATCTTCGTCAAATCTGCGGAGCAGTGGCGGACGTCCCCCGCCCGGAACTTGCGCTCCACCTTCGGGCGTAGCTTGCTCCCGTACAGCTTCAGGAGGACCTCCGCGACTTCCTCGATTGAGGTTGGCTTTCCCGAGCCCACGTTTACGGCCTCGTAGTCCGCGCCGCTCTTCTCCATCGAGAGCACGCAGGCCCGGACGATGTCATGGATCGACACGAAGTCCCGCGTCTGCTTCCCGTCCTCGAAGATCACGGGCGGCTGTTCGTTCTTGATCCGCGATTGGAAGATCGCGCACACGCCCGTGTACGGATTGTCAAGGCTCTGCCTCGGGCCGCACACGTTGAAGAACCGCAACGCGACTGTGGGAATCCCATAGGCGCGTCCCGTCGCGAGGCACAGCTCCTCCTGGTCCCGCTTCGTGACCGCGTACACGGAGTTCGTCATCAGGGGCTTCGACTCGTCCGTCGGCACGGGCGTCACGACCTGGAGGCAATTCGGGCACCGGACCTCCCACTCCTTCCGCGCGAGCTGGGCCTCCGGCCTCAAGGGCGGGTACACGCGCCCGTGCGTCATGCACGCGTACGCACCCTCGCCGTAGATGCTCATCGACGAGGCGACGATTAACTTCTTCACGTTGCGGTTGCCGTCGACCAGGGCTTGGAGGAGCTTCGCAGTCCCGCCGACGTTCGCGTCGACGTAGCGGGTGATCTGGTACATGCTCTGGCCGACGCCGACCATCGCGGCGAGGTGGAACACGACGTCGACATCCTGGAGGGCCTTTGTCAGGAGACCATCCTCGCGGATGTCGCGGAACGTGTACCGCGCCTTTGGGTTCAGATAGTCCGGCCGGGCCCGGTGGACCTGCGGCTCCAGACAGTCGATGACCGTGACGGCGTGCCCTTTCGCGACGAGTTCGTCGACGAGGTGGCTGCCGATGAAGCCCGCTCCCCCCGTGACGAGAACGCTAGCCATGGATCCTCCCTCGGAAGTACGCGATCGTCTCGCGCAGGCCGTACTCGAGACCGACGTTGGGTTCCCACCCCAATAACGTTTTCGCTTTCGTGATGTCCGGGCGGCGAACCTTGGGGTCGTCCACGGGCAGGGGTTTGAAAACGATCTCGACGTGGTTCCCGACGAGGTCGCGGACTTTCTTTGCGAGCTCTAGTATCGTCATCTCCTTCGGATTGCCCAGATTGATGGGTTCCACGACCCTCGAATTCAGGAGCCGCCACAGGCCCTCAATCATGTCGCTCACGTAGCAGAAGCTGCGCGTCTGCGATCCGTCGCCGTACACAGTGAGGGGCCGACTTGTGAGGGCCTGGTACACGAAGTTCGGAACCGCGCGCCCGTCGTTCAGCCGCATCTTCGGTCCATACGTGTTGTGGATTCGCGCGATCCGCGTGTCGATACCGTGGACGCGATGATACGCCATCGTCATCGCCTCCGCGTACCGCTTCGCCTCGTCGTACACGCCCCGGGGCCCGATTGGATTCACGTTGCCCCAGTACTCCTCGGGCTGCGGGTTCACGAGGGGATCGCCGTACACCTCCGACGTCGAGGCAAGCATGTACCGGGCCCCTTTCGCCTTCGCGAGTCCGAGGGTGACGTGGGTCCCGAGGGCGCCCGCCTTCAGGGTTTGAATGGGATACTTCAGATAGTCTTCCGGGCTCGCGGGCGAGGCGAAGTGGAGGACGGCGTCCACCGCTCCAGGGATCTCGATGTGCTTCGTGACGTCCTGCTCGAGGAGTGCAAACCCGGCCCTGCGCTCCAGGAGCGCGAGGTTCTCCCGAGGGCCCGTGATCAGGTTGTCGACGCCGATGACCTCATAGCCCTCGTCGAGGAGCCGCTCACAGAGATGGCTGCCCAGGAAACCTGCGCCTCCGGTGACGACGGCCCTAGGCATTCATTGATCCTCTCCGCATGAACTCGTCCACCGGCTTCCGAACCTCCACTTCGTGCGGCCCGGGCGTGTCTCCTCACGGATCTCGTCTCAACCTCCGCCGACGAAGGCATCCGCTTCGGTTCCGAGCCTGCCCCTCATCCTCGTTCAGTAGCAGTGTCGTGGCTCGGCGCACGCCGAGGACCTCACCTCCGCTACGGACCTCCGGCGTGGTTTCGCTTCTCTTCCGTCGACGTGAGCAAATCGAAGTACACCCGCCGCGGCCGCTTCAATTCCCGCGGGAGCACGCGCGAAAGCAGATCCTCGTCGAGGTCGGGTCGGTACCGACGGACGGCCTCCACGAAGAGGGTCCACTGCGTTTCGAGCGGCATCGAGTACGGATCGCCGAACGAGGGGATCGATTCGAGCGCCTTCGCGATGAGATGGGAATGGACCTGCGCGAGTTTCGGGTATCGAGGGTTGTCCTCGAGCTGGATCTTCAGGTTCGCGATCGCCTGCAGGAACGTCCCGAGGGGCCGGCCCTGTGCGGGCGACATCGAGCGGACGGCGCCACACTCCACGCAATAGGGGTGGAGGCGCATCGTCGCCGCCTGGTCCGGGATCGCCTCAAGCCAGAGGCGTCCTTTCGCGGGGGCGGACCGATGCTCGTGCGGAGTCGTGGCATCGTCCATCCCGGCCTCTTCGGGCTCCGCGGCCGGCTCGGGGGTCTTCGGAGTCGTGCCATCCCCTCCAGCCTCCATCTCCACCACCTGTCCTAACGCCCCACGTCCCTGCCGGTGCAACTCCGCTCCTCCGTGTCCTGTCAGAGAGAGGGGCGACCTTACATAATGATTACGCCGGATCGAGCGCGAGCGATGATGTACGCCAGCCGCGTCGACTCAGACGCTCGAGCTGGGCGACGGGGTGCCGTTCCGGAGGAACTGGACGAGGGCGCGCCACGTTGTAATTCCCTGGGAGCGGGCGAAGGCGATCAGGATGCCCGTCCCGACGAGCTCCCCCGCGAGGACGACGGGGTTCGTCCAGAGGACTGCGAGAAGGGCGATGACGTCCAGGGTGCCCGGCGGGAACGCCGTGCCCATCACGGGCCACAGAGCGATCCATGGCTGCTCCCAGATCAGGTCCAGGAGGAGATGGGTCGCGATCCCAAACCCGAGGTACACGAGACCGCG
>DATESQ010000109.1:0-8405 GCA_035283985.1 Thermoplasmata archaeon | reverse complement strand
CCGGAGTCGTTCAGCGGATCCATGAGCTCGCAGAACGAACGGAGGTCGTCCTCCGCGCGCTTCGCGACGTCGAGGCGACGGTCGTGCGTGACGGTCTGCGGGACCTTCGCTGAGAACACGAAGTCGTCCGGCGAGTACCGGATCCAGCCCATCACCATGCCCTTGGTGGGCGGGCGGTAGAAGCTCGAGTTGATCTCCGCGGTCTTGAACACCCGGGAATACGCCGCGAGTTTCGACTCCGTGGAGGACCGGTAGAAGACCCCGAGCCACTCCTCGTAGTCCCAGCCCGATGTGCCGAACCGGAGGGTCCCCATCGGGTCCACCCATCCCGCCGCGGTTCTTAACACCGCTTCGCGCCCGGGTGAAAGTTTCAGGGACCTCCAAGGGACCTTCATGCCCTCGGACTCGGATCACGGACGGATGGTCGAGGCCTGGATTGGCGCGGGCGGCTGGGCGTACTTTCGAGGCCCGAACGGACACAGGCTCGAGGACTACGCCCGCGCGTTTCGGTTCGTCGAAGTCAACGCGACGTTCTACCGCCATCCGGCCCTGTCGACGGTTCGACGGTGGCGACGGTCTGTGCCCGCTTCCTTCCAGTTTGCCGTCAAGGCCCATCGCGACGTCAGCCCCAGAGGGGAATTCCGTGCGACCCGCCGGGCGATCGATGCTCTCACCCGCAGCGCGATCGCGGCGAGGACCCTGGGGTCGGACTTGCTGGTTCTCCAGACGCCTTCGGAAACCCGCTTTGGCGGACCGGAGGCGAAGGCCCTCCGGGACCTCGCGAGCACGATTCCAATGCACCCGCGCATCGCCCTCGAGGCGCGTGCATACCGCGGCCGTGCCCTCCCACATTCCCTGGCGGCGGCGCTGGAGGCGATCCGTGGGGTCGACGTCGTCGACGTATCGCGGGGAGAGACCCCTCGCCTCGAATCGGATTTCCTCTACACCCGCCTTTTCGGAGCCCCCAAGGGCAATGCGTGGGAGTTTTCCGACGACGAGCTCCGCGCGATTCAGATCGGCGCGGACACGCAGTCCGTGAACCGGGCTGTATTCACGTTCCACGGCGTGAAAATGTACAGGGACGCGGCGCGGTTCGTTGCCTTCCGAGCGACGGGCGAGTTCCCGCTGGCGACGGAAGCGCGGGGGGTCGAGGGAGTTCGGGAAGTCCTCGCTCCGGACGCCCGGTTCCCCCTGGCTCGCGCCGATCTTCTGCGGGATCACGGCTGGAAGGTCGTCACGCGGGAAGACGGCCAAAACGTCCATGTGGAAGGAATCCTGTCCCGGTTGCCCGAGAGGCGCTTCGAATCCCTCGAGGAGGTCGTGCGGTGCCTCCGTGGCGGGGACTTCCGAAGCTAATTCCGAATTGTAGTAGCTCTTACTACATTAGACTTATCATCAAGCCCTATCATCCCGCGGGCTAAGGTGGACTAGCAATGTCGCTGTGCGGCACGGATTATGCGACCGGCGCAGTTCGGAACATGTACATCGAGGCCCGCTCCGCGGGCACGATGGTCACGATGCCTTCGAAGCTCCAGAAGGGACTGCCACGGCGCACGGGGAGCCTCTGCCCCGAGTGTTTGAAGGTCATCCCCGCCACGTTGTACATTGGCGATGGCGCGCTGAAGATGAAGAAGACGTGCAAGGAGCACGGTGAGTTCGACGAGGTGTGCTGGTCCGACGCGGAGATGTACCTGAGGGCCGAAAACTGGGCCTTCGATGGCGTCGGCCTCGAGAACCCCTCGATCGTGGATGCGAAGGTCTGCCCGTACGAGTGCGGGCTTTGCAACCTTCACTACTCCCACACGGCCCTCTGCAACATCGACCTCACGAACCGGTGCAACCTGAAGTGCCCGATCTGCTTCGCGAACGCGAACGCGGCCGGATATGTGTTCGAGCCGACGTTCGAGCAGATCATCTACGAGTTCGCGGTCCTGCGGGCACAGCGCCCGATCCCGGTGACCTCGATCCAGTTCGCGGGGGGCGAGCCGACGATTTACCCGAAGTTCCCCGAGATCGTGAAGGCCTCGAAGGAGATGGGGTTCGGTCAGGTCCAGGTCGCGACGAACGGGATCCGGATCGCGACGGAGGAAGGCTTCCTCGAGAAGATCTCCGAGGCGGGCCTCAACACGATTTATCTGCAGTTCGACGGCCTTCGCGAGGAAAACTACATCAAGGCCCGCGGGCGGCCCCTGCTCGACATCAAGCTGAAGGTGGTCGAAAAGGTCCGCGAGATGGACAAGGCAGGAAAGCCTCACCCGACGATCTGCTTTGTCCCGACGATGGTCAACTCGTTCAACGACGACCAGGCGGGGGACATCTTGAACGCCGCGATCAAGAACCGCGACGTCGTGAAGGGCGTGAACTACCAGCCTGTGAGCCTCACGGGCCGAATTCCGGAGGAGGACCGGAGGAAGCTCCGGTACACGCTCAGCGACCTCGCGTACGACCTCGAGGAGCAGACCGGCTACCTCACGCGGGACGACTGGTATCCTGTCCCGTTCGTGGCGCCGATCTCCGAGCTCGTCTCCGTCTTGACGGGGAGCCCAAAGACAGTGTTTACGAGCCACCCCGCGTGCGGGATCGCATCGTACATGTTCATCGAGAACGGCCGGGACCCCGTGCCGATCACGCGGTTCATCGACGTCGAGGGCCTCATGGAGGACATGTGGCTCCTCGCGCAGGAGACCCGCGACAAGAAGATCAAGTTCACGTCGAAGATTAAGGCGCTCAGCCTCCTGAAGAAGCACTTCAAGAAGGATGGCGCGCCCGGCGACATGGGCCTCGGGAAGATGATCAAGATCCTGAACAGGATGTTCACGAAGGGCGACAAGAGCGGCGCCGCGGAGTTCAGCTGGTCGACGATGTACGTCGGCGGCATGCACTTCCAGGACAACTACAACTATGACATTGAGCGTGTGAAGCGGTGCGTGATTCACTACGCGACGCCAGACGGAAAGATCATCCCGTTCTGCGCCTACAACACGGGCCCGAACTTCCGAGAGGAAGTCGAGAAGAAGTTCGCGGTGCCGATTGAGGAATGGCGGAACCGCCATGCAAACTGAGCTCGTGTCGCTCCGTCCCAACGTTCGGGACAACGGCATCATGGCGATCGACGACATCCTCTGCATGCACTGCGGAGCGTGCGTCGGCACGTGCCCCACGAACGCAATCTTCCTGAACGAGGTGTACCTCACGTTCAACGAGGACTGCACGCAGTGCGGGATGTGCGTGAAGGTCTGCCCCGTCGGGGCAATCGACTATCCCCATGGCCACCGCCTGTCGGAGCTGAAGTAGCGCCGCTGCCTTCGACCGCGTCCCGGTCCGGAGGAAGCCTTTAAGGAAGCCGCTACGATGCGAGGCCCGGGATGAACCTGAAGTACGACGTCGTCGTCGTCGGGGCAGGTCCTGCGGGAAGCTCCACGGCCCGATTCGCCGCGATGGGCGGCGCCAGCGTTCTCATGATCGAGAAGCGCCAGGAAATCGGCTCTCCCGTGCGCTGCGGCGAGGGAATCGCCCGCCACTTCCTCGACGACGTGGGCATCCCGTTCGACAGGAAGTGGGTCGCGCAGGAGGTCAAGGGTGCGAAGATCATCTCGCCCGCGGGGAACGTCCTGCAGATCGACGAGCGGCACGCCGGCAATGAGGTCGGCATCGTCCTTGAGCGGGACGCGTTCGACAAGGCCCTCGCGAAGCTCGCCGCAAAGGCGGGTGCGGAAATCTGGGTCAAGACGACGGCGATCGGTCTCCTGAAGGACAACGGCCGCGTCACGGGCGTCCGGGTGAAACGCCTCGATGAGGAGCTCAACATCGAGGCGGGTTGCGTCGTCGCCGCCGACGGCTTCGAAAGCCAGGTCGGCCGCTGGGCGGGCGTCAAGACGCTCATGAAGGCGGGGGACATCACGGGCACGCTCCAGTACCGCCTCACGAACATCGATCCGGACCCGGACTTTCCGCATTACTGCGAGTTCTTCCTCGGAACGTGCGCGCCCGCCGGGTACATCTGGGTGTTCCCGAAGGACGAGATCACGGCGAACGTCGGCCTTGGCATCTCCCTGGACCGACTGAAGGACAAGATGGACCTCAAGCGGTACCTCGACGCGTTCGTGAAGAAGGACCCGCGGATGAAGCGAGCCCAGTTCCTCGACATGGTCACAGGCGGCGTGTCGACGTGTCCACCGGTGAAGGAGACCGTACGGGACGGAATCGCCCTCGTCGGGGATGCGGCGCGACACATCGATCCGATCACGGGCGGTGGGATCGGAAATGGTTGCGTCGCGGGTATGATCCTGGGCAAGGTCCTCGCGGACATCAAGAAGCGCGGTGGCACGTATTCGAAGGAGGACCTCCAGCCCTACGAGCGGGGATGGCGGGAGGAATTCGAGGAGACGCTCTATCGGAACTGGATGGCGAAGAACAAGCTCGTCTCCCTGTCTGACGAGGACTTCGACAAGATCATCGCGACCCTCGCGACCGCGGGGATCGGGAAGCTCAGCGTCCACGCGATGCTCAAGGTGATCAAGGAGCGCCATCCCGACCTCGTCGAGCGGTTTGCGGATATGATCTAGGCGGTTCTCACGGCTGAGAACCGCGCCCCTTCGCTTTTATAGCGTCGATTGGGTAGCACGCGGTCGTGCCCGACCCGCGGGACCGGTCGAGCGCGAGCGCGCTCTACTGGTTCGCCGCACTCGTCCTATCCCTCCTGTTCATTTCCCTCGTGACGGGGGCCCTCGCGATCCCCGGCCTCCCTGTCCCACAGGTGAGCCTGGACACCGCGAAGCCGTGGCTCCTCATCCTTGTGACGTTCCTCGGAACGAAGCTCCTCCTCGAGGTCTTCAAGCCGCTGTTCCGATCGGGTCTCCGGAAGCGGGTGCCCTCCGAGGCGGACATCTTCGCGCTGTACCAGATGTTCACATACGTCGCGTGGGTCGGCGCAATCGGCTTCGCGGTTTACATCTTCTTCGGCGGGAATCTCGCGGAGATCGGTGTGCTCGGCGGGGCGGTTGTTCTCGGTGTCCTCATTTACGTCCTGCAGGAGCCCCTCTTGAACCTCGTCGGCTGGGCGATCCTCGTGGTCCGGCGCATCTACAAGCTTGGCGACCGGATCGAGGTGAACGGAACAAAGGGCTACGTCGTTTCGATCTCGCCGATGAACACGACCCTCCGCGAATTCGGCGGGTGGCTCACCGGCGAACTGTTCACGGGTCGCTACGTGACGGTCCCGAACAAGAGCGTGCTCTCGTCGAACGTGTTCAGCTACACGAAGGACACTCCCTTCATCTGGACCGAGGTCACGGCCGCGGTGACGTACGACAGCAACCTGCGCCGTGCGGAGGAACTCATCCTCGAGGCCGCGGACGAGGTCGTCGGGGAACTCATGCGGGAGAACCGGGAGCTGATCCGTCAGAAGTACGAGTTCCGGGACCTCGCCTCGCTCGTCGTCGAGGAGCCGACGGTCCGTTGGCACATGAGGGATTCCTGGGTCGAGTTCAGCCTCGTATTCTTCTGTCCCGCACACCGTCGAGGATATTACACGAGCGAGGTCACGAAGCGGATCCTCGAGAAGTTCAGCGCGGACTCGAGCGTCGACATCGCGTATCCGCACCTCGAGTTGAGCCCGTCCTCTCAGCGTCCCTTCAAGGTGGAAAACACGAGCCAATAACGCCGCCATGGGATGCCTCTTATAGCGCCAAACCATTCGGCGCGCGCGATGGTGCCGCCGATCCGCACTCTCCGAGAGTTCCGCTCGGCCCCCGTCGGTTCCCAGATGTCCGTCGGCGGGTGGGTCGAGGACGTCCGGAACCTCGGAAGCATCGCGTTCGTCCTCATCCGGCTCCGAGAGGCGACGGTCCAGGTGACGACGAAAAAGAAGGCGGACGAAGCGCTGTTCCGGCGGCTTACGGAGCTCACTCGGGAGAGTGTCGTGCGGGTCCGGGGAACGATCGTCGAGAACCCGGAGGCCCGCCATGGCCGGGAGCTCGTTCCCGCCGCGGTCGACGTCCTCGCCGCGGCTGCAACGCCGCTGCCCCTCGGCGTCGTCGACAAGGTCGGCGCGGAGTTCGACACCCGCCTCGACAACCGCATGATCGACCTCCGAAAGCCGAACGTCCGGTCGATTTTCCAGGTCCGCCATCTCCTGCAGCAGGGGCTCCGCCACGAACTCGCCCGCCATGATTTCATCGAAGTTCAGACCCCGAAGCTTTCCGGGGCGGGGGCGGAGGGCGGCGCCACCGTGTTCGCGACGGACTACTTTGGCCGCAAGGCGTACCTGGCGCAAAGTCCCCAGCTCTACAAGCAGATGCTCATGGCGACGGGGCTCGACCGCGTCTTCGAGATCGCTCCCGCGTTCCGCGCAGAACCCTCCGACACGGTCCGCCACCTCACGGAGTTCACGAGTTTCGACGGCGAGGTCGCGTGGATCGACCATCAGGAGGACTTCCTGGGGATTCTCGAAACCGTCCTGGCGGGCGCGATCGCGTTCGTGCGGGAGCACGGAACGGACGCCCTGGCGACGGCCGGCGCCGACCCGAGGGTTCCGCCGATTCCCTTGCCGCGCATCACCTATGCGGAGGCCCTCGAGATTCTGCGAGGGCACGGGAAGCGAATACGGGACGGGGAAGACATCGATACGGAGGCGGAGAAGATCCTCGGTCGCGCACTGGCGGAGCGCGGACATGACATGTTCTTCATCACCGAATATCCGACGGCGATCAAGCCCTTCTACGTGATGGCGAAGACGGACGAGCCGGAGTTCTCGTGGAGCTTCGACCTCGAGTACAAGGGCGACGAGATGGCCTCCGGCGGGCAGCGGGAGCACCGGTTCGACGTGTTGGTCGAGAACATGAAGTCGCGAGGCCTCGACCCCGCCCAATTCGAGTTCTACCTCAACCCGTTCCGATACGGAATGCCGCCCCATGGGGGCTGGGGCCTCGGGATCGATCGACTCGTGCACAAGCTCCTCGACCTCCCCAACATCCGGGAGGGTGTGCTGTTCCCGCGGGACCGAAATCGACTCGTGCCCTAGCCCCGTGAGGAATCCTTAAGACGCCGGGGGCGGTGTCCGACCGCTGGGGGCCTGCGGTGAAGGAGTTCAAGGTTTTTGTGGAAGACAAGCCCGGCGAACTCGCTCGCGTGACGGAGGCGCTCGCGAACAACGCAGTGAACATCCGTGCAATCGCGAGCGAGGGTAAGAACGAGAACAGTTTTCTCCGCGTCGTGACGAGCGACATCGCAACGACGGAGAAGGCGCTCCGGTATGCAGGGATCAAATACGAGGTCGCCGACATCCTCGCGATCGAGCTCATGGACCGGCCTGGCGAGCTCGCGAAGATCGCCCGGCGGCTCGCGCGCGCCGGCGTGAACGTGAACTCGATTTACATTCTCGGATCGAAGAACGGAAAGACCGAGGTCGCGATGGTCGTCAGCGACACTCAGCGGGCGAAGAGCGCGATCGGGTAGCGCCCGGCTTCGAAGGATTTGCACTTTCGGCTAACTCCCGTCAACGTATTAAGCGAGGAATCGATACTTGGTCCCGTCAGAAGGGAGGGACGAGCCCAATGGCGGGGACCGTTTCAAAGGGAAATCGCCTTCAGGTCATGGCCCGGAAGCTCCTCGAGGCTGACGGCTACACCGTTCACACCGCCGTGCGGAGCGTCCAGAAGCGGGGCCCAATCTGGATCAGCCAGACGACGGACATCTTCAACGCGTTCGACTTGATCGCGACACGGATCGATCCGCCGCGGCCGTTGCGGTTCATCCAGGTCACGACGAAGAACTCCGTGAGCGAGCGAGTCAAGAAGGTCGACCCGGTGCCGATCAACCCCGGCGTCGCGACCAGTGAGATCTGGGCCTACGTCGGGGGCCAGAAGCGGCTTGATCGCCGTTACAAAGACCGGAAAGTCTGGCTTTCGAGGAACTACTTCCAGGTCTACTACAAGGAGCGGAACTGGGAACTCGACCCGACGGACCGGATCGCCGCGGCGGAGGAGACGCCAAAGGCCGCGAGACCCGCGCAGGAGGCGGCGCGCGCGACGGTGATGGCCATTGTGCGCTCCCGCCGAACGAAGAAACGAGCCCAGCCCGCCCTCTAGGCCTCAGATCCCTGCCCGTCCTTCTTCCGACGCCCATCCCCGTACCCACCGACGAGGTCCTTCATCTCCGCGAGGACCGCGAGCGTCTCGTCCTTCTCGCGGGTCACGTACTCGATGATCTTCGCGTGCTGGCCCTCGCGGTACCAGATCGGCACCCAGGCGGAGCCGGGCTTCTCCGTGAACGCGGCGATCGAGGAGCCCGTGAATTTCCCGCGGTTCATCATCACGAGGAAGGGGGCGAGGTCGAGCATCGGCTTTGAGAACCAATAGTACCGGAGCTTCTCCCCGGTGAATTTCTTGAGCCCGTACCTCTCCGCC
>DATESQ010000108.1:0-7817 GCA_035283985.1 Thermoplasmata archaeon | reverse complement strand
CCGGCAGACCTCCTGTTGCACGACTCAGGTCTTTCCGGTCGCGTAGTGGTCCGGGTGATGGACGACTTCGAGCTCGTTCCCATCCGGGTCGAGGAAGTCCGCAACCCAACCGCCCCACGGCTGCTTGACGGGCTCATGTGTGAAAGTCACGCCTGCCTTTCGCAGGCGTGCTGCGAGTTTCTGCATGTCGTCCGTGTCGAAGACAATCCCCGTAGCGGTGACGCCGTTAGTCTTCGGTGGGGCGGGTCCATCCCCGTTAAGGGCGACCTTGCACAACGGTTCCTCCGGTCCGAGTTCGACCCAGGCCTTCCCGGGTCTCCCGTCTAGGACGACAGGAAACCCGAGGACGTCTCGGTAGAACCTGATTGCCCTTTCCATGTCGCTTACGTGCACCGCGGCAACCCAGACACGAGTCGCCCTTCCGACCATTTTGACCCTCTGTTTTGCCATAGGTTTGCTTCTCCCCCGGGACGCACGCTCCCGCGGAATCTAGTATACTCAGTATAGTATTTGACGGCGGCAGGGAATGGGAGTATAGTGCACTCTTAAGAGTCCCGTCGAACTTCGGGAGTGTCATGGAGCCGGTTCTGCCGCAAATACCGTTTGAGAAGTGCCCTATCCGCGCGAGCCTCGGATCCCTCGGCCGAAAGTGGGCTCTCCTCGTGCTACGCGACGTTGCATTCTTCCGTGACACGACGTTCAGCCAGATCTTGCGGAACAATAGAGGGATGACACCTCGGGTGCTGTCGATGCGGTTCAAGGATCTCTGCAAGGAGGGGCTTATCCAGCGGAATGTCGACTCGGATGATGAACGCGTGGTCCACTACCAGCTGACCGCGAAAGGTCGCGATGTCGTGCCGATTCTCACGGCGTTCATCCAATATGGCATACGGCACCATGCGGACATCGTGTTCGAAGACGAGAAGCCTCGCGAGCTCGAACGGGTGTTCCCCGGGGAGCAGGCCTTCATGCTCGGACGCCTTTCGCGATATGCACAGCAGGGCAGAGCCCCCAAGGCTAGGGTGCGAGCGCGGCGAACCTAAGAGATGACTGTCGGAGACAATCGCCGAGCAGAGCGTCCTCGGTTCCTCGGCAAGCCTTTTAGAGGAGTAGCCTTTCGAGGGCCTACTTAGCATGCTAGAACCAAAGCTGAAGGCGAAACAATGGGACCTGAAGTTCGAGGAGGATCTCCTCGAGCAGTGGGCGCGGGAACCGGACCTTTACGCCTGCGATCCGAGCCGCGGTCCCCTGTACGTCATCGACACGCCCCCGCCATACCCGAGCGGGGAGTGGCACCCCGGCGCGGTGATCGGCTATTCCCTCATCGACATGGTCGCCCGAGCACAGCGGATGCTCGGCAAGGCGGTCCTCTTTCCGTTCGGTCTCGATCGAAACGGAATCAACATCGAGCGCACGGTCGAGGAGAAGTACGGCAAGCTCCTCCACGAATGGGACCGCGGGGAGTTCATCGAGAAGTGCCGCGAGGAGATCTCCCACATCGGCGAGGGCATCTTAGTCATCGCGAAGCGGATGGGGATGACGATGGACTTTGCGAACACGTACCACACGGACGCGGACGACTACCGTGCGTACAGCCAGGCAATCTTCATCGACCTCTTCCATCGCGGACTCTTCTACCGCGGGGAGCGCCCGAGCTTCTACTGCGTGTACTGCGAGACGCCCCTCGCGGAGGCCGACATCGTGTACGAGTCGAAGGCGTCGGTGCTCGCATGGATTCGATTCCCGCTCGATGGCGGCGGGGCCGTCATGATTGCAACGACGCGCCCGGAGCTATTGGCGGCCTGCCGGACCGTGATCATCCACCCGGACGACGAGCGATGGCGGACCGCGGTCGGCAAGACGGCGAGAGTCCCGATTTTCCAGCAGGGCGTGCCCGTTCGGACGCATCCGGAAGCGAAGGTCGACTTCGGAAGCGGCGCCGCGATGATATGCTCGTACGGTGACATGGTCGATGTCCGGCTGTTTCGGGAGTTCCAGCTGGAGCCCGTGAAGGCAATCGACGAGCGCGGGCGGATGACGGACGCTGCCGGTCGATACGCGGGCATGGAGGTCGAACGGGCGAGGGAGGCCGTCCTTGCGGACCTCAAGTCCGCGGGATTCCTCGAGAAGCTCGAGCAGGTCGAGCACCAGACGCCGCTTTGCGAGCGGAGCCGGACGCCGGTGGAGTTCCTCGTGTCCGAGGCGTGGTACCTCAAGCAGCTCGAATTTCGCGACAGGCTCCGGACGCTTGCGAACGAGATGGAGTTCCACCCGCCCCGCCATCGGCAACTTCTCCTCGATTGGATCGACACCCTGACGATCGACTGGCCGATCAGCCGGCGGCGGTACTACCACACGGAGATCCCGCTGTGGTACTGCAAGACGTGCGGGCACATCCTCGCCCCCCCGCCGGGGAAGTACTACCGGCCATGGCGGGACCCGGCCCCCTTCGAAGCGTGCACAAAGTGCGGCGGCCGGGAGTTCGTCGGCGAGGACCGCGTGTTCGACACGTGGATGGACTCGAGCAACTCGAACCTCTGGGTCACCCGCTATCGGAAGGACGATGCATTCTTCGAGGCGAACTTCCCGCCGGCCCTCCGGCCGCAGGGCCCCGATATCGTGCGGACATGGCTCTATTACACGTTGCTGAAGAGCTTCCTCCTTCGCGGCCAGAAGCCCTTCCAGCATGTGTTCATTCACGGCCTCGGCCTCGACGCGCGGGGCCGGGCGATGCATCGCACCATCGGGAATTACCTCCCGGCCGATCCGATCATCGAGAAGTACGGCGCGGACGCGATCCGGTTCTTCGGGGCGAGCGAGACGGGTCCCGGGGACGACTTCCGGATCTCCGAGGACCGGATCGGCGGGGCGCAGAAGTTCATCACGAAACTGTGGAACGTCTCACGGTTCGTTTCGAGTTTCCCGGTCCTCGAGGCGGGCCGCTTGAAGCCGAGCGATGAATGGATTCTTGCGGAGCTGAATCGTCTCATCGGGGAGTGCCGCGGCGCGTACGAGGCGTACAGCCTGTTCACCCCCGCGAACCGCTGTCGTGAGTTTCTGTGGAACGTGTTCGCGCCCCACTACCTCGAGATGGTGAAGGCGCGCGCGTACGCTGGCGATGATGGCGCGATGTACACGCTCCACGCGGTCCTCCGGGATCTTCTCCGGCTCCTCGCGCCAATCATCCCGTTCTCGACGGATCGGATCTGGCGAGAGATGTATGGCGGGAGCGTCCACACGGAGATGTTGCCGCACGAACGGGATGGCATCCGCGGTGAGCTCGTCCGACTTACGGCGGAGATCGAGGCGTTCAATTCGGAGGTGTGGCGGGAAAAGCGAGAACGCGGCGTGTCGCTCAGCCAGCCGATCAAGGGCGTCTCAATTCCTGGGAGCCTCACGGCGTTCGAGGAGGACCTCCGAAAGATGCACAGGCTCGCATAGGCCGATACATACAGCTAATGCCGAGAGATATTTAGGACACCGGTAAATCAGCCCCGATGGCAGACTTGCGGAAGTGCCCGGAGTGCGGGGTGTCCATCAAAGTTGAGAACCTCCCCTCCCACTACGCGAAGCTCCACCCGAGGACGCGACTCCCGAAGGAGTTAGCGGTGGAGGCGGGTCGTGCGGCAAAGGTCCAACGGCCCCGCCCTGCACCTGTGGTCACGCGCCGCGGTGTGCGTCTGATCGCCGCCGTATCCATCCTCGTCGCCGTCGTTCTCTTCCTCATCGTCGTCAACCCGTTCCGCGGTGCGGGCCCGAATGTGGGCCAGCAGGCCCCCGACTTCACCCTCTCGACCTCCATGGGCGGCACAGTCACACTCTCCGCCTTCCGTGGAACCCCCGTACTCCTCGAGTTCATGGATGTGGACTGTCCCGCGTGCCAGACCGAGGCGGGCAACGTTCTTTCGTCTCTGTTCGGGAACTACAGCGGGCGAATCCGGTTCCTCAGCGTGGATGTCAGCTTCGTCGGAGCGACAGACACGGACGCCCGGATCAACGACTTCCGGACGAGATACAACACGCCGTGGGAGTATGCCCTCGACGGTTCGGGGAGTGTCCAGGGCGCTTACGGGGTCCGGTCCACGCCGACCACGTTTATCGTCGACCGGAACGGCGTCATTCTGCAAATTCTCCATGGGTCCCAGCCCACCGGGTATTCCGCGTACGCCGCTGCGCTCGACGTCGCCCTGGGGATCTGACATGGCCCGAGAGGGCCTCTCCCGCGGGGACTTGCTCCTCCTCGTCGCGGTGCTCGCCGCCTTCGGGATCGCGGACTCCCTCTATCTCACCTGGCAATGGTACGACACCGCGTCCGCATCGTGGTGCGACCTCGACACCTACTTCAGTTGCACGAAGGTCCGCGAGAGCACCTTCGCCGCTATCGGGGGCGTCCCTACGGCGATCGTCGGTGTCGCGGGTTTCGCGATCCTCCTCTCCTTGGGCCTCCTAGCGCTTCGCGGGCGGGACGCCCTCGGCCCTTGGCCGACGACGCGGTGGCTCCTCGCCTTTGCGAGCTCGGGAGCGGCGATCGGCTTCGGCCTTACCCTTGTCGAAGTCTTCGTCATCCAGGCGATTTGCATCCTCTGCGTCGTGGGGTTCGCGCTCGTCCTCGGGATCCTTGCCGTGGCGGGGATTTGGTTGCGATAGTCGGGTGCGAGGCGCCGGATCGAGACGGCGACGGTGATCCAGTCCATTCGAATCCGCGAAGTCAGCCCTTCCGCATCACGATCGTGAGAACGTCCCCCTCTCGAAGGGCATGGCCAACGCCAACCTTCTGACCGGGGAACGTCGCGGAAGACCCCCACACGTGTGCGTAGCGGAACTTCCGGCGGAACTCTCGGTGGATCGCGTCGCACACCTCCCCGATCGTGGAGCCCTCGCGGACGATGAGCGGTTCCTTCATGTCCGCCTCCCCGCCCTGGGGCTTCAGGTGCACGCGCATGAACCGGAGGGAGTCATAGATTGCCGTCCGGATCTCCTCGAGGCCGACTCCGTTTATCGCGGAGATCGGCACGATCGTCCAGCCCTTGAGCCGTTGCTTCACAGTCTCGAGGTATTCCGACGTCACGAGGTCGATCTTGTTCAGCACAATGAACGCGGGGATGTACACGCGGTTCCTCGCCAGGACGTCGATGAGCCGCTCCGAGGTGATGTCCTCTCGCACGATGACGGTCCCGTTCAGGACCCCCCACTCGCGGCAGATGTCCGCGATTAGCGACTTATCGATTTTCTTGAGCTTCACGGTCGGGCTGATCGTGAGCCCGCCGCGGTTCGCCTTCGTGATCACGACGTCCGCGGGCTTCTCGTTCAGCCGCAGGTTTGCGGAATGGAGCTCCTCCACAAGGACGAGCACGTTCGTCTCGAACACGTCGACCATCAGGAGGATGAGGTCGCACGACCGGGCGACGCTGAGGACCTCGCGACCGCGGCCCCGTCCCCTTGAGGCGCCCCGGATCAGGCCGGGCATGTCGAGGAGCTGGATCTTCGCGCCCCGGTACTCGAGGATCCCAGGGATCACGCTGAGGGTCGTGAAGTCGTAGGCAGCGACCTCGCTCGTCGCGCTCGTGAGCTCGTTGAGAAGCGTGGACTTCCCGACACTCGGGAAGCCGACGATGCCGACCGTCGCGTTCCCGCTCTTCCGAACAGCAAACCCGGGGCCGCCGCCCGCGGCCTTGACGCGACGCGTCTCGAGCTCCTCCCGGAGACGCGCGAGCTTCGCCTTCAGCTTCCCGATGTGGTGCTGCGTCGCCTTGTTGTACGGCGTCCGCTGGATCTCGTCCTCGGTCGCCTGGATCTGCTCCTCGATATTCGGCATCCGCGGCGCGCTCCAGCGGGCCGCTCCGCTAAAAACCTTTCACGCCGAATTCCGGCGAACGTTCAAGGCGTGACAGCAATGTAGCAGCGCCGTGATCGCGGCGGTCCGCAGCCGCCTCAAGGTCCTGAGTAGGCTTCCGTGGTGGCGGTTCATCGCGGGCGTCGTGGCGGGTGCCGCGGGGCTCGCGCTCACGTTCCTGCTCCGCCTCCTTGGGCTCGGGGTGTTTCTCCCGGAGCTCGCCGTGGATTTCGCGATTATCCGAATCCCGGGAAGCGTCGAGTCGTTCTTCATCCAAGCGATGGGCGGCGGGGCGAAGGTCCTCGCACTCTTGACCGCGATCGTCGTGTTCCTGGTCATCCCGGGCGTGTACGCGACGCTGTTTCGATGGGTCCAGAGACGCGCGAAGCGCCGAATTGCCGTCCTGGCGGTGTACACGGCCGCTCCCGCCGCAATCGCGCTGGTCGTGATCCTGCCGATCCTCGACGGCGGGTTGCTCGGCACTCGCACAGCGGCCGGCCCGTGGGCCGCGGCGTTCAGCCAGATTCTCGGGTCGTGGCTCTCCGCCGCGATCCTCGACAGCATCCTCGTGGACTTCGCGGGTCGGCATCCGGCGGGGTTCAGCCTCTCCCGGCGCCAGTTCCTCGGGACTCTCGCGTTCGCGACGGCGGGACTCGTCCTCGCCGTGTATGGGCTCTCCTCCATCGTCACACGAACGGGTCGCCTTGTGTTCGGGTCCGTGGCAGAGATGTTTCGGAAGGAGGTCACGCCGAACGAGGAGTTCTACGTCGTGACGAAGAACGTCATCGACCCCGACGTCGACGTCGGCGCGTGGCGCCTCGACATCGACGGCCTCGTCTCGACACCGATGACGCTGACGTACGCGGGCCTCGTCAACCGGATCGATGCGGACGAAATCGTCACATTCGAATGTGTGAGCAACGAGGTTGGCGGGAATCTGATTAGCACCGCGCAGTGGTCCGGCGTCCGGCTTGTGGACCTCCTCGCCGCCTCCGGGCCCGCCCCAGAGGCGGACTGGGTCGCGTTCACGTGCTCGGACGGCTACACGGTCGGGATCCCACGGGGCCGGGCCGAGCATCCCGCCACGCTCCTCGCCATCGAAATGAACGGCGTGACGTTGCCCTCGAAGCACGGCTTCCCCGCCCGCGTCGTCGTGCCCGGCCTCTATGGCATGTTCGACGCCAAGTGGGTCACGCGGATCACGCTCGTGCGGGGCGAGTTCCTCGGGTTCTGGCAGCAGAAGGGCTGGACGAACGGGGGAACAATTCGGACGACCGCGATCATCGCCAGCCCGCCGCCGGATTCCGTCGTCGGTCGGGTCGTCGAAGTCGGCGGCGTCGCGTTTGCGGGTGACCGCGGAATCTCGCGGGTCGAGGTTAGCACGGACGGCGGGACCACATGGTCCGCCGCAACGCTCTCCCTGCCGCGGTCCGCGCTCACGTGGGTCCTGTGGACTTTGCCATGGACGGCGCCGCGTGGCGGTGCGTTCCGGATCGTTGCGCGCGCCTACGACGGCGTCGGCAACGCCCAGGATCCGTCCCCCGCCTCACCCTATCCAGCGGGGGCGAGCGGCTACGACTCAATCGTGCTCTACGTCTCGGAATGATCCGAGTTCACAGTGCCTGCGGTTTCTTGCGGAGGCCGAAGAAAATCGCCAGAAGGCCGACGATCGCGATCGCCGCGCCGATGCCGATCCAGGTCGGGCCCTGCATGAACGTGGCGGGCAGGACGTAGGCGCCCTGGAGCGCGAACACGGCGCCCATGAGGAAGATGATCCCGCCAATGCCGATCAAGAGAGCCCGCACGCGCAGCGGAGGTCCACGGTTGCGGATAACGTTTGTCTTGTCCGTCAGGGAATCTGCGTGCCTGCGCGGCCGGACATCGCGTCGAGGACGTGGTCGAGGTCTGCGATCACCGCGCGACGACCACCGGTCTCGAGGAACTGGAGGACAGCCTCGATTTTCGGTCCCATCGAGCCCGGCGG
>DATESQ010000107.1:0-8003 GCA_035283985.1 Thermoplasmata archaeon | reverse complement strand
ATCTCCTCTGCCCTGGTCTTCGTCGCCAACGGGTTTCCACCTCGGCTCCAGAAGAACGGAATCCGTATTGGTGTGGGGCGAAGTATGAAAACTGACTCTATTTAAGGGCGTCGACCTGAGTTCGTCGTATGGTTCACCAGCCACCCAAGCTCCAAATGTATTTATACGCTGGATAAGATTCGACGGCGGTTATAATAACCGACGCATCCGGGGAGCCGTTGGGGGCGACGATGGCGGGGACGGAGAAGAAGGTCCATTATCGCATTGACCCGAACGACGAGGCCATCACCCTGAAGGACATCATGCAGAAGATCCAGGAAATCCAGCGGCAGAATCCGGACCTCGACGTGTTCTGGGACGGTGATGAGTACGCCGTATGTTCGCGTCCGAAAAAGCGCGAGTGAATTCGTCGGATAGGTTTAACATCGCCGCGGGCTTCCCCCGGATTCGCCATGGCGCACAAGATGACGCACGCGGGTCGTCCCGCCGGCGGGCGGAAGCCAACGAAGGCGGAGCTGACGCAGGTGCCGATCGAGCACCTCGACCTCGAGAAAGTGCGGAACCTCGCGGACCTCCTCGACGGATACCGGAAGATCTCGTTCCAGGCCCGCACCCTGGGCCAGTGCGCCGCGATCCTCGAGAAGGCGATGCTCGACCCGGAATGCACGGTGTTCTTCGGGGCGGCGGGCGCCCTAATCCCCGGCGGGCTCCGGAAGGTCCTGCGGGACCTCGTCGCGTTCGGTCTCGTCGATGTCGTCGTCACCACGGGCGCGATCGCGTACCACGACTTCTACGAGGCCCACGGGTACCGACACTACATGAGCTCACCGGACGCGGACGACATCCTTCTGCGGGAGCACATGCTCGATCGCGTGTACGACACCCTTGCCGACGAGTCCCTGTTCCGGGAGTGTGACGACGAGATATCGGCGATGGCGGATGCACTCGAGCCCCGCGCGTACTCCTCTCGGGAGTTCCTCGGGATGATGGGGGCTCGGGCTGCGAAAGACCCGAACTCCCTCGTCGGCGCCTGCTACCGTCGGGGCGTTCCGTACTTCGTCCCCGCCCTGAACGACTCCTCGATCGGGATCGCGATTACGAAGCACTACCGGGACCGTCGGAAGGCGGGGAAGCCGATGATCCACATCGACGCGATCAAGGACAACTACGAGATTACACAGATCAAGGTGAAGTCCCCACGGACGGGCGTGTTCTACGTCGGCGGCGGGACGCCAAAGAACTACATCTCGCAAATCGAGGTCACCCAGGAGGTCCTCGGGTTCGAGGAGAACCCGCACTGGTACGCGGTGCAAATCACGACGGACGTTCCGCAGTGGGGCGGCCTCAGCGGCTGCACGTTCGAGGAAAGCCAGTCGTGGGGTAAGTTCCAGAAGGACGCGAAGATGGCGCAGTCCCTGGTCGAAGCGACGATCGGCCTGCCCCTCCTCGCGGGCTATCTCCTCCAGAAGGGCGTGCACAAGAAGCGAAAGCCGAAGAAGTTCACGTGGCGCGGGGACGAGCTCGTCAAGCTCGCCTGAGGCGCGGTCTGAGCGATTTCTCAAACACATAGAGCGCCTCTTCCTGCGCCGGCTCGATCGCGCCCGCGAGGGTGCCCTGCGTTTCGAAAACCCTCGCACGGATTTCCGAGATTGCATCGTGTGCTGGCGTGCCGTTCCAGATAAGGCGGGAGCTCAGGAACGTCCCCGTGCGGCCGCGCCCCGCCCAGCAATGCGTAAGGACCTTGCCCCCTTTCGCGAGGCGTTCGTCGACGATCTCGTTGAACTGCTGAAGCTGCCCCTGGGTCGGCGGCGCGAAGTCTTCGACGCAGATCCGGATGTGCTCGAGGCCGGACTTCCGGATCTCGTCCCCGTCGATCCGCTCGCACTCGAAGGACACGATCGTCGTGAAGCCCGCCTTCTTGATTGCCTCGAGATCCCAAGGGATCCGGCCGGGGGCAGGTCGCCCGCCGACGCGGCCGCCGTCGATCGTGTAGATGTACGGGTCCATCCGTGGTTGCGATGGCGGGAGGAGTCAAAGACCCTCCGGTGTCGGGCGTCAGCCATCGCCGCACCACGCAGCTGTGCCAAGTTACCCATATTTATGGGTAACCAGGACGAACGCCGCGTCCCACCGCAAGGCCCCGCATGGCAACCGTCAAATCGGAGCCCGCGCCTCGCCGCACCGTGCCCACGGGTCGAATGTCGATCGGTCTTTACAACTCATACGACCCCGTGCGGTTCCGCGAGGCGCACCGCCGCGCCCTCGCACGAGCGGGGCCAATTGCGCTCGCGTTCGACGCGAACCTCGCGACCTTCGGTTTCCCGTACGAGAAGGACCTTCGAACACCGATCGAGGTCGTCCGTTGGGTCGCGTCCACGACGTCGATCGGCGAGGGCGGGAAGTATCTCGTCGAACTCGCGGAGGCGGGGCGGTTCGCCACGTTCGACTTTCCGCGGAAGGGGTTCCCGCCGCAGCTCGGGGAGATCGTAGTCACAACGAACCGGCCGGACCCGAGGCGCCGGGCGACTGCGAAGCTCCTCGCGGGCCTCCTGCGCGAGGGCACCTCGATCTGCCTCGTGTTCGGCCTCGGGCCCCGGGGCCTCGACGACCGCGACGTGTACGCGCTCGGCCGCTACCACTTCGACGTCACGTCCCGCGGGCTCTCTCTCGAAACGGCGACCGCGATTGGTGCGGCGCCTGCGATGATTGCTGCGCTCCTCCGAGCAGGATGACGCGCGCCGAACCTTCAAATAGAATCGTCTCCTTGGAACGGTGCCATGGCCCGCAAACCGCGCGGCGAGGATCGCGTGGAACTCCTGCACCGCGCGAAGCTGCCGACCCGCTACGGCAGTTTCCACATCTACAGCTTCGCGGGGCCCGACGGGCCCGGGGAGCACGTCGCGCTCGTGAAGGGGCGCGTGACAGGCCTCCGCGATGTCCTCGTGCGACTCCATTCGGAGTGCCTCACGGGCGATGCTTTCGGCTCGAAACGGTGCGACTGCGGGGAGCAGCTCGACGCCGCGCTCCGACGGCTCGGGCGGGCCCGACACGGGGTCTTGCTGTACCTTGCACAGGAGGGCCGCGGGATTGGAATCGCGAACAAGATCGCCGCGTATCACCTCCAGGACCAAGGCCTCGACACGGTCGAGGCGAACGTGGCGCTCGGCTTCCCCGCGGACCTGCGGGACTATCGCGTCGCCGCCGGGATCCTGAAGCTCCTCGGCGTGAAGAGCGTCGTGCTCATGACGAACAACCCGCGGAAGATCTCGGAGCTGCAGCGGCAGGGGATCAGAGTCACACGACGGATGCCTCTCGTCGTGAAGACAACCGCGGCGAACCGCCGCTACCTCCGGGCGAAGCGAGAGAAGCTCGCGCACCTCTTCGACTGATCACTCAAGATCGAGGACGACGAGCACATCGGCCGCGAGGACGGTCTGTCCCTCCCGGACGCGGACCTCGCGGATGATGCCCGCCGCGGGGGCGGGGATCTCGTTCTGCATCTTCATCGCCTCGAGCACGACGAGCGAGTCACGACGGGACACCCGCTGTCCTTCCTTCACCCCGACGCGGACGATCCGTCCCGGCATCGGAGGTCGGACATCGATCCACCCTCCGGCGGCGCGGCGCACACCTACGCCCGCGCCCTCGATTGTGCCGACATCGATATCGCGGACCTCGACCCGGTACGGCACGTCGTTGACGACGGCGCCCCAACGGGTGAGGAGGACGCGGTACCGCTTCCCGCCGATTCGGACCGTGACGCCGGTCCCCTCCGGGGTCGCCTCGCCCCGCACGGGGCGACCGTCGACCGAGGCGCGGCCGTCCGAGGCCTCCACGTCGTGCGGCTCACCGCTGACGACGAGCTGAAATCGCATCGTTTCCTCCCAACAACTCCGTCCTGCCCTCGCCCGTCCAGCGCGAGACGAAGGGCCTTCGCAAAGCACGTCGCTCCGCCAGAACCTCCGCGACGTGGGGCCTTGCCGCGAGCGCGAGGGCGAGGGCGGCGACATGTTCCGGACGTGGCGCGGCTCCCGCGAGACGCTCGAGAATTCCGAGGTCAGCCGCCATCGTCGTCCACATCCGTCCCTTCTGAAAGCTCGGGTCCTGTAGCATCGCGCGGTGGAACGGGATCGTCGTCGGGACTCCGAGGATGCGGTACATCCGGAGCGCGCGCCCCATCCCCGTGATCGTGGCGCCCCGAGACCCCGCATGGATGATGAGCTTCGCGATCAGGGGGTCGTAGTGCTCGCTCACGTCGGACCCCGCCGAGACTCCGGCGTCGACTCGGACGCCGGGTCCAGACGGCTCGCGATACTCGAGGATCCGGCCCGGCCCCGGCGCGAAGTTCGAGCGCGGGTCCTCAGCGTTGATCCGGCACTCCATCGCATGGCCCCGGAACACGACATCGTCCTGGCCGAACGGAATCGCCTCACCCGCCGCGATTCGCAATTGGAGCTCGACAAGGTCTAGACCCGTAGTCATTTCCGTCACCGGATGCTCGACCTGGAGCCGCGCGTTCACCTCGTTGAACGTGAATCCGCCGTTCGCGAAGAGGAACTCAACCGTGCCCGCGTTTCGGTATCCGATCGTTCGGAGGGCTCGGACCGCCCTCTCGCCGATCTCCTCGCGCATGTCCGCGGTGACGACGGGCGAGGGCGACTCCTCGATGAGCTTCTGATGCCGCCGCTGAACGGAGCACTCCCTCTCGCCAAGATGGACCGCACCGCCATCGCCATCGAGGAGGACCTGAATCTCGATGTGGCGCGCTCTCGCGACGAAGTGCTCCAAGAAAACGTCAGGGTTGCCGAAGTTCGCGAGGGCGAGGGACCGCGACGACTCAAACGCGACGGGCAGCTCGTCGGGACGATCCACGCGGGACATCCCGATCCCCCCGCCGCCACCGGTCGCTTTGAAGAGGACCGGATACCCGAGGTCTCTCGCGACCTCGCGCGCTTCCTCAACGGAGTGGAGGACGCGGTCGACGCCCTTCGTAACAGGTATGCCCGCCTTCGCCAGCGCCTTTCGGGACGCGATCTTGTCCCCGGACAGGGCCATCGCTTTGGTGGGAGGGCCAACGAACGCGAGGTCCTCCTCTTCGCATCGCTTCGGGAGCTGCGGGTTCTCCGCGAGAAACCCATAGCCGGGGTGGATCGCCTCGGCGTTCGTGTCCCTGGCCGCGTTCACGATCTTGTCGATGACGAGGTAGCTGTCCGCGGGAGGGGCGGGGCCGATGCAGACGTCCTCGGCCATGAACCGGCGGTGCAGCGATCGTGTGTCCGCCTCGGAGTAGACGCCGACCGGCTGAACCCCAAGCTTCCAACACGTCCTCGCGACGCGGATCGCGATCTCTCCGCGGTTTGCAATGAGGACACGCCGGAACACGATCGCCGCGATGGGTTCGGCGGATAAAGAGCTGCGCCGGCGTGTGAAACGCCTCCCGGGACATTGCGGTTCCGGGAAAGCTTAAGGGCCCAATCCATCTACGAAGCAACCGTGGCCGACGTTGGCTTTCTTGCGAAGAGCCGCACGCTCGCGAAACTCGCCCTGGCGAGCGCGATCGCCCTCGTCGGGCTTGACCTCAGCCTCTTCCTGTTCGTCGACCACGCGTCCGTGTCTGATGCATTCTTGATCCTGTGGGGACTCTTCCTTCTCCTTGCCGCGATCATCGCGGGAGTCGCATTGTCCTACGTCTTCATGACCCGCGGGCTTGCCGAGGCATCGGCCCAGACGGCAGCCTCGGCACCGGGCCCGCCGGAAGGCGCAACGGGGCGCGAAGAAACGGGGACTCTCCGCACGGTTCCCGGGACCGCGCCCGAGGTCGCGCTCCGCTTGCTGTCCGGGGACGAGCGGCGTCTGTACTGGAAGATCGTGGAGGCGGGCGGATCGATCCTTCAGAAACAGCTTGTCGGGGAGGGCCTGTATTCAGGATCGAGGGTCACGCGCATCCTCGATCGCCTCCAGCGAAAGGGGCTGATCGAGCGCGAGCGCCACGGGATGACGAACCGCATCCGGCTGTCGGAAGCATGGCGCGAGAGTGCATGACGGACGGACAATTGCGCGTTTTGCAAAGCGATTTCACGGGTTTTCGCGAAGCCCTTAAGGGCTCTTTCATCCCATAGGTTTGCCGAGGTGAATCGAATGGAAACGAAGCAAACAAGTCCGTTGGTCTGGCTCGGTCTCGCAATCGTCCTCGGGGTCGGCCTCATGGCCCTCTTCGCCGCCTTGGTGATGCCGTTCGGCTTCGGCGGATCCGGCATGATGGGCGCGGGGATGGGCTGGGGGGCCGTGTTCATGGTCGTCCCGGCAGTGTTCCTGATTCTGATCCTGCTGGCGGCCCTGGGCATCTTCTCCCCGTCCCGGCCGTATGTTCCTTCGAGCATGTCGGCGCTGGAGACCTTGAACATGAGGTACGCGCGGGGCGAGATCTCCCAAGAGGAGTACCTGAGGATGCGCACGGACCTCGAGTCCCGAACGCACTGAGGCGGAATCCGATGAACAAGCTGGCCGTTCTTGCGATCGTCGCTGTCGTGGTGTTCGCCGCCGGTACCGCGGCGCTCATCCTCCGCGGGTTCTCGACAAGTCGCACCGTGGCGGACGTCGTCATCGCGAACCACGAATTCGGTCCCAGCACGACAACGGTCCGGGCGGGGACGACGGTTCGGTGGACGAACATGGACCATGTCGCACACAGTGTGATGATGGGCGCCCACGACGACTCGGCGGGAGGAATGGGCTCAGGCCTTCTCGGCCACATGGCCACGTTCGCGTACACGTTCCAGGAGCCCGGGACCTACGAGTACCACTGCGATCCCCATCCGTACATGACAGGGATTGTCATCGTCACTCCCTAAGGTCGAGGCCCGAGGGGCTCACCTTCAGGAATTCCGGAGAGACGTCCCCTCTTTCCTTTCATTTCGCGTCTGCCGCCTTCACGAGGGTTCCGGATTTCCAGACTTTCGTGATGTTCTCCGGGTTCGCGAGGAGGGAGATGTCCGTGAGCGGGTTCCTCGAGAGCGCGAGGATGTCCGCATCGTATCCCGCCTTGAGCTCCCCGGACTTCGGCGCCTGCGGGCCGAGGGTCATCGGTCCGTTCGCGGTCGCGGCCTCGATCGCCTGGAGCGGTTTCATCCCCGCCTCGACGAGGTGGACGAGCTCCGCACCGTTCATCCCCCACGCGACGGCACTCCCTTCACCGGACCAGAAGATGTCCGTCCCGACGGCAATCCTCACGCCCTTCCGGATCGCGAGCCGCAACGCCTTCGTGTGATGGTCCAGGACCGTGACGGCCTTCCGGTACGCGTACTCAGGCATCCCGGCCTCCTTCCCGACCTTCACGAGTCGTTCGAGGATAAACCGCGTTGGGACCAGGATCGCATCCTGCTTGAGCATCACCTTCGCGGCCTCCTCGTCCAAGTAGGTGCCGTGCTCGATCGTACGGCAGCCGGCGCGGAGAGCCGCAAGGATTCCCGGCTTCCCGTGGCAGTGTGCCGCGACGATCCGATCCGCGCGGGCCGCTTCTCCGACGATCGCCCGGAGCTCCTCGTCCGAGAACTGCTGGTGAATCGGATGGTCAAGCTCGCTCATCACGCCTCCGGAGGCGCAGACCTTGATGAACCGCGCTCCGAGGCGGAGCTGCATCCGCACCCCCCGCAAGCACGCGGGGACGCCGTCACACAGGACCGAGTAAAATCCGGTCCCTCCGAGGGCGTCAATGAAGTCGAGGGGATACATGTGGAGGTCGCCGTGCCCGCCGGTCTGGCTCAACGCGGCACCCGCCGCGTAGACGTGCGGGCCCGGGGCCCCGCCCTCGTCGATGACCCGAGCGAGGTAGATGCCGAGCCCCCCGGGCTCCCGAACGCTCGTGAAGCCCGCCATCAGGCCCCGCTCCGCGTCCTTCACCGCGCGGGCGGCCAGGACGGGCATCGGCGTCTTCGCGACCTCCTCGACATTCGCGGAGCGGATTCCCATGAAGTGGCCGTGGACGTCCCACATCCCAGGCATCA
>DATESQ010000106.1:0-4494 GCA_035283985.1 Thermoplasmata archaeon | reverse complement strand
ATCCGGTGGCAGTTGAAGCAGAACTCCGCGTTGTGGACGGGATCGACGACCTCGACCTCCGCGCCGTTGAATATGTAGATCCGCCGGTGGTGCATCTCCCGCACGAGGACCTTGTCCGCGCGTTGCTCAAGCCACTTCTTCACGCCGTCGATGTCGACGTCCCAGTCCCGATCGCCGACGAGCTCCGGCATGAACTGGATGAGCTGGAGCTTCAGGCCGTCCCCGTGGCCGATGAAATCGATCATGCCCGGGATGTACGGGAGCGTGTGCTGGAACACGACCATGTTCAACTTGACGGGCTTCAGGCCGACTTCGAGGGCTCTCCGAATCCCGGCGAGCACGGGCGCGAGCTCGCCCCGCCGGATGTCCCGGAACGCCTTTGGGTCCAGGGAGTCGACGGACACGTTCACCCGCTTCAGCCCCGCGGCTCGGAGGGCTTCTGCGCGGGGTCCGAGCATCGACCCGTTCGTCGTCATCGAGACGTCCGGGATATGGCGGACCGTGCGGTCGACGATCGCCTCCATATCGTGCCGGATGAGGGGTTCGCCGCCCGTGTACTTCACGGAGCGAATGCCAAACTCCCGCGCGATTTTCACAACCCGCTCGATCTCCGCGACGGACATCTCGTCCTCGTGGGGCATCCGAGGTCGTAGGACGGGGCCGAGACCTTCATCGTGACAGTAGATACAGCCAAAGTTGCACCGCTTCGTGACGCTGATGCGGATGTCCGTGACCTCCCGCCCAAATGCGTCGACGAGCATGCGCCTCCCTGCCATCCGCGCCAGACGCTAAATAGTTGTGCGCTCCGCCGCGTTCCGACCCCTCGTGCGCGGGCGCCGGGGTGTCCGGGAAAGATTGATGTCGCATTACGGGATGGGACGACGCGAGCGTCGTGGCAACACCATGAACGACGACACGTGGACCTCGGTCGGGGCCGTCCTCGAGGCGATGGCGGGCCAACAGTACATCGCGGACCGCAGCATCGCAATGGCGGTCTTCCTAGCGGCGAAACTCGAGAAGCCCCTTCTCATCGAGGGTGAGCCGGGGTGCGGGAAAACGGAGATTGCGAAGGTCCTCGCGACGGCGACGGGCGCCGACCTGATTCGGCTCCAGTGCTACGAGGGCCTCGACGCGATGTCGGCGCTGTACGAATGGAACTATCCGAAACAGCTCCTCACGATTCGGCTCCGAGAAGCGAACCGAACGACGGAGGAACTCGAGGCGGACGTCTTCAGCGACCGGTTCCTCCTGGAGAGGCCCTTACTTCGCGCGCTCCGCGGGACCCCATCCCGACGCCCGGTCCTGCTCATCGACGAGATTGATCGCGCGGACGAGGAGTTCGAGGGACTCCTGCTCGAGCTGCTCTCGGACTACCAGATCACGATCCCAGAGATTGGGACGATCAAGGCGCAGGCGATTCCCTTCGTCGTGATTACGTCGAACCGCACGCGGGAGCTGAGCGACGCCCTCAAGCGCCGCTGCCTCTACGTGTACATCGGATATCCGAACCTCGAGAAGGAGGTCGCGATCCTTCGGGCGAAAGTGCCCGCGCTCGAGGACCGGCTCGCGACAGAGATCGCGGGCTTCGTCCAGCGTGTCCGCGCCGAGGAGGACCTCGTGAAGCGACCCGGGACCGCAGAGACCCTGGACTGGGCTGCCGCCCTCATGGCGCTCGGCGAACATGAGATCCGCCGCGAGTTCGTCGAACAGACCCTCGGCTTCCTCGTAAAGGACGCCCACGACCTCCAGCTCTTCAGCGCCCCGCGACTCGACGCATTGCTGGGCCGGGAATGAATAGCGTCGGAGTCGACCCGGGCGTGCCGCGCATGTTCGAGCAGCTCTCGGGATTCTTCGCGTTCCTCCGAACGCGCGGACTGCGGGTCGGCGTCGGTGCGGAGCTCGATCTCGGCCATGCCCTCGAAGTCGTTGGTGTGCTCGACCGAGGACGGTTCCGCGAGGCAGGTCGCGCGACGCTCGTGAAATCCCCGCAGGACCTCGCCCTCTTCGACGAGGCCTTCGATCTATACTGGTCCGGTCGTCGCACGGAAGGCACTGGAATCGCTCCGGCCCGGCCCGAGGTTCCCGCCAGCCCGCCCGCGGATCGAGGAGCCTCCCCGGCGGCGCGTCCCCGTCCGCCCGCCCTACTCCTCGATCGGTCGGGCACGGTCCGGGTCGGAATCTACAGCCCGGACGCACCCCCGGCGGGTCATCCCTTCGCCGTCGTCGACCCGCGCCGACTCGTCGCGCTTCGGGCAGGGGCCCGCCGGTTCCGTCGCGCCGTGGCCACGCTCCCTGGGCGCCGACTCGAGGCATCTCGTATCGGCCGATTCGACTTCCGCGGTACGCTGCGCCATACGTTCCGATATGGAGGAGAGATCGTCGAAATCCATCGGCGCCGCCGCAAGCGGCTCCGCTCCGAGATCGTCGTCCTTTGGGACGTCAGCGGCTCCATGCGGGAACACGACGACGTCCTCCTCGCCCTCGTCTACACGCTCCACCGCGTCTCCCGACGGACCCGTGTCTTCGGGTTCAGCACGGGCCTCGAGGAGATCACGGGCCACCTCGCGGGCCGGCCGTATCCCGCTGCGGCCCGGGACGCGTCCCGGGTCCTCGGCCCCGCGGGCGGCGGCACGCGGATTGGCCGGTGTCTCGCGGAGTTTCGGCGGCGCTACGGCAGGCTCGTTCATTCGCGGACGACTGTCCTCGTCGTGAGCGACGGCTGGGACCTCGGCGACGCGGATGCCCTGGATCGCGAGCTCGACTGGCTCCACCGGCAGTGCCACCGATTCGTGTGGGTGAACCCGTACGCAGCGGACCCCGAGTACCGGCCCGAGACCGCCGCCATGCGGCGCGCACTCCCTTACATCGACGCCCTCCTCGCCCCCAACGACTTCGCCGTCCGGGGTCCGCTCAGCGTCCGCGCCAGAGCCGAACGGTGACGACCTCCGATTGACGTGGGAGTGGGGAAAAACGTTTAATTCACCACCGGGTTACCTTCGTGCTAATTTCTCTCGCGGGGGCGGGGAGCGATGATTCCACCGAGGTTCGAGTATCACGCGCCGGTGTCACTGGACGAGGCCGTAGGACTGCTTGAGCGCTATGGGGGGGACGCGAAGGTCCTTGCCGGCGGGCAGAGCCTGATTCCGATCCTGAAACTCCGACTCGCGGAGCCGAGGGCCCTGATCGACATCAATCGCATCCCGAACCTCGCCTACATCCGCGAGGACAACGAGTTCCTCCGGATCGGCGCTCTCACGCGGGCGAACGAGTTGCTCGACTCTTCGATGATTCAGGAAAAGTATCCGATTTTGACGGAGGCAGCGGACGACATCGCAGACCCCGTCGTCCGGAACATGGGAACCGTCGGCGGGAACGTGTCCCATGGCGACCCCGCGAACGACCTGCCCGCGTGCATGCTCGCGCTCGGCGCGTGGTTCGCCGCCCGCGGGCCGCGCGGTTCGAGGACGATCCCTGCAGGGGAGTTCTACCAGAGCACGTTCGTGACCGCCCTCGAGCCCAGCGAAATTCTGACGGAAATTCGAATCCCAAAGGCGCGGGTGCGCCAGGGAAACGCGTACTCCAAGCTCGAGAAGCGAGTCGGGGACTTCCCCATTGTTGGGGTCGCGGCGAACCTTTTTCTGAGTCCCAAGGGGACCATCGAGACTGCCGGGATCGGCCTGACGGCCGTCGCCCCGACGGCCCGCGTGGCGAAGGAGGCGGCGGAATCCCTCCATGGCCGGGAGCCGACGGAGGACGTGATCCGCCGCGCTGCATCGCTCGCGATGGGTGCGGCGCAGCCGACCTCGGACCTCCGGGGTCCCGCGGACTATAAGCGGGCGATGGTCGGCGTCCTCGCCCGGCGGGCCCTAACCCTTGCGGTCAAGCGCGCCCGAGGGGGTGGATGACATGGCAATCGCAGAGTCTGGGATGCCCGAAGAGGCGGAGGTGGGACCGTTCTACCACATAAACGTAAAGGTGAACGGAAAGGCGTACGAAACGGAGGTCGAGACACGCTTGCTTCTTGTTCACTTCCTCCGGGAGCAGCTGGGTCTCACGGGGACGCACATCGGATGCGACACGTCGAACTGCGGCGCGTGCACGGTCCTCCTGGATGGAAAGGCCGTGAAGTCGTGCGCGGTCCTTGCCGTCCAAGCGAACGGGCGGGAGGTACGAACCGTGGAAGGCCTCGCGGCGGACGGAAATCTCCATCCCATTCAAGAGGGCTTCATGCAGGAACACGGGCTCCAGTGCGGGTTCTGCACGCCCGGGATGATGATGTCCGCGGTCGCGCTTCTCTCGAAAACCCCGCATCCGTCCGAGCAGCAGATCCGGATGGGAATCTCCGGAAACCTGTGCCGGTGCACGGGGTACGTGAACATCGTGAAGTCGATTCAATACGCGGCGCAGAAGATGGAGGGAGGTGGAAAGAAATGACCGTCCAGGGCGGCATCGGCCAGTCAATCAAGAGGAAGGAAGACGCCCGGTTCATCCGCG
>DATESQ010000105.1:0-17468 GCA_035283985.1 Thermoplasmata archaeon | reverse complement strand
GCGGAGGGCGGTTCTCAAAGCGCGGCCGAAGGACGTTAGGCCCTCGTTCGCCGTGCGACTGTTCGCCCGGATCGAGATGTGCATCCCGATGTAGCCGCTCGCGGCGGACACCGTCGCGCCGAGCGCGAACGCAATCGCGGTTCGGAGTCCTTCAATCCAGCCCCGAGTCGCCCCGATCGCGCCGGCGAAGATGATCGCGACGATTGCCGAGATCACGGCGATTGTTCTGTACTGGCGCCGCATGAACGCGCGAGCGCCTTCCTGGATTCGTCTGGCGATCTTGCGCATCGCCTCGTCGCCCTCCGGGAGCTTGAGGATGCTCATGGCGAGGTAGGCGGCCGCGCCGATGGCCGCGAGACCTGCGATTGGAACAATGAATGTGAGGTCGACCACGGCAACCTTCGCGCTGGTAAAGGTCGCTTCTATTTAGGCTTAGTGAGGTCAGGCACCGAACTTCTCGGATCGGCCCGAGAGATCGAGAAGAATCGGAAGGAGATCGAGCCCTCGGATCCGGCCGAGGCCGCCCTTCGCAGCGCTGATCTCATCGAACTTCTGGACGTCGTCGACCCGAACACCCTCGCCGAAGATGAGGACGGGGACGGGGTCCGCGGAGTGGTCCTTCAGCATCACGGGCGTCGAGTGGTCCGCCGTGGCCGCGAGCACGACCTCCGGGCCCAAGCCGATTTTCAGCGTCGCCATCATCGCGTCAATCCTCTCAATGGTCCGGACCTTCTCGTTCGCGAGTCCATCGTGGCCGCAGACGTCCGGCGCCTTCACGTTCACCGCCACGAGGTCGTACGTTTTCAGGGCCTCTAGGGCCGCGTTCGCCTTCGCGACCATGTCTGTGTCGAGCCCGCCCGTCGCGCCGGCCACTTCGAGGACGTCCATTCCGACGGCGCGGCACATACCCTTGATGAGCCCAACCCCCGCGATCCCCGCGGCCTTGAGATGGAACCGTTCGCCGATTGGCTCGAGGTCCGGCACGATTCCCGCGCCCCGGAGAAGGACCATGTTCGCAGGAGGGAGCCCCGCCTTGGCGCGCTCCATGTTGACGGGGTGGTCCTTCAGAATCCGGAAGCACTCCCGCGTAAATGCGTTCACCGCGTGCGCGGTCGCGCCCCCGTTCGATTCGGTGGCGGCCACGCTCGCAACTACCGCTCCTTCTTCGTGAGGGTCCGAATCCGTCACATGAGGGGAGAGGCCGACGCCCCGCAGCACGAGCGCGGCTCGATGTTCCGTTCCCGCACGGAAGAGGACGCGCACACCACCGTCGAGTTGGAGGCCATCGAGGGCGGCCGCAAGATCGTGTGTGCCGTCCTTGATCCGGCCGGCGCGTCGGTCCGTGACCCGCATCTTCGAATCGACCGTCGCGAGGTTGCCGCGAAACGCGATGTCCCCGCGTCGCACAGGAATCCCCACACCCGCCGCCTCGAACGGGCCGCGGCCCGTGTACACCGCCCGAGAGTCGTATCCGAAGAGCGCGAGGTGGCTTGTGTCGCTCCCCGGTTTCACGCCGGGGGCAATCGGGTCCATGAGGCCATTCACGCCGTTCGCTGCGAACCAGTCGAGGTGCTCCTTCCGCGCCGTCTGCAGCGGCGTCTGGCGGGCGAGCTCGGGGATCGGTCGGTCCCCGAGGCCGTCGAAAATGAGGAGAAGGATCTTGCGGCGGTCCATCGCCGGGCGGCCATCGGGAGGGCCGTAGATATGGCTTTTCCTCTGGCTCCGAGGTTCCGGGAACAAGCTCGATCTCCTTCTACCGGGTCTGGTAAAGGGTCGGACAGTCCGCAATCTCCAAGTATCGACAGATGAGTGAGGATTCGCGGGATGGCGATGGAAGCCTACGGGATCCGAAGGCGCGTCATGAGGAGGGCCCTTGTCCCTCTGCTTGCCTTCGTGCTTATCCTGAGCGCGACGCCTATCGCGCAGGCAGAGTCGCGATACTCAATCGAGAAGATCTTCTACGGAATCGGGTGGATCGTCGACCCGAAGGCAGAACTCCGACGTCACTTCGCGATCCTGAACCTGACCCAGTTCCACGAGGTGCCATACCCAGAAAACGGGACCTTCGAGACCTTCTCACAGGTCAGGGTGGCCTTCTCGCTCCCTTCCGACGCGTCAGGACCTGCGGTCGGCACGGGACTTCAGATCGTGCTCTCGTACTACGTATCGGCCGCATGCTATCGGATCGACCGTGACCAGTGCCCACTCGGCGCGAACACGACCGCCATCAGCGAGGATGTTATGGAACTCGAGATCCGTCGCGTTCTCGAGTTTCGCGACGCGGACCGCGATGGGCGTTACGAAACAGGAGAACCGATCGTCCGCGAGGTCCCGCTGGCACAGCCACTGGCCCCGTTCGCCTCGATCTCGCCGTTTGGCGTTAACTCGTCGTCGTTGGCGGTCCCGTTCAATTGGAACGTTTCGGATCCGAGGTTTAACCTGACGCAAGGAGCGCTGTTCGCGGGCGACCCTCTGCTCGATGAGCTGTTCGGCTTCCGAATCGCAATCGGCAACGGTGCGCCGGTCAACCTCACGGTGAACTCTTACATGTTCCTCGAGCCAACCGACTACAAGGGCATCCCGCTCACACCGTCGCAGCTGAAACTCGATATCCTTCTCGACGGCGTGGAGTACGTGGCAGAGGACACAGCCCCCGCTCTCGAGATGAGTTTGACGTCGACCCACTACCGCATGGAATCCAACGCGACGTCATCGTCCTCGAGCCTCTACACCTCATCTGAGGCTGCCATCGCATTCTTCACCTGGGGCTCAAGCGCGACCGTGGACGGGACTGCCTCGGCAGTTGGATCGACGGTCATTGACGCAAATGAGACCACGAAGACGGTCTTCCTCTCGTATCCTCGAGGCAGAACCATCCTCCACGACCCAGTCTTGGGACTGTCGCCGCCCGCCCCTTCGGACAGACCGCCGCGAGGGCCCGAAGATTCAGTGATCCTCGGACTCGTGTTACTCGGACCCCTCGCTGCCGCAGTCGTCCTTGGATCAATCCTTCTGCTTCGGCGCACGCGGAAGGCCAAATAGCGGCCGCGACTCACCCATGAAATCGTTCCAGAATCCCGAGGCCGTGCGGGGTGACTCGGTACACGTATGGCGGGGCGCCCCGCCGCGTCGCGGGGCCCCGTTTCTTCTCGATGAGGGACACGGTCGCCAAGACTCGGAGGCTGCTCATCGCCGCGTATTCGGAGAGCCGGAGCTCCTCGATGATCTCGTCCGCGGTCGCGTCCGGATGGGACTTCAGGAACCGAAGGATGTCCGTCCTCGTCGTGTCGAGAACCTCAGAGAGCGCGGGCCGGCGCGGCCTTGGCTCGAGCTGAAGGCGTTCGTACACGCGCTTCCCCTGCTCCGAGGGCGTGACGACGACCTGGAGGAGCGCGGTCTTCTCGATCTCCAAGAGGTGCTTCGTGACCGCGGAGGGCGCGACGCCGAGTTCGGCCGCGAGCTCGGAGATCCGGGAGTCGCGGTTCCGGTACACCTTGTTCTCGACGACGATCGAGAGGACCTGTCGCTGACGTTCCGTGAGGCTGCGAGTCCACTCGCTAGAGTGCATCCGGCGGCGGAAGGAACCGCGGGCGGCTTAAGGGTTTCCACCGCCCGAAGCCCCGCGAAGGGTCGAGACTACGAAACGTTTAACCCCCTTGACACCAGTTTCGATATTGGGGAGGTCGGGGGGAGAGCGTCGCCCCGGATGTCATGGACTCTCGAGGGCGCACGAGAGATTCAGCTCCGTCCCTCGCGGCAGAGGCGGGGGGTGCGGAATCGCAGTCCGACGGAGGATTACCGGAGGTTCGGTTCGAGGTCGTCCGCAGGGGCCTCGTCGCGAACCGCCGCGCCGTGAAGGTTCTCGTCGCCCGAGGAAGTCGCAGCCGACACCTTGAACGCGGCCCGCTGAGCGCGCGCAGGGAAACGCTCGTCCTCCTCGTCGCGAGCGTCCTCACGCTGTTCCTCGTGGGATGGATCGCGGACCTCGTCCTCTACTCGTACACGGTCGGCGTCATCGGGAGCTACGACACATACCGCGCGCAGGTCGATGAGGCGTGGGCCGTCGCGGTCGGCTCCGCGGTCTTGATGTTCCTCTCCCTCTCCCACTACACGCGCCTGAAGCGGGATGGGATCCCGTGAAACGGACGTGGGCCGTCCGCAGCGCGCAGTGGGTCCGGTTCTTCGACCACAATCCGACGGATCATGAGATCACGGATGCGATCCGCGTCGACCTTGAGCCTCTGGGCCTTCTGATTTCCGTGTGCCCCACGGACCAGGACCCGATTCAGAACACACGACTCGTCGCCACGGTCCCGCTTCTCCTCGAGCACGAGCTCATCGACATCGAGTCGGCCCGCCATCACATCGAAGAGGTCCTGAAGCACCGGCGCCCGAAGGGCATCCGAGTCGTGCTTCCCTCAAAGTGAGCAAGAGCCCCGGGGAGGCTCACTCGTCGCGCCGAACCGCAACCGCCATCCCCGGCGAGGCGCCGAGCTGCGCGGCTGCGTCGCCATTTCGCTTCGCGATCTCAAGGAACCCACTCGACGAGATCGTCGCGAGCAGGCTTCCGTCCGGGCCTTCCCCGTAGGAGCGGAGGAAAGATAGCTCGAGTTCGTACCCGCCAAGCGTCACGAGGATCTTCTGGTTGAACCGCCATCGTTCGGAAATGACTCCCCGCGAAATATTCGTGATCACATTGCCGAAGCGGTCGATCGTGAGGATTTCCCCGCGGATTCCGATAGCGTCCACCTGCGGGTTTCCAAAGTCCAGGCGGACGTAGTCCGTGATGACGGGGCCTAGGTCCGAGAAGGAGACGCCCTTTGAGAGGTGCGCGGCCACGGGAGCAAACAGGTCGCGGCCATGGAACACATACGACGCCCGCGGGATGTAGTATTCGCGGTTCGTGATGTGGCGGACTTCCTGGATGCCCATCTCTGCCGCGGCGGGCACAAGGAGGCCATTGTCCGGCCCGACAAAGACTGCACCCTGGCACAGGATCGCGATTGGACGGCGGTTAGTCCCGACGCCGGGGTCCACGACGCCGACGTGGATCGCCTCGGGATACCATGGCGTGGCCGCGAACAACACATACGCGCCCCGGCGGATGTCCTGCGCGCCAACGGAGTGGTCAATGTCGATGATCGCCGCCTCGGGGTTGATACCGAGGATCACGCCCTTCATCGCCGCGACGTAGTCTCCGAGTCCAAAATCGGTCGTGAGGGTGACGATCATGACGGGCCCCTAAGGGGTCAGAGCTTCTTGAGTCCTTCGCGGATCCGATCGAGCTCTGCGCGCTTCGCCTCGACCTCGGCCTCCAGCGCACGGAGACGTTTTTCACGCTCCTTCATCGCAGTGGCCTTCGCCTTCAGCTGCTTCTGCTGCTCGCGGAGCCGGACCAGTTCGGCCACGAGGACCTCGGCGCGCTCCTTGAGAGACCGCTCGCGATCCTCGAACTCCTCGGAGCGTTTCGCAACACGAGCCTCGAGGGACTTCCGCTCCTCCGCGAGGTTCGCCTCGAAGCCCTGAAGCCGCTCTGCGCGACCGTCGAGAAGATCGAACCTTTGTTTCAGGTCGAGAGCAATGCGGTCAAGTTCGGACCGTCGCTGTTCCACGTCTTCCTCGGCTGCACGGATTTTCGCGTCACGGGCCTCGAGCGATTTCGTGGATCTCGCTTTCGTTCGCTCGAACACAGCGCGTTCCCGCTCCAGTTTTCGTCGAAGCCCCTCGCTTGCGACGTTCGCTTCGTCCGCTTCGGTCTTCCGCTTGCGGGCGATCGCCCCGGCCCCCAGGAGTTCCTCCGAAGCGCGGTCCACCCGTTTGGCTCGGATTTCGAGCGCCTGCTCAGCTTCCTTTCGCTGCGTCTCTAGGGATCCGAGGGACGCTTGACGTTCCCGGAGTTCGGATTCGAGTTCTTCGATTTGGCCCGCTGAAGTCTCGGCCTTTGCGTCAATCGCGGCCTCACGCTGCGAGAGCGACTCCTCCTGCTCCTTCAGAGCACGCCCGTGTTCCTCGAGTTCGGCGATCCTATGCTCGAGCGACTCCGAAGCCCGTTCGACCTCCCTTTCTCGGGTTTCGAGATCGGCCAGCTGGGCCTCGAAATCGCGGGCTCTCAAAGTGGCGGCTCGCTCTGCGCGGACGAGTTTCACCGCGTGATCCTTCAGTCGCGCACGGTCCGTGATCAGTGTCCGCTCCAGGGACTCGAGCTTGGCCGCTTGTGCGGCGACGTCCCTGTGAGCCCGACGAAGCTCCTCTCGTTCTCTGCCCATCGAGGCTCGGTCTCGCTTCAGCCGCGCGCTCTGTCGCTCGAGCGCGGGCTGATCGCGTGCAATCTTGGATTTCAATCGCGTGAGGGTCTTCTCCTGTTCGGCCAGGGCATCCGACGCGGAGGAGAGCTCCTCGTCGCGCTGCACGAGAGCGCGGTCGCCCTTCGCGAGCTCCCTCTGTGCTCGGGACGCGGCTCGCGTCGCTTCATGGAGGGCGGCGGTCTTCTCCTTCATGGAAGCTTCCCGCGCCTCGAGCTCCTTCTCCCTGCCCGCAATCCGTTCCTCCTTCTCCCGCTGCGCTGTTTCCGAGGATCGCAGACGACGTGCGAATTCGGCGAGGGTCTTCTCCCTGGCGGTTGACCCCTCGGACAAGGCGTCGAGTTCGCGGCGGGCCGCAGCGATCTTCTCCATCTCCAACTGGAGGTTCTGATAGAGCTCCGCAAGCTGCTTGCGATCCTCCGTGAATGCGGCTTGAGCGACTACGAGGTCATGATTTCGCGCCTCGATCGTCGCAAGCCGTTCTGCGAGCGCGTGGGACTCTCCCTGTAGCTGCACCTCCTTCGCACGGACGTCGTCCGCAACCTGATGAATCTCTGCGCGGGCACGTTCGAGTTCAGCCTCCGCACGCCGTCGTTCTGCGGTGACGACCGGGTCACCCGCATCTCGTTGGTCGCGAAGCTGTCGGAGTAGGATTGCGGATCCCTCCCTCACCGCCCGGAGTTCTGCGCGGACCTCCTCGAGGGTCGAATCGCTCGCGGCCTTTCTGGCGCTCTCCGCGAGAGCGTGTTCGCGCTCCGCGCGCTCCTGCGCCTCAATCTCTGCCAAGATGCGCGTCACGGGCGGTAGGCCATCGATGTGCGCCGAAGGATGCGAGCTCTCCAACTGGTCGGGCCGCACGGCTGACGCCCGGTGGTCATAGGATCGGAGCTCGAGAAGCGCATCGTCCTCGAGCGCATCTCGGACGATCGCAGGGATCGCGAGCGGGCCGTCGAGGTCGTCCCGCCAGGAGTGCGCTGCGAGGGTCCCATTCCCGTCCTTGAACACGAGAAATCCGCGGGCGGGCTCGTCGTCCCGGACCCGCTCCGTCCTCAGGACGCCATTCAGGCGGCGTTTCGAGGCTTCAGAGAGGAGCTCCAGGAGGGCGTCCTTGCCGCCGCTCGATTGCAGGAGAAGACGACCCGGAGGGACCTCCATGCGTCCGTTCGACCCTGTTATCATTCTATATAACTTCCCACCCGGTTATGTGACCTGAGAATCGACGGGTCTTCGCAACCGTTTTCTTCTCAGAGGAGCTATCTTCATCGCCCCGTGATGAGAAGAGGGTCAGCGGATTCGTGACGAGCCCTATGAGTGCTGAGGGCAAACCCCGTACAGGTTCGGGCAAATGCCTATGGCCCTTGGAGCCTCAAAGCCCATCGGGGATTCCATGGTCCTCAGACCGGAGTCGCCCCGCCTGAATCGCGCAGCCCGGGGACGAACGCGGAAGGTTTGGACCCGGCTTCCGCCGGTCCTCGTTCTCGTGATCGCCCTCGGGCTCGCCGCTTTCGCGACCGTCCTCCAAGTTCCGCTCACCGCTGCGCAGGTTGTCTCCCTGCCTGCCGCTTACACTTCCGGGACCGTCCCGCTGGACCCGGTGAACGCGGAGTGGTCCGCGGCTGTCCCGCTCACAATCGTGCTTTCCGCGCAGCTCGTCCAAATCCCCCAGGGAGGAGGAAATGTCGCAAGCCTCACGGCCCGCGCGATGTTTAACGATTCCTGGTTCGCAATACTTGTTGAGTGGCAGGACGCCACGAGAGACGCGCGCACGACCGGAACCTCGGACTTCAGCGATGCGGTCGCTGTTCAGCTCGTTTCCACGAGCGACGGGAAACCGCCGTACGTGTGCATGGGCCAAGTGAACTTCCAGACGCAGGTGTGGCACTGGAAGGCGGAGCGGGATTTACTCGCGGGCGGCTCCATGGACATCGGCGAATACTACGATGATGTGTATGGCGACTTCTATCCGTTCGCGAACGAGTCGACGTTCTATCCGGGGATCGGAAGCGGCAACTTCCTGTCGATGTTGAACGCCACGCCCGTGCAGGTCCTCGTTGCGGGCGGGGCGGGGACGCTCACGAGCACGGACCACCGGACCGTTCTCGGCGCGGGCCTATGGGCAGATGGCCGGTGGCGCGTCGTGTTCGCCAGGACCCTGGCGGCCGCGAACTCCGACGAGGTCGACATCGTCCGTGGCGTGCCGCTCGTCATCGCATTTGCGGCCTGGGACGGAGCGAACCAGGACCGCAATGGGCAGAAGTCCACGTCGAGCTGGTACGAGATGCCGCTCGCGGTCCCCGCGGAGACCGGTGGGACAGACTGGATCGTTCGCGCCGTCATCGTCATCGCGGTCCTCGTGGCGCTCATCCTCGTTATGCGGGGTCGCCGGCGGAAAGGCCCGCGGACGGAGGTGCCGGAGGGCATCATCACGCTCGATCAAATCCCGGAAGAACCGGAGGACCAGGGTCGTCGTCAGTTCCTGCGGGCAGGGGGCATCGCGGCCGCAGGAGTTGCGGTCCTCGGCGCCAACCTTCGCGTCGCGGAAGGTTCGGAAGCCGCGGACGAGGAGCCCGACTGGCCGGCCAAGCGACGCGTCATCGCCGATGAGTTCGAACGCGGATACCTCGACCCCGATCATCTGAGGTGAACCGATGGCGGGGGACCGAGAGAATCGAGTGTCGCGCCGCGGGTTTCTCCGGGCGGGCGCCATCGGGACTGGAGCTGCTGCCGCTGCTATGGTTGGCTCTGCGCTGGGCCTAAGACTCCTGAAACCGCTCCCGGAAATCCCGAACCCGCTTGCGAACTATCCATCCCGTGATTGGGAGTCTGTCTATCGAGACCAGTACCGCTACGACTCGACTTTCACGTTCGTCTGCGCGCCGAACGACACGCACAACTGCCGGCTCCGTGCGTTTGTGCGGAACGGAATCCTGATTCGAATCGAGCAGGGTTATGACGTGCAAGACTACACGGACCTCTATGGCAATAAGCCGCCCGCGACATGGAACCCACGCGGGTGCTTGAAAGGCTACACGCTTGTCCGCCGGCTTTACGGCCCATACCGGATCAAGCGACCGATGGTCCGGACGGGATGGAAGGCGTGGGCGGACGCCGGGTTCCCGAGGGACGCGACCGGGGCCCCGGCCGCGTCGTACTTCCAGCGCGGTGAGGATGCGTGGACGCCCGTCTCATGGGCGGACGCGTTCGACTACGCGGCTCGGGGTCTCCTCAACGTCATGGGGACGTATGAAGGGCCGGCCGGGCAGGCGAGGCTCCTCGCGCAGGGCTACCACCCCGGGATGGTCGACGCGACGCACGGATCCGGTGCGATGGTGTGCAAGCTCCGAGCGGGGATGCCCCTCGGCGGCGTGACGCGTCTCCACGGGCTCTACCGGTTCGCGAACATGCTCGCTGTGTTCGACGAGGCAGAGGCGAACCGTGAAGGCCGCTCCCCGTACGGAGCTCGCGGGTGGTCCAACTACGACTGGCACGGGGATCTACCGCCTGGCCACCCGATGGTCACAGGCGTCCAGACGTTCGACCCAGACCTCAACGACTTCCGCCACTCGAAGCTCCTGATCTTCATCGGGAAGAACATGGTCGAGAACAAAATGGCCGACGCCCACTGGTGGATCGAGACGATTGAGCGGGGCGGGAAGGTCGTGAACATCTCGCCGGAGTACAGCCCCGCCTCCCAGAAATCGGACCTGTGGATTGGCATTCGGCCCGGGTCCGACGTCGCGTTCATCCTCGGCGTCCTGAACGTGCTCATCGAGAATGGGTGGTACGACGCGCAGTACCTGAAGCGGTTCACGGACATGCCGCTCCTCGTCCGGACGGACACGTTGAAGCTGCTCCGCGCGACCGACGCCATCGCGGGATACACGAACCCGCCGTGGACGGGGTATAGCGTGACGGTCCAGAAAATCCCCCCCGAGTTCCGCGATCAGTGGGGCGACTTCGTCGTCATCGACGGCGGAACGGGCAGTCCCACCGCGGTGACCCGGGAACAGGTCGGCGACCTCACAGGCGTCAATCCCGCGCTCGAAGTCGACCGCACGATCACGCTCGCCGACGGGACGTCGACGGTCCGCGTGAAGAGCATCTTCACGCTGTACCGGGAGCTGTGCGCCAACTATCCGCCTGCAGCCGTAGAGGAGATGACCGCCTCGCCACAGGCCGCGATCCTCCAGCTCGCGCGATGGATTGGCCACCCGACGGAGAGGCTGTGGCCGGTGAGTGTCCACACGGGCGAGGGGATCAACCACTACTTCCACTGCGACCTGACGACGCGTGCGGTGTTCCTGATCCCGGCGTTTGCAGGGAGCCTCGGAGTCCCCGGCGGGAACGTCGGACATTGGGCCGGGAACTACAAGAGCTCGATCTTCGACGGCCTGCCCACGTACAACATGGAGGACCCGTTCGCCCCGAACCTCGACCCGACCGTTGACGGCCAATCCGTTCCGGTAAAGAAGTATTGGAAGGGCGAGAACCCGGCGTACTGGAACTACGAGGACCGACCGCTCGACGTCGCGGGGAAGGTGTTCACAGGTTTGACGCACATGCCCACGCCCACGAAAGTCCAGTGGACGTGCAACGTGAACCTGCTGAACAACGCGAAGTGGGCCTACAACATGATCGCGAACGTGAACCCGAAGGTCGACCTGATCATCGTCAACGACTGGGAATGGACGGGGTCCTGCGAGTATGCCGACATCGTCTTCCCGGTCCAGAGCTGGCCCGAGCTCACGATCCCGGACATGACCGCGTCGTGCTCCAACCCGTTCCTCCAGGTGTGGAAGGGGGGAATTCCGCCGATCTTCGACAACAAGCAGGACATCGAAGTGTACGCCGGCGTCGCGGACCGCCTGGCCGCCTTGACGGGCGACGCTCGATGCCGGAACTACTGGAAGTTCGTCTACGACGGGCGGGTGGATGTGTACCTCCAGCGAGTCCTCGATGCATCGAGCACGTGCCGCGGGTACCGCGCACTGGACCTGCTGAGCCAGGAGATGGGCGCCCTCATGAACTTCCGGACGTACCCGCGGATGCCGGGCTGGGAACAGATCAACGAGTCGAAGCCGTTCTACAATCGGACGGGCCGCCTCGAGTTCTACCGAGACGAGGACGAGTTCGTCGAGTACGGCGAGAACCTGATCGTCCATCGCGAGCCGGTCGAGGCGACGCCGTACCTGCCGAATGTGATCGTCGTCCCGCCCTCATTTGACGCGATCCGGCCGAACGATTACGGTGTGTCCCTCGGCGCGACAGGTGCCGACGAACGGTCGGTCCGGAACGTAAAGCTCGCCTGGAACGACGTGAAACAGACGACGAACTTCCTGTGGGCGGCTGGGTACCGGTTCTACTGTCTCACCCCGAAGACGCGCCACCGCGTGCACTCGTCGTGGAGCGTGGCCGACTGGAACCTCCTGTGGGACAGCAACTTCGGCGACCCGGAGCGGACGGACCGGCGGAGCCCGCACATCGGCGAGCACCAGGTGAACATCAATCCGGACGACGCAAGGGCCCTCGGGATTCAGGACGGCGACTACGTCTATATTGACGCGAATCCGGAGGATCGTCCGTATCGAGGGTGGACGCCCACGGATCCGTTCTACAAGGTATCCCGCCTTCTCCTGCGAGCGAAGTACAACCCGAGCTACCCGCAGGGGGTCCTGATGATCAAGCACGCGCCGTTCATGGCGACGCCGAAGACCGTGTACGCCCACGAGACGCGGCCTGATGGCCGTGCAATCGCGGCGGACACCGGTTACCAGGCGAACCTGCGATACGGGTCGCAGCAGAGCCTCACGCGCGGATGGCTCCAGCCGACGCAGATGACCGACTCCCTCGTCCGGAAGAACTACTACGGACAGGGGATCGGAACGGGGTACGAGGCGGACATCAACTCGCCGAACACGTGTCCGAAGGAGACGCTCGTCCGGATCGCGAAGGCCGAGGACGGCGGGCTTGGGGGCGTCGGCGTGTGGGAGCCCGCGACGACGGGGCACACGCCGGGGAACGAGAACGTAGCGCAACGACGCTATCTCGCGGGCGACTTCTTGACGCAGGGGTGACAACGTGGCGGAGAAGGAGTACGAGGAGGATGACCCGTTTGTCCTCACCGGTGTATCGATCTCCGGTCCTGAAGCCGACGCCTCGCTCGTCGAGATGGCGAGGGTGTTCATCGATGAGTTTGCGCGGATGGGCTGGGACCGCGACCGAATCCTCGCCATGTTCCGGAATCCGTTCTACCGCGGCCCGCACATCGCGTGGCGCAGGTGGGGTGACGAGTTCGTACAGCAGCTTCTAGACGAACGGATCCCGGGGGGTTAGCGATGCCAGACGTGTACAACTGGCAGCTCGGCCGGACGATGCCGTACCCGCATGAGCGCGGCACGCCGACGCATCAGTTCGGAGCCGTGTTCAACATCAACCGCTGCATCGGCTGTCAGACCTGCACCATGGCGTGCAAGTCCACGTGGACGTTTTCGCGCGGGCAGGAGCATATGTGGTGGAACAATGTCGAGTCGAAGCCCTTCGGCGGGTACCCGCAGTCCTGGGATGTCAAGCTCCTTGAGATGCTCGGCCCGCAGCCCGGGTGGGACACGAGTCTCGCGACGCCCGCCGCTCCATACGGCGTCTATCGGGGAAAGACAATCTTCGAGGCGGCGCCGCCGGGCCAAGCGACCGTCGGTTACCTCCCGGAGGACAAGGAATGGCGGTTCCCGAACATCTACGAGGATACATCCAATCGCTCCCCACAGACAACCGGCGGCGTGCAGGAGGGTGCGTCGCTCCCCGAGCACCAGGTTTTCTTCTTCTACCTCGCAAGGATCTGCAACCACTGCTCGTATCCCGCCTGCCTCGCCGCGTGCCCGCGGAATGCGATCTACAAGAGACCCGAGGATGGCATCGTCCTCATCGACCAGTCCCGCTGCCGCGGGTATCGAAAGTGCATCGAGGCGTGCCCGTACAAGAAGTCAATGTGGCGGCCAAATACGCGGTTGAGCGAGAAGTGCATCGCGTGCTACCCGCGGGTCGAGACGGGCACCGTGACCCGCTGCGTCTCTGCATGCGTCGGAAAGATCCGACTCCAAGGATGGATCGACGACCCGAGGTCTCCCGTCTACTACCTTGTGCACGAGGAACAGGTTGCGCTCCCGTCGTATCCGCAGTTCGGCACGGAGCCGAACGTGTACTACATACCGCCCCGGTGGGCTCCGCGGAAGTACCTCCGCCAGATGTTCGGACCTGGAGTGGACACTGCGATTGCGAAATATACGAATCCGAGCCGCACGTTGCTGGGAGTCCTCCAGCTGTTCGGAGTGACGCAGAAGATCTTGTACAGCTATGAGGTCACGTCGACCGACGCCGTAGGCTATGACGAAAACGGAGTCGAGGTCGTACGGGTGCCGATCGATGAGCCGGTCGTGGTGCGGCCGGAGCAGCACTTGAATATCACCTGAGGGGACCATGGTGTCGCAGTCCAGGGAGAAGGACATCGGGGACCTCGTCGCACGGGGAATCGTCGCCAAAGTCCTCTCCCGCCTCCTGTCGGAGCCAGACACCGAAACGCAGGTGTACATCGAGCGCGTCGCGACGCCGGATCTCGACGGGGCGGACGAACTCGTTTCGAGACGATCCCGCGTCCATTCCACGGTGGTCGGCCTTCGGAGAGCCGTCGCAGAACTCGATGCCGGAGCGGTTCCCGCGATGCTCGCGAAGGCGGGCGCGCCACCCTACGAGACGGAGTATGGTATGGCGCACGTTTTCATGAAGGTTCAAACAATGGCGGACGTCGCGGGGTTCTACCGGGCGTTCGGGCTCGACTTGGCAAGTGCACATCGAGAACGGCCAGACCACGTTGCGGCGGAATTGGAGTTTCTTCATTTCCTTCTGCTTCTCCAGGCCTCCGCACTCACGAGGGGCGAGCGGGAGGCCTATCGGATCGTTCGCCAGGCGGAGACGGCGTTTCTCCGCGACCACCTTGCACTGTGGGGTCCCTCGTATCTCGAGAAAGTGGCAACGTTCGATGCCGACTCGATCGCCGCTCGTGTCGTGCGAATTGCCGCGAGGTTCCTCCAGACCGAGGCCCGCCGGCTTCAGGTCACCGTGAACCCCGAGCTGCCGGCTCCGAATCCGCAACCCTCGCCCGCGCAGGAACGGGCGCTGCGCGAGCCATCGTCGCCGGCGTAGGCCCAGCTCGTTCCTCCTCGATGGCCCACAGCAGGAGACCCGCTGTGGCGAGGAGTGCTTGGTACGTGAGAACCAGGTCGATGCCCGCGATCATCACGAGAGCGATGCCGTAGGCCTTCGCAAGGGCCCTAGTGCGACGCAAGAGGAGGAACGAGGAAGTCGCGAGCCAGAGGCCGAGGGCGTAGATCGGGAACGGAAGGAACAACGTGAACCCGAAGGATGCCTTTGCGATCGCCGCTGTGATCGCGGGGTTCGCGAAGACGACAAACACGAACAGCCCGGCTACGATGCTCGGAATCAGCACAGGAATCCGCACGCGGGGATTTCGCGGGGGTTTGAGGTACACACTGGCAAAGAGGGGGATCGGCGCAAGCGATGCGGCGGCCTCGGCGAGGTAGAGCGCCTCGAGACCTCCTACAGGGGCCGCCGTCGACTGCCCAAGCTGCCCGATCGCGGACGCGAGAACAAAGTAGCGAGAGGCCCCGTAGACCGTGAGCGCGAGAGCGGAGAACGCGCGCGGCCAAGGCGAGGGAGAAGGCGCCGCGGTCGCGATCAGCGCCCCGACCGCAACCGCCAAGAACAGAATCGTGAGCGCGACCAACATCACAGGATCGCGGATCAGGAAGGAACCGAGCGAAAGGACGAGGAACGCAATTGCGAACGTCGCGATTCGATCCTGAAAGAGTGGTAGGCGCCGCGTTCCGACCCGGAGGGCCCACAAGACCAGGACGAGGATGAGGACGACGAGGATGACCCCAAGGTTGAACAGAAACACGCTGACGCGACCGAACGTTTCAAACAGGAACGTCGATGCAGGGCCCGGAGGCATGAGGGGGAAGGCGCGGGTCACAGCGCGGCCGATGAACGCCTCGAGAAACGCGACGACCACGAGGACGAGGACGCTCAGTCGTAGGAGGTCCTCATGCCATGCCCCCCATGCCCGCCAGACCCGCATCCGGCGGAGCCATGGCCCCATGGAACAATGAACCAGATCTCAGGGGAAAAATCTTGCGCCCTGCGATGGCGGGGATGCCGCGGTCTTAATACCCGCGCCGGTTTTACGTCCGAACAATGGATTTCACTCCGACTCCAGAGCAAGAAATGATTCGGCGCCAGGTCCGCGAGTTCGCGGAGGGCGAAATCAAGCCCGTCGCGAAGAATTTCGACGAGAGCGGGGACTTCCCGCGCGACACGGTCGCGAAGATGGCGGGCCTCGGACTCCTCGGGATGCTCGTCCCCCAGGACCTCGAGGGCGGTGGGCTCGATACGGTCACGTACGCGATCGCAATCGAAGAAGTCGCACGGGTCGACGGGGCCCACGGGCTCATCATGGCGGCGCACAACTCCCTGTGCACCGGGAACATCCTGATTGCGGGCTCGAAGGAACAGCTCGCAGAGTACATCCCGGACCTCGCAACGGGTCGCAGGATCGGCGCGTGGGGCCTCACGGAGCCCGCAAGCGGCTCGGATGCGGCCTCGATGAAGACGGAAGCGTCCTGGGACAGCGGCGCGTGGGTGCTGAACGGGACGAAGAACTTCTGCACGAACGCGCCCGTTGCGGGGACGTTCGTGATCATGGCGGTGACGGACCGGCCGAAGGGCAACCATGGGATCAGCGCGTTCATTATCGAGCGCGGGACTCCGGGCCTCCGGATCGGAAAGGTCGAGGACAAGCTCGGGATGCGGGGGTCCGCAACCTCCGAGGTCATCCTCGAAGACATCCGCGTGCCCGCGGATGACCTCCTGGGCGAGGTGAACTACGGGTTCACGAACGCGTTGAAGACGCTCGATGGCGGAAGGATCTCGATCGGCGCACTCGGCGTCGGAATCGCACAGGGTGCGTTTGAGGAAGCTCTCCACTACGCGAAGGATCGCAAGCAATTCGACCGACCGATCGCGGAGTTCCAGGCGATCCAGTTCATCCTCGCGGATATGGCCCTGCGAATCGACGCCGCGAGAATGCTCGTCTATCGGGCCGCATGGCTGAAGGACCACGGCCTCCCGTACAAGGCGGAGGCCTCGATGGCGAAGTTGTACGCGAGCGAGACCGCAATGTGGGTCACGACGAAGGCGATCCAGGTCCATGGCGGGTACGGATACATCTCCGACTATCCCGTAGAGCGGATGTTCCGCGATGCAAAGCTCTGCGAGATCGGTGAGGGAACGAGCGAGATCCAACGGCTTGTCATCGCGCGGGAGCTGCTGAAGGCCTCGTAGACCGGGCGACTCGACACCCCATGCCTCCCCCAGCGATTAATTCGCCAGCCTTGGCGGCACCCTCCTGTCCGGCGCAACCCTTTATCGGCCGACACCACTCTTCGGTCGAACCGGATGGCCCGTCCCATCAAGCCTGCTCGTAAGCGAGACGGCCGTGCGGGACCGCTAGAAAGGTATCCAAGGAATCCAGAGAAATACGCGGACCCCGCGAACTGGAAATACCCCGTGCACACGCCGTTCCATGCACGGGCTGCCCGCCGCTACTTCAACAAGCCACAAAACCGCGCGAAGTACACGCCGAGTGAGCAAGCGTATGTCGATCGGAAGATCAACGACGCCCTCACGCACTTCGGAGTTCCGATCGCGCTCGGGCCAAGCGCCGATGAGCCCGAGGCCGCCACGATCCAGGCGGACATCCCAATCAACAAGGACATCGATGCGATGAACCTCGACGAGCTCCTCCTCGCGTTCCTCGGAGAGAACCGCCGCGCGAGCGCAAGGGACATCGACCTCGACCTCGTGCGGATCGACAAGGAATCCGCGAGCCTCATGAGCGGAATGGTGAAGACCTACACGGTGTACATCGACACCGCGAAGAAGGTCGTGCAGCACGACTGCGTAGACTTCATGACGAACCGCGCGAAGGGAAAGCTCCTCTGCAAGCACCTCGGGGCGTTCCTCCTCCACGCGAATCCGAGGAGCACGACCGCGCTTCTCCGCCGGCTCCTCCGGGAACGAGACAAATGGGACTTC
>DATESQ010000104.1:0-15992 GCA_035283985.1 Thermoplasmata archaeon | reverse complement strand
TGCTCCCGGCGGGATTTGAACCCGCGTCACCAGCTCGAAAGGCTAGCATCCTTGACCGGTCTAGACTACGGGAGCGTGCCGCGGCGTACGTCCACGACCGTTAAAGGTTTTCCCGCTACAACTCGCCCGCCATCTCCTTCGCGAGGAGCTTGTACTCGAGATCCTTTATCGCGTCCGCGTTCGCGCTGATGAGGAAGTACGAGTCGTTCACGACGACTTTCTCGTTCAGGGTCTGCGCGAACCGGAGGACGCTCTGGAAGCCGTTGAGGCTCACGAGGTACTCGAGCCCCTCCATCGCGACGGCCGCGTTCCCGCCCGCCTCGAGGAACTTGATCACCGCGCCCGCGAGAGTCACGAGGTCCGTCGGGTCTGCGACCGCGACATCGCCCTTCGCCTTCCCCGGCGTGCGGCTGAGCCAGATCGACTCGACGTCGCGGAGCTGCAGCCGCCGGATCACGTCCGCGGGGTGCGTGCGGGAGATCAGGAGGCCGCGGGCCCCCGCCCGGACGAGGTCCCGAAAGTACACGAAGACGGACTCTGCCTTTTCCTCGTTCACGAGGTAGCTCCCGCGCTCCGCAATTTCGTCCTCCTTGTCGCCGCCGGTGGCGTCGCCCTCCTCCGCGAGCCGGGTCGCCATCGCCTCGACGTCCCGGTGAATGACGGCGAGCTTCGTCTTCGCCATGATCCCGAGCTCCGTAGACGAGTAGCCGCGGGACGCGAGCTTGATCATCTCGTTCCAGGCTGCGTTGAGCCCGGCCTTGTAGCCTTCGAGAAACGACTTCCGGTGTTTGTCGCTCGCCATCGGGGGAATCCACGCCGGAATACGGGGTCAGCGGGTAAAAGCTTTTCAGCGACGGCGACGCGCTACGCGATGTACCCGAGGTCTTCCTTCGTCGGCGTATCCGGCTGCGCCTCGACCTCGCGGAGCTTCGACGTGATCTGGTCGATCTGCTTCGCCTTCGTCTCGAGCTCCGCGAAGCTGACCTCGATCCCGAGGATTTTCGTGAGGGCCTGCAGGACGGCCTGCGCGCTCTTTGGGTCGACGAAGTAGCCGCTCGTTTCACCCATCAGGCACACGCTCCGGACGCCGTACAGCTTCCCGAGTCCGAGGACGAGGCCGCTTGCGCCGACGATCCCTGCGCCGGGCTCGCTCCGGGAGAACACGACGCCGAGCTTCTCCATTTCCTTCACGAGCTGGGGGTCCGTCGCGGCACCGAGGACGCGGGGGTTTGTGACCATGTGCCCGAGGCCGTAACCGCCGAGGGTAAACGCCTGGCGGACGCCGAGGGCGACGATCTCCTGCATGACGCGGTCGGTCAGCTCGTACTGCCCCTCCGGCGTGAGGCCCTGGTAGTCCCCCGTGAGGATGACGAAGTCCTGGAGGCCGGGCCGCTTTACGTAGTGCATCTCGTTGCTTACGAGCCGGATCTGCCCGTCCTCGAGGACGAGGACCTGCGGCGGGAAGTACTTCGAGTAGATCTCCGCGAACTTGACGGCCTTCAGCTCGTCCTTCAGGTGCTCTGCGGCGAGCTTGCCGACGTTGCCGATTCCGGGCAGACCTTCGATGAAAATCGGGTCGTTCAGGGTCGGCTTCTCGAGGTATCTCACGACGATGTTTTCCATCCGATGCCTCCTTCCTTCTTCAGCTGCCGGCGATACTTGCCGTGGCGATCCTCCGGGGAGTACCGCGGTGGGATTGGGCTCGCGGTCGCCGTGCCGCACCTCGGACATACATCCCGCAGGGTGTAGGCCCGGCACGTCCGACACACTCTCATGAAGGTGCGCATAGTAAAGGCTTCCTCATTCCTGCCGGATGAACTTCCCTCCGCCGCCCTTCGACTCGAGGTGCTTGAGGACTTTCGCCGCGGCCTTCTGAATCTCCTCCTCCGCGGTCTTGTAGTCCGGCGCCCGCACGACGAGCCGGTATCGCGGCGCTCCGATGTACTGGACCTTCACCGTGACGCCGTCCTCCTTCACCGCCTTCAGGAGGGCCTCCTTGATGTGGACGGCTCCGTCCGGGCGCGGGTTCGTGATCTCGAGATAGCCGTCGATCGAGACCGCGGGCGGGACGATGTTCTCCTTCGCGACCTGGACGAACGTTTGGACCCACGGGTCCGTGAACCCCTCCGACGCGAGAGTATTTTCATCCATCACGGACTCCTCGAACGGGCGATACAGGGAGCCGAACTTGTCGAGGAGGTCGTAGCCGAACCGGTCCCACACCTCGTCAATCGTGATCCCGAGCCGCTCCGCGCTGATCGCGAGGAGCTTCTCCGCCTTCTGCTCGTTCTTCCACTCCTGGATCTTCTCCCGCTTCTGGTGCTCGTTCACGGCCTTCAGGGAGAGATCGATGTGGCCCTTGTCCCGGTCCACGCGGAGTACCTTGCAGACGAGTTTCTGACCCTCGCGGACGTAGTCCCGAATGTACTTGATCCAGCCGCTCGAGACCTCCGCGATGTGGATGAAGCCCTCCTTGCTCTCGTACTCGTCGAGCGTGACGAAGCCGCCGAAGTTCTTCACCTCCTTCACCGTGCAAACGACGAGCTCGGCCTCCTCAGGCCAGTCGAACTCCGCGCGCTTCGCCGCCCTCATTCCACGGCCCCCAGGATCTCACCGCGGATCGCGGCCTTCCCACCCGCGGGCCGGGCGAGTGTCGCCCCGCACACCTGGCACAGGACGACGTTCGACGGCCGGTCGAAGACAACCTGCTCGTTGCCGCAATCCGCGCACTTGACCCTGAGAAACCGCGAGCTCGGGCGGGGGATCATCGTTTCTGGACCTCCACGAGCTCGAACTTCTTTGCGCGCAATGATGGTCGTTGATAGGCCTTCTTGCAGACCTTGCAGCGGAACCGGAGATGGATCCGTTTCGTGGGCTTCTCGCGGCCCTCCGGCTTCGGGCGGGGAAACCCTCCGTACCCTCGGGTCACCCGCCGGAACCGGCGCTGGCCGGCCCGCAGTTCGGACCGCGGCCGCGCCTTCACGCGTTCGACCTCCTGGTCCGTGTGCTTGTTGCAGCGCGGGCAGTGCGCACGGATGACGCGAGGCATTTTCATGGGGGATTCCCTTCGAGACGGTATCGAACGAGGAACCGCTATTAAAGGCTTATCAACTCGAGTTTCTGTAACGTTTGCGAGTGATGCGCGTATCGCACTTTCGGGTGACTCCCCGGAGAGTATAAGTCGCGGCGGCTGATTCGATGGCATCCCGTTCCTCCCGTCGAACCACGGGAGAGGCCCGCGCCATGCGTGTGTCGCGCCACGGGAGCATGCGACGAGAACGCGGGCCGGAACGCGAGGTCCTCGCGTTTCGTGAGAACCCGCTTCCGCGAGGAGGCAAGGGGTGTACGGTTCTACCCCGGTGCCCTCCGCCATGATGCGGTGAGTCCCCTCTACGACCTCCCAGGGCTCCTGGTTGGCGCACGGGAGGAGCCGAGCGGAGTGGAGTCTCAGACGGGCTCATCACCCGATTTGTGACAGAACCTCAACCCGATCGCAGTGTGCGCGAACGCGACCTGCCATCGCGCCGACAGCGCTTGTCAAAAAACGGACAGCCGGGAGGTTCGTTTCGATTCCCGGCAAATAAATAGGAACCCGTATATATACGAAGAATAATATTGCAGCTTGCCCATAAATGAAGGAAGCCCGCCTGAGCCGCAAGGATGAGTCGATGGTCGACCTCCTCATCCAGACCGGCATGTCGAAGAACAGCGCGAAGACGCTCGTGTTTCTCTCGAAGCGGGACGAGACGACGTCCGTGGAGATCGAGAAAGCGACGGGGTTGCGACAGCCCGAGGTGTCGATCGCGATGCAAGAGCTCCGGCGGCGGCGATGGGTCGAGAAGCGGGACATCAAGAAGGAAGGGAAGGGGCGTCCTGTCCACGCGTACCATCTTGCCTTGCCGTTCGAGGAGATTATTGAGATCATCGGGCGCGAGGAGCGGGCGAAGATCGAGGAGATCGAGACGAACATCCGGAAGATGCGGTCCCAGCTCACTTAGACCGCAGGGTTCGGACCCCTTTCGGCGTCCCGACGAGGACGGCGCTCGCGACGCCGACGAACAAACCGTTCGCAACGACGCCGGGCACCGTACTGATCGCCTCCTCGAGCCTCCCGGGGTTCTTGATCGAGCGGAACCGGCAGTCGAGGATGTAATTGTCGTTGTCCGTCCGGTACGTGGACGCTCCCGCGAGCCGCAAGGTCGGTCTCGCGCCCAGGGCCTCAAGGCGCGCCTTCGAGACCTTCCAGCCGAACGGGTGGACCTCGGTGGGCACGGGCGTTCGTGTGCCGAGGTGTCGGACGAGCTTCGACTCGTCGACGCAGATCACGACCTTCTTCGAGGCGGCCGCGACGAGCTTCTCCCGGAACAGGGCGCCGCCCATCCCCTTGATGAGATCGAGCTTCGGGTCAACCTCGTCCGCGCCGTCGATCGCGAGGTCGAGAACCGGGCACTCTTCGAGGGATGTGAGCGCAATCCCGTGCTCCTTCGCGAGGTTCGCGGTCGTGATCGACGTCGGCACGCCCCGCACGTCGAACCCATCCTGCGCCATCTCGCCGAGCGCCTCGATCGCGTATTTTGTCGTCGAACCCGTCCCGAGGCCCACGACCATCCCCTCCTTGACGAGGGCGACCGCCGCCTCCGCCGCGATCCGCTTCATCGCCTCCACGTTCCGAGCCATCACTCCCACCCCGTCGACGCGGTCCAAGCAATTCCTGCGAATCGTGCCTCGACCACACGGACGGATAGCAGGCCGGGTTGCTCCCGTCGCGCGACCTTCATGCGCGGAATCTCGGAGAGCCGCATTGCGCGGCAATCTGCTGGGTTCCCATAAAGGGTTTGCGGGGTCACGTGCGCCCGGAACCTCCTTCCCACAAGACGCGTTCGCTACGGCGCATGAGGGTCGCCGCGCTCTACTCTGGCGGGAAGGACTCGACCTACGCGGTCCACGTCGCGCGTCAGCGGGGCTGGGACGTCACGCACCTTGTCTCGATTGTGCCGGAGGACCCCGCGTCGATGCTGTACCACGTCCCGAACCTCCACGTCGTCCCGCTCCTCGCGGAAGCGATGCGGACTCCTCTCGTCCAAGAACACGCGGGGCAAGGCGAGGACGCAGAGCTCGACGCGCTTCGCCGCGCGCTCGCATCCATCGACGTCGACGGCGTCGTTGTCGGCGCGATCGCGAGCGACTATCAGCACAGCCGCGTTAACGAGGTCGGCCACGAACTCGGCCTCCGAGTCTTCGCGCTGCAGTGGCGGCTCGACTCGAGCCGGCTCCTCCAAGACTACCTCGATGCAGGAATCGAGGCAATCTTCACGAGCGTGTCTGCGGAGGGCCTCGGACCCGCATGGCTCGGGCGTCCGCTGGACCGCCGCGCGGTGGACGAGCTCCTCGAGCTCCATGGACGCGTCGGACTGAACCCGTGCGGGGAGGGCGGGGAGTTCGAGACCCTTGTGACCTTCGCGCCAGAGTTTGCGCAACGCCTCGAGATCGTGCGGGCGGAGCCGCGATGGGACGGGCCGTCCGGCGTCCTCGAGATCCGCGAGGCCCGCCTCGTCCCGCCGTGAAAGTAGTGGGGCTGGCCAGATTTGAACTGGCGTCGCAGGCTCCCAAAGCCCGAAGGATAGGCCAAGCTACCCCACAGCCCCGGCCGTGGGTCGTAGCCCCCTGCTTTAGATAAATCGTTTGGCGCTGGACACGGTAGCACTATCACCGGCCTCACGGCCGATGTGCCCTTCACTTTCGGAACGCCCAGCCCCGTGGTGGCATGGTCAGTCCTCTCAGTCTTGAGATATGACCAGCGCTCGAATTATCTAAGATGCCGCGACTTTCTCACAGTTTTGGGAACTTGGAAGAAGAGTCCCTCGCGGCCCGCGCGATCGCATCCGCACTCCGGAACTCGGGCCGCCACCCGGAGGCTCTGAGCTTCGTGGTGTCGAGAACCATGCGCCGCACGTCTCCGGTCCACCCACCGCCCGCGACGCCGCCCGTCCAGGCGTACGCAACGTTGGCGAGGCGGAGTTCCCGCACGACGGTGTCCGCAATCTCCTTCACCGTGACGGAGTCGTCGCTTCCGACGTTGAACACGTCCACGGGCGACACGGCCCGATCGATGCCTGCCAAGATCCCGCGGATCGCGTCGTCGATATAGACGTACGACTTCGACGTCCCCGGCTCCCTCCCGAAGATCTCGAGACGCCGGGGGGTCTTCCGGAGCTTCCGCACGAAGTCCGCGACGACGCCGTGCGTGCTCCGCCCGCCGACGACATTCGCGAACCGAAACGTAATCCCGTCGATTCCGTACGTGTGGGCGAAGCTCGACAGGATTGCCTCGCACGTGAGCTTGCTCGCGCCGTAGATCGACATCGGGGCGAGGGGGCCGTAGTCCTCCGGCGTCGGGACCGTCCGAGCCTCGCCGTACACGGTCGATGTCGAGGCGAGGACGAAGCCCTTCACGTCCGCCTTCCGGCACGCGTCGAGCAGTCGGAACGTCGCGACGACGTTCTCGTGGAACGTCGGCTTCGGATCCTCAACGCCGCCACGAACGTCTGGGTTTGCGGCGAAGTGCATTACGACCTCGACCCCCTTCAGGGCGGGGCCGAGCTTCGGGGCCAGGAGGTCCTGCTTCACGAACCGAGCGCGGCCCTGGTTCAACGCGCCCGCGAGGTTCGTTTTCCTCCCGGAGCTGAGGTTGTCGAGGAGGAGGAGATCGCACGACCCTGCGAGGACGTCCGCCGCATGGCTCCCGATGAACCCTGCCGCCCCCGTGATGCAGACCCGTCGGTCCCGGAGCTTCACGATCGCCGCCTCCTCAAGTATCCCGCGAGGGCCTCGACGGCCCGCGCGCGGTGCGAGATTGCGTTCTTCTCCGCGAGGCTCATCTCCGCGAACGTCCGGCGGGCGGACCCCGGTACGAAGATCGGGTCGAAGCCGAAGCCCGCGGCCCCGCGTGAGCGCCGTACGATCGTTCCCGCGCAGACCCCTCGGAAGATCCGGGGACGTCGGCTCTTGCCCGCGAAGAGAATCACGCTCTCGAACCGCGCCGTCCGCCGGGATCGCCGCCGTAGAAGTTCAAGCACGCCCTCGCAGCCGATCGTCCGGTACGCGTACGACGAGTACACTCCCGGGAATCCGCCGAGGGCGTCGATGAACAGGCCGGAGTCGTCGATGATAAACTCGCCCCGTACCCGCTTCGCGAGGGCCCGCGCCGCATACGCGACCACCACCTCGAGCCGGTCCGCTTGAACCTCCGGGTACGCGAGGTCGACCCGGCGGAGCCGCAGGCCGATTGGCGCAAGCTTCGCGGACACCTCGCGGAACTTCCCCGGGTTCGTCGTCACGAACGCGATCACGTGTAGCGGCCCCGCTCCTCGATCTCCGTCACCTTTGCGAGGATCTCCCGCGCCCCGCGATAGCGGCGGCGGTACGAGGCGACGACCGCATCGTAGTACTCCGACCCGAGTGCGTGAGCGCTCGTGAGCGCCTCCTTCAGGAGTCGGAGGTCGACGCCCTTCGCCTCGACGCTTCTCGTCTTCTCCCCGAGGCTGAAGTCGATCAAGACGAGCCGGCCGTCACGGAGAATCATGTTCGATGTCGTGAGGTCCCCATGGACGAGGTCCGCCCTGTGGAGTCGAGCAATCGCCTCGCCAATCTGCCGGCAGAGGACCCGCGTCCTCTTGCTGCCTCCGTCGAGGACGGTCTTCGCGGTCGGGCCCTCGATGTATTCCATCACGAGCCGGTTCTCAACGAGGTCGATGTCGTACAAGGTCGGCACGGACACCCCCGCGGCGCGGGCCTCTCCGATCAGCTTCGCCTCGGTGCGAATCCGGGCCCGTCGGAGCTCCTCATCGAGCGAGGGGTTCCGGTACCTCTTCGGGACGCGGGCCTTCGTGACTGCCGCGCGGCCCCTCCATTTCGTCCGGTGGAGCTCCGCCTCGGCCCCGCGCTTCAGGAGCACGGGCCGGCCGATGCGCCGGGTCGCTCAAAAACCTTCTCAACTCCGCTGCGACGTCCGGGACCTCCCTCAGCGGGAAATCTGGAGGGAAGCATCGTGCATACCGCTCGTGGAGGACGCGTGACTCGAGGACAACGACGGCCGCGCGGTCCCGCTCGCTCCGAATACAGCGACCCGCCGCCTGGAGAATCCGCCCTACGGCGGGATAGACGACCGCGTAGTCGTACCCCTTCGCGGGCCCGAACCGCTTCACGTAGTACGCCTTGAGCGCCTCCGCTTCCACGTTCGGCGGGCTCAGCGGAAGACCGACGACGACCACAGCGCGGAGGAGGTTCTCCGGGTAATCGACTCCCTCGGAAAGGGAGCCCCCGAGGACCGCGAGGAGGAGGGCGCGCGTACCGCGATCGCGAAGGGACCGCATCGCCTCAAGTGCTCGCAATCGGTCCGCAGCGGTCCATTCCGGCCGCTCCGGGAGAAAGTGCCGATCCGACACGAGGGGCCGGAGCTTCCCGAGAACCTCCCGGAGGAGCTCGTACGACGGAAAGAACGCGGCGACGTTCCCGGGCACTGCGCGGATCGCGCACGCAATCTCGCGCGCGATTGCCGCGTACATCGACGGTCCCCGCGTCCCGTACGACGTCGTCACCTTCGAGCTCACGAACACGGGCCGGTTCTCCGGCGGAAATGGCGAGCCATATACGCCGAGGACCCGCCGCGCCCGCTCGATCCCGAGGAGGTCCGCGTACATTTCCGGTGGGTGGAGCGTCCCGCTCATCAGGATGCTCCCGTGGACCTGATCGAACACGGGGCCGCTCAGGACCGCGGGATCGAGGAGCCGAAGCGAGAACCGCCCGAGAGCGCCGCCAACCGCGAGCCGCAGGATCCCCTCGTCGTGGTCCCACCACCGCGCGAAGAAAACCGCGACCTCCGGGAGAACGGTCGGGAGGGACCGTTCCACGAGTGCCTCGCCCGCGTCCTTCGCGAGCCGCATGAGATCCCGGTATTCGATCCCCCGCAGCCCTGCGTCGACCGCCTCGACGAGCGACGCCTTGTCGACGACCCGCTCGCCCTCGAGTCGGACGAGGGCCTCGCGCACGGACCGCGCGACCCCTTGGAGGTACGCGCCCGCATCCGCATCGACAATCCGCGCCTCCTTCGCGGCCCGCGAGAGAGTCGGTACGTCGAGATCCCCTGTGAGATGTCCCCGGATCCGGTCCGGGAGATTGTGCGCCTCGTCGACGACGAGGATGATCTCGCCGAGGGGGCGCGCGATCCGCGGCAGGACGCGGTCCCGGATGTCACTGAACACGTAGTTGTAGTCGCACACGACGACATCCGCGCGCTTCGCGGTCTCGATCGCGGCCTTGTGGGGGCACGTCCCGCACGCCCGCGCGGCCTCTATCAGTTCGGAGACGTGGAGCACCTTCTGCTGCGTGATTTTCACCGCGGGCTCCGCGGAACGCGCGAACCAAGCGCACCGGCGGGATCGGACGAGGTGATCGCAGAACTCCTGGAACCCCGCCTCCGCGACGGGGGCGCGGTCCTGGAGGCACATCGCGCGCTTCGCGATCACGTCGACCGCGACGACCCTGTGACCGCGGGACGCGATCCGGCGGAGCGTGTCGATCGCGATCCAGTGCTGGCTCTGCTTCGACGTGAGGAACAGGATGAGCCGGTTCGCCTGGCGCGCTGCGGTGAGCGCGGCCGTGATGGCGACTGCGGTCTTCCCGATCCCCGTGGGCGCGTGGGCGAGGAGATGCTTCCCCTCAACGAGCGCGCGAACCGCGTCGTCGAGGAACGCGTCCTGTCCCTTCCGGATCTGCGGGAACGGGAACACGTTCGTCGGCTCCGCCCGGTCGCGACGCTCGTTCAATGGAAAATCCACGCGGGTCGAAACCAGGCGCATCCCGCCTCGTCGGCCCGCGGACGACGGGAGCGCGGGGGATGTCCTTTCCGCGGGAGATGGCCGAAAGTGCTCCCACCCGATAACGGTGTCGGGACCGTTAAGTACGGCGAGCCGGAATCGACATCCCGTGGCGCCTGAGACGTGCCCCGTCTGCGACCACGCGACGAACGAGCCTGCGTGCCCGAGGTGCGCGACGATCCTCGTCGCGGAGCGGGCCGCGTGTCCCCGTTGCGGGACGTCCTTCTCCGGATTGATTGCAGTCTGCGACGCGTGCGGCGAGCCCGTCGCGACGGTCGATGCGGACCCCGGAACGGAGCGCGCGATCCGCACCCTCTCCCGAGTCCCGGGGTTCGACGAGGGCCGGGCCCGCGCGCTTTACGCCCGCGGCTTTCGGAACTTCGCGGACGTGATCAAGCTCGGGCTCCCGGACTCCGCCGTGCGCCGGGGTCTCCATCACACGATTTCCCGCAAGGTCCTCCTCTCGACGATCCTGCCGCCGAAGCGCTCGCGAATCGGGAAGACGACGTGCCTCGAGTGCCAAACGACCGTCCTCGAGTCGGAGACGACGTGTCCCGCGTGCGGCATGGCCCTCGGGTCCGATGCGGAGGAGGCATTCATCGAACGGAGACTTGCGACCGTCGAGGCCGCGACCGGCCGGCTCTCCGACGATCCCGACTTCCGCTCGATGCCGGACGACGTCCGCGCGCAGATCCTCCGGGCAATGGGGACGATGCTCGAGCAGGAGACGGTCACGGACGAGGAGTTCGACCGCCAAATCGAGGCGTGGCGGACGAAGGGTTTCGACGTCGAACCCGTCCTGGTCCTCCTCGGGCAGCACCCGAACGACCTTCGCGACCGCGCAATCCGGTTGATCCGCGCTCAGATCCGAAAGAAGCGGGACGGCGGCGTGTTCAAGTGCCCACTGTGCGACGAGGTCCTCGCGCCAACCGTCGAGGAATGCGAGAACTGCGGCGCGAGGTTCGCGTGAGTGGGCAAGCCTAAATAGCGCGACTTGGGTCCGGGACAGGATGCCTGTCGGCGGACCCCGGGAATCTCGCGCGTCCTTATTCAGCGCCCCCTACGTGACGATCCACCCGCCGCCGCGGCGCGGGATCCGGTTCTCGAAGGAGGAGTTGCGGCACATCGTGATGGCGAGCGGCGCGCTGATCACGGCGTTCACCCTCGCGTTCCTCGATCCTCTGCGGCGGACCTTCACCGCAGGAGGCGCGCTCCAGATCGCCGTGAGCGCGACCGTCGCGGTCCTCACGGGCTTCCTCCTCCATGAACTCGCGCACAAGGTCCTCGCGCAGCGATATGGCGCGTGGGCGGAGTTCCGCTCGAGCCCCGGCGGACTCGTCCTCGCCGTATTCACGGGCGTCCTCGGCTTCGTGTTCGCCGCGCCTGGCGCCGTCTACATCGCTGGGTCCCTGAGCAAGGGACAGAACGGCCGCGTGAGCCTCGCGGGACCGCTCACGAACTTCGCGATCGCGCTCGCGTTCCTCGGAAGCTTCCTCGCGTTCCGGCCGTTCCTCGGTGGCGGGCTCGCCGGCTGGGTCGGGACGATCCTCTACTTCACCGCGTACATCAACCTCTTCCTCGGCGGTTTCAACATGATCCCGATCCCGCCCCTCGACGGATCGAAGATCATCGCGTGGAACCGCACGGTGTGGATCCTCACGCTCATCGCGATCGGTGCGGTGTTCGTAGGCGTCCTCCTACTTTGAAGCCTACGCCGCAATCATTGCGGCGAGATATCCCGCGCCGAACCCATTGTCGATGTTCACGACGGCGACGCCCGGGGAGCACGCGTTCATCATCGCGAGGAGCGCGGCGAGCCCATCGAAACTCGCGCCGTATCCCACGCTTGTGGGGACAGCGATCACGGGGGCTTCGACGAGTCCGCTCACAACGCTCGGGAGCGCACCCTCCATCCCCGCCACAACGACGATCACGCGCGCCTTCTCCAGGCGCTTCCTTCGCTCGAGGATTCGGTGGACGCCCGCCACGCCGACGTCGTAGATCCGATCGACGCGCGTGCCCATCGCCTCCGCGGTAAGTGCGGCCTCCTCCGCCACGGGAGCGTCCGAGGTGCCTGCGGTGACGACCGCAACGAGACCCTTCCGCCTCTTCGGCAGCGTTCCGACGACGATGAGCCGCGCGGCCTCGTGATACGCAACCGGCGATCCCCGTAGCGCCTTGCGAACGCGTTCGAACGTTTTCGGCGCGGCACGGGTCGCGAGGATCACAGAGGCGTTCAGCGCGAGGCGTCGCACGATCTCCACGATCTGCGCGTCCGTCTTCCCGGGGCAGTACACGGCCTCCGGGAATCCTTTCCGCAGGGAGCGGTGCGTGTCGACCTTCGCGAATCCGAGATCCTCGAAGGGCAACGACCGAAGCCTGCCCATCGCCTCGCGGACGGAAAGCTTCCCCGCCTTCAGATCCCGAAGAACCCCTTCGACGTGCGCGCGGTCCACGGTCCTCAGCCGACCTTCTCCCACTTTTCGAGCTCGAGGACGGATGACAGCGTGCCGCCCCGCTTGATTTCCTCGCGGAGCCGGTTCTCCCGCTCGAGGACGTCGAGCGCGCGGTTCACCATCTCGACCGCTTGCTCCTGCGGCACGACGACCACGCCCGACTCGTCGCCGACGATCCAGTCCCCCGTCCGGACGTACTGCCCGCCGCACTCGACCTCGCTCCCGATGTCGCCATGGCCCTTCGGCTCGCCGGCGTGGGGGACGACGTGGCGGGCGAAGCACAGGAAGTTGATCTCGAGGATCGTGTCGAGGTCCCGAACCGCACCGTCAATCACGACGCCTGCGACGCCCTTCACGAGGCAGGAGTGGCTCGCGAGCTCGCCCCAGACGGCCGTCATGCCGCCGCCCGCGTCAATCACGATGACCTCGCCGGGTTTCGCACGGTCGATCGCCTCAACGGGTTTCGCCCAGTCACCATCTGCGGTCTTCACGGTGAGCGCGCGACCGACCATCTTCGCGCCGTGGCGTATCCTCGGCTGGATTCCCTTCATCGCGCCCCGCTTCTGCATTGCGTCCGCGAGGTTTGGTGTCGACACCTTGAGAAACGCCTCGTGGATCTCCGCCTCGCCGTACTTCTTGTGGAGGGTCGTCGGGATCCGCCGCCGCTTCGTCATCGCGGTCCGGATCGTCGCGGTCGCCTCCGCGACCTTCTCCGCTTTGATGATCGCGCCACCGACGATGATGATGGATGCGCCCACTTCGACCGCCTGGGCGACGGTCTCGGAGTTAAGCCCGCCCGCGACGGCGACGGGAATTGACGCGGCCACGCATACAGCCTTGAGCTCTTCGAGGGGCGTGCGGGCGATCATCTGCTCATCAATCGACACGTGAAGGTTCAGGTAGTCGACTCCGAGCGCCTCGAGCTCCTTCGCCCGCTTCGGCTTGTCCTCGACCCGCATGAGGTCGACCATGATCTTCGCGCCGTACCGTCGCGCGGCTTTGAGCGCCTCGAGGATCGTCGCGTCGTCCGTGACGCCCATTACGGTGATCACGTCGGCGCCCGCCTTCGCGGCGATCTCGACCTCGAATGCCCCTGTGTCCATTATCTTGAGGTCCGCGACGAGGACCTTGTCCGGGAACATCCTCCGGAGCTGTCGGATGACCTCGACGCCCTCGGACTTGATGAGGGGCGTGCCTGCCTCGACCCAGTCCGCGCCGCCCGCAACGGCCTCCTTCGCGGCTTGGAAGGCCCGCTTCGCATGCATGAAGTCCAGCGCGACCTGCAGAACGGGTTCCATCGGCCCGTCCGCTACACCCCAGACCGCCTAAAAACGTATCGAGATGGCGGCACCATGCGCGGAGGAGCGCGGTCCGCCAGTTGGCCTTGCATAAGGATAACTCGCGCCCTACCGACGGAACCCGCCATGGCGTGCCTTCGGACGTTCTGACGACAGTAATCGCCTCGGGAACTAAGCCCGAAAGTCCTATAGACACAAAGCCCCTGCGTGACGGTTGCATGGCCCCCCCAGAGCGCGAGAAACCGGAAGACCGCGCACGCTGCGTGACGGGAATCGACGGGCTCGACAGCATCCTCAGCGGCGGCATCCCGCGGGGCAATACGGTCCTTGTCACGGGAAGTGTCGGGACGGGGAAGACATCCCTGTGCCTCGAGTTCCTCGTCCATGGCGCGCTCGCTGGCGAGAACTCCCTCTTCATCAGCGCGACGGAGGCCTCCGACAAGCTCCTTCAAAACATCATCCCGTACGACTTCTTCGACCGGAAGCTAATCAAGGACGGTCGGCTCGTGTTCCTCGACTTCCGCGTGATCTACGACCGACTCGGCCTCGAGAAGACGGAGTTCGACTTCGAGGAGATCAACATCCTCATCCGAGCGCTCGGGAACCTCGTCGACGAGCTCAAGGTGAAGCGGCTCGTGATCGACTCGATCACGTCCGTCTGCTACCGCCTGAAGACGCAGGAGAACATCCGGGACTTCATCCTGAAACTCGGCTCGATGCTGAGCTCCCGCGGCTGCACGTCCCTCCTCGTGTCGGAAATCAGCCCCGCGGAGGAGCGGTATTCCCTCCATGGCGTCGAGGAGGCGATCGCGGACGGCGTCCTCGTCACGGGAAACCTCGAACGCCGAGGCGACCTCCTCCGCACAATCCAGGTCGTGAAGATGCGGGGCACAGCGCACTCTCGCGCGAAGTACGTCCTCGACCTCACGACGGTCGGCGTCCTCCTCGTCCCGCTCCTGAAGGGCGGGAGCGTCCCGACGGGAGGCGCGTAAGGCCATGACCGTTGCGGCATCGATCGGCCGGAAGCTCCTCGGCCTCCCGGAGGCGGCGGCAATCGCGCTCCGGATGAAGGCGGACCACTACTTCGACGTGATCCGGGCCCTCCTCGACACGTTCGCGACGAAGAAGAGCCTCGACGCAATCTACGTGACGTCGACGATCCCGTCCGCGTCGATCATCAATGCGCTCGAGGTCCTCGAGGTCCCTCTCGACCACATCTACTTCGTGGACTCGATCTCGCAGATCATGATGTCCTCCGGGCAAAAGCACCCGCACGCGATCTTCGTCGAAAGCCCGACGATGCTCGAGAACCTCATGTTGAAGGTCGAGTTCCTGATCCGGAAGACGCAGGACCGCCACAACGTCGTGATCCTCGACTCGATCAACTCCCTCGCGATCCACAACAACACGAAGATCCTGAGCGAGTTCCTCCACATCCTCGTGAACAACCTCCGGTCGAAGGAGGCGTACACGGTAATCTTCTCGATGGAGGAGTACGAGACGGAGGAGATTCGGAACATGCTGAACCTCGTGAGCGACGAGACTCTGCAGGTCGAGGAGTGAAATGGCGAAGGTCGTGTCGACGGGGATCGCCGCGCTTGACAAGGCGCTCATGAACGGCCTCCCGCGGGGGTTTACGGTCCTCGTCACGGGCCCGCCAGGCGCGGGCACGGAGCTCGTCGCGAAGCAGTTTGCGTCCGCAGGCGTGAAGGACGAAAACGTCGTGTACTTCACGACGACGGAGCGAGACAAGGACGTCACCTCGACGATGGAGGACTTCGGGTGGAAGGCTGACCTCCAGATCGTGAACATCGGGAAGCTGTACTACGAGAGTGTCCTCGCACGGCGCCTCGAGGTGAGCCGGTACCGCGAGGAGGGAATCACCCTGAAGGACCTCCGCGCGACGCCCACGGACCGCGCCCCGATGACGAACGTGAACTTCCTGACGACCCTCACGTACGAGTTCTCGAAGCTGAAGCCGCCGTTCCGTGCGGTCGTCGACTCCCTCGATTTCTTCTTTGAGTACTACCCCCACGCAGACGTCCTTTCCGCCCTCCGGACGATCAAGGCGCACACGCAGCACGAGGAGGGCGTGTCGCTCCTCACGATGCTCTCTGGCGTCTACGACACGCGAACGCAAAGCGGCGTCGAGGAGATCGTCGACGGCATCGTCGAGCTCGAGCGGGTCCGGCAGGAGAACGAGTTCCGGCGGTACCTCGTCCTCCGTAAGGTCCGGAACCACCCCGAGAAGACGGGGCTGTACGAGTACACGATCACGGATCAAGGGATCACGGCGCGCTAGGCCTCCGCTATCCTTAAGAACCCATTATCATTGAATGATATTCAAGAGGAAACTCTTAAGG
>DATESQ010000103.1:0-2705 GCA_035283985.1 Thermoplasmata archaeon | reverse complement strand
ACCGCGGCCCCTGTGAAGAACCAGAACGCATCAATTTCGACGCCCCCGAGACGGGAGAGCCGAAGGACGATTAAAGGTTTCAGTTGCCGGACGGGGACTATCGCAAAGCGCTTGAGCCCGTGGTCGTAATCCCCCGGGGAGGGTCGCAATGAAGTTCACGTATGCGGGAGTCGAAGTGAAGGACATGGACGCGTCGGTCAGGTTCTACACGGAGGCGCTCGGAATGGAGCTCCTCGACCGCCACCCGATTCCCGCGACGGGCGGCGAGGTCGCCGGGCTCAGGAGCAAGGGCGGGGACCAGATCCTCGAGCTGAACTGGTACCCACGGTCCAAGTCGAAGTACAAGGCAGGGAGCGAGCTCGACCATCTCGCGTTCGAGTGCAAGGACGTGCGGAAGGACATGGACCACCTCGCGAAGATGGGGGCGAAGGTCGCACGACCGATCGAAGTGCGACCGAAGTACATCGTCGGGTTCGTGAAGGAGCCCGTCAACGGGATCTGGATCGAGCTGTACGAAGTGCGGACGTGACCCTTACCTCTCCGCCTTCCAGATCGGGACGACCTTCTTGAGCTCCGCCATCGCCCACTCGCACGCGGCAAACGCCTCGCGCCGATGCGGGGCGGACATCGCGATCGCCACGGACGGCCGACCGACGGGGATCCGCCCGAGCCGGTGGACAATCGACACCTCGAGGACGCCGAACTTCTTCTTCGCGACCTCCGCGATTTCTCCCATCTTCTTCCGCGCCATCGGCGCGTACACCTCGTAGTCAAGGGCCTTCACGCCGGGATCCTTGCGAACGGTGCCTAGGAACAGGACGATCGCGCCCGCATCGTGGCGGCGCACGGAATCGACGACGGCCTCGACGCCAATCGCCTTTCGCTGGATCGCGATCATCGAGGCGCCGCCGCTCACGGGGGGCATCAGGGCGACTTCGTCGCCGTCGTGGATCGTCGCCGTCGGATCTGCGAACTCCCGGTTCACGGCGAGGAGCGTCGTCTCCTCGAACGTTCTCAAACGGGGATGCTTCGCGTAAATCGAATCGAGCAGGGTGCGGACCGTCGCTCCGTCCTTGAACTCGAGCCTCATTTCGCGGGAGCCGACGATTTCCCGAAACGACGCGAAGAACTTCACGATCACGTGCATCGCCGCGCCTCGGAGTGCGGGGCCGTGGCGGCGGACCGCCACGGCCGTTCCACCAACCCGCCTCGGAGAGGCGAGCGACGGAGAAGGCCGCCCTCGGGCCATAAGGGTTTCGCGACACGGGGCCAGGTCTGTTCCGACGTCCTCCGAGTTGGCCTTACTCAAGGGTAACCGAATCCCGACCGGACCGCGGCGGCGACGGCCCGACCCGCATGGATCCGGTGACGCGCATCGTCGATGGCCCTTCGTGCATGGGCCTCCAGGGCGTCGTTCGCCTTTCGGCGAGCCTCCGGGTTCGCGGCGGGACCGATATAGTCGTACACCTGTCGACGCCGGCCCTCGATGGGCTCGTAGTGCCACACGTAGAGGTACTCTCGACGTTTCACCGTCTTCAAGCGGATCCCGCAGCCGAGTTGCATGCGACCGGCATGGAGTTGGCCTTATTTAAGGTCAACCGCAGGAGGTGGCTGAAAGTGCATCACGGCCCGCACGAGACCCCCACCCCCACCCCTCTCCTTCCGGTGGAAACCCTTATCGATGCGCCCCCGGTTCGCATGGACGCGTGAAGGTCCTTCTCGTCACCCTCACCCGGGACACCCGGGAAATCGAGGCCCTCATCGAGAGCGCGGGGCACGACCTCGTCGACACCGCCGTTCAGGCTCGGGAGCGGCCGGATCGGCGGTACTTCATCGGCAAGGGCAAGCTCGAGGAACTCGAAGATCGGGTGAAGTCGATCGACATCGACATCGTCCTCTTCAACGGCGAACTCCATCCCTCGTCGCACTACAAGCTCGAAAAGCGTCTCGGCAAGGAATGCTACGACCGGCTCCGGCTGATCCTGGAGATCTTCGCGCAGCGCGCACACAGCCGGGAGGCGAAGCTCCAGGTCGAGCTCGCCCTCCTTCAGTACGAGATCCCGTTGCTCCGGGAATGGATCCACAGCGCCACAATCGGCGAGCGACCCGGATTCATGGCGGGTGGTGAGTACCGTGTCGACGTGTACTATGAGACCGTGAAACGGAAGATGCGTCGAATCCGGGAGGACCTCGACCTCGTGCGGCGGGAGCGGGGGCAGCGACGAGCCGCGCGGAAGGACCGGGGCTTCTACCTCGTCGCCCTCGCGGGCTACGCGAACGCGGGAAAGAGTTCGATGTTGAACGCTCTTACGGGAGAACGAGTCCTCGTCGAGGAGCGGATGTTCTCGACGCTGTCCACGACGACGCGAACGCTCCAGGGAATCCGGAAGCGAGTCCTCCTCACGGATACCGTCGGGTTCGTGGACCAGGTTCCGCTGTGGATGGTCGAGGCGTTCCACTCCACGTTCGAGGAGATCTATGAATCGGACCTCGTCCTTCTCCTTTTGGATGCGTCGGACCCGGAGGTCGAGTTCCTGCGGAAGCTTCGGCTCGCGGCCCGCACGCTCGTCCCGCGGGTCCGACCTGAAATCGTCCTCCCGGTCCTCACGAAGGCGGACCTCGTCCTCCCCCAAGAGCTCGACGCGAGGTCTCACCTCCTACAGCGGTCCGAGTTCCACGTCCCACCGATCGCAGCGTCCACCGCA
>DATESQ010000102.1:0-11697 GCA_035283985.1 Thermoplasmata archaeon | reverse complement strand
ACCCGTTTGTGGACTTCTCCCAATTCGACCGGGACGGCGACGGCGTCGTCGACCACATCGTGATCGTCCACGCGGGTGGTGCGCAGGAGAGCACCCCGACCAGCGAGACTCTGATCTGGTCCCACCGGTGGGCTGTGGTCGACGGTAACCCGACAGTCCCTGGCGACCAGCGCCTCGTCGCGGACGGCGTGCAGATCTATGGATACATCATGATCAGCGAGGACTCGTCGATCGGCGTTGTCGCCCACGAGTTCGGGCACGATCTCGGGCTCCCGGATCTCTACGACACGGACGGTTCTAGCCTCGGCGTCGGGGAGTGGGACGTGATGGGAACGGGATCGTGGAACGCGATCCCGCCGAATCGGCAGGGAACCTCTCCCGCCCACTTCGGTGCGTGGGCGAAGGCAAACCTCGGATGGCTCACCCCGATTGAGGTCACGGCACCTCTCCTGGACTGGGAGATCCCGGCTGTCGAGACCGTAGGAACCGTGTTCCGTCTCACGATCAAGCAGACCGGTAACGGCGACGAGTACTTCCTCGTCGAGAACCGCCAGCCGATCGGATTCGACGCTGCGCTACCCGGGAGCGGCGTTCTGATCTGGCACGTGGACGATTCGATGGTGGACAACGACAACGATAGCCGCCGGCTCGTCGATCTCGAGGAGGCGGACGAGGCGCAGGGCGAGAACCCCGAGGATCCGACGGACGCATGGGCGGACAGCCCCACGGGCTTCGGTCCCGAGACGATCCCGAACTCGAACGGTTACGGTAATCTCCGGACGGGATGGAAGGTCCGGAACGTCTCGCCCTCGGGGGCGACGATGCGCGCGGATCTCTCGAAGGATGTCGATGACGACCTCGCGATCGTCCGGATCCGCAATGAGGTCGCCGTCCCCGTGGCCGCGTCAACGATGATCGTCGCCAACGCCGGGAACCAGGGGGCGCGGAACCAAACGGGCGTGAACGTCACGCTTCGGGTGTGGTACGACACCATGAACGCAAGTTCCGAGCGGACCGTAACGGGCGCACGCAAGGTGATTACCTCCCTTCCCGGCGGTGCGTTTACGAACCTCTCCTGGACCTTCACGCCGACGAACGTGGGGCGTTACATCGTTTCCGTCCACGTCGACCTCGGCGCTGACGAGATCCCGGAAAACAACGAGCGGCTCTCCCACTTCTCCGCTCATGAGTTCCTCTTCCGCGACAACATCGAGTCTGGCTCGGCGCAGTGGTTGACCCCGAATCAGACAGGCAACGACCTCTACCGGTGGGAGATCGTCGACGACGCAGACCCGTACGGGAGCTCCCACAGCCCAACGAGTTCGTGGCGGTTCGGCTTCTTCCAAACGACGATCCCAAACCCGCTTATCCCTGAATACCACTACCTCGAATCGGGCCCGATCAGCGTCCCGGCCGGCCCCTTGTACCTGATCTACTATGAGCGGTACGACCTGTGGGGGCGCTCGGAGACCCCACTCTTCATCAATCCCTCAGATACGGACCATGGCTACACGGAGGTCTCCGTGAACGGCGGCCCGTGGGTCGCCGTCGCCCACGCCCAGGGGCGCGACCTTCGGTGGAACGTGACGAGCAGCAGTCTCGCATCCCTCATCCCGAGCGTGGGTGCGAGCCTGCGATTTCGGTTCAACATCACCGCGAAGATCATGCCCCAGGCGGGCGGCTGGTGGATCGACGATGTCTTCCTCACGCCGACAAACTTCTCCCGCGGCGTCGGAATCGTCCCCGTCGTGACGGAGCGGACGATTGAACCCGGCGCGGCCGCGACGTTCACGTTCAAGGTCGTCAACGTCGGCGACTTCGACGACACGCTCCGCGTCTCCGCGGTTCTCCCGGACGGATGGACCGCGCAGATGGTCGTGAACGCGAGTGCGACACTGCCCCTGGATCGGGTTCGCGTGTCCCTCAGCCCGAACGGAGAGGCGACGCTCCAGCTCCAGGTCCGCTCTCCTGCGGGCGTCCTCCGCGGCAGCGTCGCGGAGATCCCCGTCGCGACTGTGTCGATGGCAGACGGAACGCAACAGGCCTCGTTCACCGCGATCGCGATGATCAACGACCCCCTGGGTCTCGGACAGATTCAGCGATATCTGCCGCTTCTTCTCGTGATCGGCTTCGGCCTCCTCGTGATCGTCATCATCGTGGACCGCGCGAAGGCGCGCAAGTTTCGCGGGGCCGTCCGATAGGTTCATTCCCGCCCCTCGGGTTCACGTCGCGTGTTCGTCGACCAACCGCTCATCCGGCGCGGGAAAATCGAGGACCGGGAATACCAGCGGAACGTTGCCGCGACGTGCCTCGGGAAATCCACGCTCGTCGTCCTCCCGACGGGGATGGGCAAGACCGTGATCGCGGCGCGGGTCATTGCGGAGGTCCTCCAGCGGCGCGGCGGGAGAATCCTCGTCCTCGCGCCGACGAAACCCCTCGTCGAGCAGCACGCGGCCCGGTTCAGGGACATGCTCGTCGTGGACCGGATCGCCCTCCTCACAGGCGAGGCGACGCCACCGGAGGAACGCGAGCTCTTGTGGCGGGAGAACAAGATCATCGTGAGCACGCCGCAGGTGATCCGCAACGATCTCCGGGAAGGCCGCTCCGGCCTCGACGACGTGTCCCTCATCGTCTTCGACGAAGCCCACCGGGCCGTTGGGAACTACGCGTACGTCGACGTCGGCCGCGCGTACCGGGACGTTCGGGACGGCCACATCCTTGGGATGACGGCGTCTCCGGGGAGCGAGGTCGACAAGATCCTCGAGGTCTGCACGAACCTCGGAATCGCCGCGGTCGAGATCCGAACGGAGGACGACCCGGACGTGCTTCCATACGTCCACGACATCGACGTGCAGCGGATCGTCGTGGAGGCCACGGAGGTGTCCCGCGAGATCCGCGCGGGCCTCGAGAAGGTCCTCGAGGAGCAGGTCGAACGGATCAAAGCCTGCGGCTTCCTCGCGGGGATCCCCCGGCCGACGACAAAGGACCTTCTCCGTGCGGGACAGCAGATTCGGTCCCGCCTCGATTCCGGCGAGCGCCACGGCGCGGTGTACACCGCGGCGACCGCGCAAGCGATTGCGATGAAGGTGAACCACGCGATCGTGCTCGTCGAGACGCAAGGGATGGAGGTGTTCCGGTCCTACCTTGACCGCGCGGAGTCGAACGTGCGGAGCCGCGCGGGCCGGCAGTTCCTCCGGCATCCCGCCGTCGTCGAGGCCCGAGCGATCGCGGGGAAGACCTCGGGCGAGCACCCGAAGGTGAAGGAAGTCCTAAGGATCGTCCGCGAGCAGTTCCTCCGGAACCCTGAGTCGCGCGTGATCGTCTTCACGCACTATCGGGACACGTCCGAGCTCATCGTCCGCGAGCTCGCGACCCTCCCCGGTGTGAGGCCCGTGAGGTTCGTCGGGCAGGCGACCCGCGGGGAGGATGTCGGGCTCAAGCAGAAGGAGCAGGTCGAGGCGATCGAGCGGTTCAAGGCTGGAGACCACAACGTCCTCGTGTGCACGTCCGTCGGGGAGGAGGGCCTCGACATCCCCGCCACGGACCTCGTCGTGTTCTACGAGCCGATCCCGTCCGAGATCCGGACGATCCAGCGCCGCGGCCGCACGGGGCGCGTCCGAGCGGGACGCGTTTTCGTGCTCGTGACGCGGGACACACGGGACGAGGCGTACTTCTTCTCCGCCCGTCGGAAGGAGCGGAAGATGCACGAGGAGCTCGAGTCCCTGCGGCGCGCTCTCCGGCAGCGGATCTTCGTCGGGGAGCCGACGGGCGAAGTGTTCGTCGCCGCGAAGCCGGAGGAACGCCTTGCGCGACTCCGGGAGCAGGTCGCGAGTCGCGCACCGAAGCCCCCGAAGCCTCGGAAGCCGGGACAGTCGAAGCTCGTCGACGAATGGGTCCCGTGAAGGAGCCCGACCGGTGCGGCGCGATTCCTTTATGTTTCGACCCGAGATGATACGCGACGGGGTTCCTCACGGCCCGTTGCCCGGAATGCGGGTACGAACTCGAGTGGGACGCAGACGAGTGCCCGAACTGCGGGGCGATCATCGGGGACTACGAGGAAGAAGCGTTCGAGTAGCCTCGTGATCACCGGCGAAATAGCCCGCGTCCCGCCTCGCGCAGGAATTCTCCAAACCCGCCGCTAGGTGGCGGGATGTCCCCGCGCACGACTTCGCCGGACGCGGCATCGAGGATGATCCGATACGTCCGGTCCCGATACGCATACGCGCCGAACCACAGGGGCGCGTGGAGGAACTCCGTGTCCTTGACGACGACCTCCGTCCGAGCGTCCTCGATCACATCGACAAGGTCCTTCAGAAGCTCCCGTTCGTGGGCCCCGACCTGCTCCCGGGCGACCCGCATCGCCTCGTCCTCGTCGACCTCCGCGTTCAGAAAGCGCGACCCCGGGACCATGCCCGCGGTGTCGAACGGGACCTTGTGTGCAAGGGGGATCTTGTATTCCCGCACGGGAAACTCTCCGCTGCGCCGAGCAAGGATCTTCCAGAAGACGTTCCGCGGGACCGTTCCGGACCGGCGCTCGTTCGTCCCCGTCCGCGTCAGCACGCCCCCGTACGACGTCGTCGCGTCGACTTCGAACACGTAGAACGGCACGTACACGCACTCGAGGGATTCGAGGTGCGACGACTCGCGGAGGTCGTCCGGCTTCAGGAAGCCGCCCTCCATCCATCCCGCGATCGCGGCCTCCGCTCCCGCGCGGTCGAGGCGGTGCGCAAGCATCCCGTGGCGGACCAGGAACGGCCGATCCCCGATGATCCGCGACGCGGTCCCGCAGTACTCGCACGTCACGATGACTTCGCCGACCTCGAGCTTGAGGGGGCCGCCGCACTTCGGGCAGCTCAGGGAGTCGACGAGTTCAGGCATTCCGCGGAAGTCTCATGGTCCGGCCGTATATGGCGCTTGCCATGGGATCCCTCCGGGCGCTCCGCACCGGGAGCCTCGCCACGGTCGTCCTCGTGTTCGGGTTCCTCTCGTTCCTCCTGCTCTTCATCCTCGTGGTCGTCGATTTCGTGCTCGCGACGCGGGCGTTCCCGAGCGCGCTCTGGATCGTCGCGGGACTTGCGCTCCTCTTCCTCTTGATCCAGTGGCTCCTCTCTCCGTGGATTGTGCGGTGGGCGATTGGCCCACGCCAGCCGGTGACGCGCGAGACGAACCCATGGCTCTATGATACACTCGAGGCCCTCGCGCAGCAGGCCGGAGTTCCGATGCCTCGCACGTGGTTGAGCCGCGACGCCTCGCCGAACGCGTTCGTCTTCGGTCGGACGGTCCGCTCCTCCGAGCTCGTCGTGACCGCCGGGCTGCTCGAGCGGTTGAACCAAGGGGAAATCCGCGGGGTCCTCGCCCACGAGATCGGCCACCTCCGCCATCGCGACGTGATCATCATGACGTGGGTCTCCGCGGTCCCGCTCCTCGCGTACATCCTCGCGCGGGGCGGGTTCGAGCTTCTCCGCGGCGCAGGCCGCTCCCGCGGGAAGAACCAGGGCCAGGCGATCCTCGTCGCCGTCGCGGTCGCGATTCTCTCGTACGCGGTTTACCTCGTCACGCAGCTCCTCGTCCTGTACCTCTCCCGCACGCGGGAGTACTACGCGGACGCGTACAGCGCAGCCGCGACCCGGGACCCGCACCCCCTCGCCTCCGCGCTCACGAAGATCTCGTACGGACTCTCCCTCGCCCGTCGCGGCTCCGAGCCATCCGGCCTCCGTGCGTTCTTCATCGGGGACCCTGTGAAGGCGAAGGACGACTACGCGGTCCTCGCGGACCGGATGAGACGGTACGACATTGACCGGGATGGCCAGATTGATGCGTACGAGCTCCAGAAGGCCCTTGAGGACGAGCGGCGGAACCCCTGGCGACGGGCGAACGAGCTTTTCTCGACGCACCCACCGACGTACAAACGGATCTTGATGCTCGAGCAGATCGAGGAGGAAATCAAGCGGGGCGCGCTCCCGGCGAACGTGTATCAGTACGTCTGAGCGTCCGGCGCGGCCCGCCAGCCTTATATAGATTGTAAAATTTAGGACAGATTCCTTCCTGACGAGGGCGACCCATGGGCCGAGGTCTCAAAGCTGCACGGAAACTGGTCGAGGACCGCCAGCAGTACCGCTGGTCCGACCGGTACTACAAGCGCCGCGTCCTCCATCTCAAGGAGAAGTCGGACCCGCTCGAAGGCGCTCCCCAGGGTCGGGGAATCGTCCTCGAGAAGGTCGCGATCGAGGCGAAACAGCCGAACTCCGCGCTGCGGAAGTGCGTGAAGGTTCAGCTCATCAAGAACGGCCGCCAGATCACGGCGTTCGCGCCCGGCGATGGCGCGATCAATTTCATTGACGAGCACGACGAGGTCCTCGTCGAAGGAATCGGCGGACGGATGGGCCGCTCGTACGGCGACATCCCCGGCGTGCGGTACAAGGTGATTCAGGTCAACAACGTCTCCCTCGAGGAGCTCGTGAAGGGGCGGAAGGAGAAGCCCGTCCGGTGAGGCGATGTTCGAAGAGAGTGGGTCCCCGGAGGAGACGCCGGCCCCGCCACCGAGAGAGGCGGCCGAAACGCCCGCGATTCCTGCGGACGACGGCGCGCCCGCAGAGGCAGTTCCTGCAAAGCCGAAAAGGGAGCCGCGGAAGCCGAAGAAGAAGTACACGTACGAGCTCCGCCTCTTCGAGAAGTACGACCTCTCGGAGGTCCAGGTCCACGACCCGGGGCTCGCGCGGTACATCAATCTCACGCCGATCGTGATCCCCCACACGGGCGGTCGATGGGCGAACAAGCCGTTCGGAAAGGCGAAGGCGAGCATCGTCGAGCGGCTCATCAACGGCATGATGCGGACGGAGGATTTCACGGGGAAGAAATCGAAGGCGTACCGCGTCGTGCGCCGCGCGTTCGAGATCATCGAGCAGCGGACGAAGCAGAACCCCGTCCAGGTGTTTGTGAACGCCCTCGAGAGGGCGGCGCCGCGGGAGGAAATCACGCGCCTCCGATTCGGTGGCATCTCCGTTCCCCGTGCGGTCGACGTCTCCCCGTCCCGGCGGCTCGACTTGGCCCTGCGGAACACGTGTCAGGGCGCCGTGATGGCGTCCTTCAAGTCGCCGAAACCGATCGAGGAATGCCTCGCGGACGAGATTCTCAAGGCGTCGCGGGGCGAGATGGAGAGTGCGGCGATCGCGAAGAAGGAAGAGCTCGAGCGCATCGCCGTTTCCGCGCGATAGTCCGCGCGGCAGAACCTTTATACACGTCTGCTCGGGTAGCTCGGTGAGAGGCCATGGGGCGCAAAGAGGACAACATCAAACGGGCGCAGGACCTCGTCCATAAGAAGGACTTCATCCGGAACATTGGAACCGCCGCACATATCGACCACGGGAAGACGACCTTGAGTGATTCCCTGATCGCCGGCGCGGGAATGATCTCGGAGGAGCTCGCGGGAGAGCAGCTTTTCCTGGACTTCGACGAGCAGGAACAGGCTCGTGGGATCACGATCAACGCGGCGATTGCCTCCATGGTCCACGAGTTCGAGGGCGAGCAGTACCTCATCAACCTCATCGACACACCGGGCCACGTCGACTTCGGCGGCGACGTCACCCGCGCGATGCGGGCGATCGACGGCGTCATCATCCTTGTCGACGCGGTCGAAGGTGTGATGCCCCAGACGGAGACCGTGATCCGTCAGGCGTTGAAGGAGCGCGTGAAGCCCGTCCTCTTCATCAACAAGGTCGACCGGCTCGTGAACGAGCTCAAGATCACGCCGGAAGCGATGCAGCAGCGGTTCGTCAAGATCATCACGGAGGTGAACACTCGGATCCGAAAACTCCTCCCCGACGACCTCCGCGAGAAGTGGTCCCTGAATGTCGATGTCGGGAACGTCGCGTTCGGTAGCGCGGTCCACAAGTGGGCGATTAGCGCCCTATACATGAAGAAGACCGGGATCACGTTCAAGGATGTCTACAAGCACTGCCAGGACGGGACGATGAAGGAGTTGTCGAAGAAGGCGCCCCTCCACCAGGTCGTCTTGAACATGGTCATCCGCCACCTTCCGAGCCCGAGCGAGGCACAGCGGATCCGGATCCCGATCATCTGGAAGGGCGACCCGGAGAGTGAGGTCGGGAATGGCATGCTCGACGTCCGCGAGGACGGGCCCGTGATGTTCATGGCCACGAAGATCATCATCGACCCGCACGCGGGCGAGGTCGCGGCGGGTCGCCTGTTCTGCGGCCGGATCAGGCGCGGCCAGGAGCTGTGGGTCAGCGGCATGCCGAACCCGCAGCGGGTCCAGATGGTCGCGATGATCGTCGGGCCAGACCGGATCCCTGTCGAGGAGATCGATGCAGGGAACGTCGTCGCAGTCGTCGGCCTGAAGGACGCGATTGCGGGCTCGACGGTGAGCAGCATGAAGGACATCGCACCGTTCGAGCGGATCGTCCACTACTCGGAGCCCGTCGTTACCGTCGCGATCGAGGCGAAGTCGACCGCGGATCTTCCGAAGCTCGTCGACGTCCTCCGGACGATTGCGAAGGCGGACCCGTCGATCGAGGTCGAGATCAACCAGGAGACGGGCGAACACCTGATGAGTGGGATGGGCGAGCTTCACCTCGAGATCACGCAGTATCGGATCGTGATCGAGCACAAGGTGCCGATCACGGCGAGCGAGCCGATCGTCGTGTACCGGGAGTGCGTCGCCGGCAAGGGCGGACCGTTCGAGGGAAAGTCCCCGAACAAGCACAACCGGTTTTACATGGAGGTCGAGCCCCTCCAGGAGAAGATCGTCCAGGCGATCCACGACGGCGCGATCCCGAGCGGCCAGCGGATCAAGGATTCGAAAGCCCTCGCGAAGCAGCTCGAGGAGCTTGGGATGTCGCGGGACGAGGCGAAGAACGTCGCTTGGATCCAGGACACGAATGTGCTCCTCGACATGACGAAGGGGATCCAGTATCTCCACGAGACGATGGAGCTGATCAAGGAGGCGTACATCGAGGCGATGGCCCGCGGCCCGCTCGTGAACGAGAAGTGCATGGGCGTGAAGGTCCGCCTCTTCGACGCGAAGCTCCACGAGGACTCCGTTCACCGCGGGCCCGCGCAGGTGATTCCCGCCGCCCGGTCCGCGATCTATGGGGCGATGTGTCAGGGCGAGCGGACCCTCCTCGAACCGATCCAGAAGGTGTTCATGAACGTCCCGCAGGACGTCATGGGCTCCGCGATCGGGAACATCCAGAGCCGCCGCGGCGTGATCGAGGACATCACGCAGGAGGGCGAGCTCACGGTTATCGCGGCGAAGGCGCCGGTCGCGGAGATGTTCGGGTTCGCGACGTCGATTCGCAGCGCAACGCAGGGCCGCGTGTTGTGGTCCACGGAGAACTCAGGGTTCCAGGCCGTACCGCCGGACCTCCTGACCGAGGTCGTCCGCAAGATCCGCGAGCGCAAAGGTCTCGCGCCGGAGCCGTACAACGAAGGGTACTACGCCGCGTGAGAACTTCTCGGAGACGCGGAGCCGCAAAGGCATATATATGAGGTGCAGATAACTCGCCCCTACACAAGGGGAAACCATGCCCGCAAAGCCTCATCTCAACCTAGTGTTCATCGGCCACGTCGACCACGGGAAGTCGACGACCGTCGGCCGGGTCCTGTACGACACGGGAAGCATCGACGCGCACGAGCTCGAGAACCTGAAGAAGCTCGCGGAGCAGCTTGGCAAGGCGACGTTCGAGTTCGCCTTCGTGATGGACCAGGTGAAGGAGGAACGGGAGCGCGGGCTCACGATCGACGTCGCGCACAAGCGCTTTGACACGGACAAGTACTACTTCACGATCATCGACGCGCCGGGTCACCGGGACTTCGTGAAGAACATGATCACGGGCACGTCTCAGGCGGATGCCGCGGTCCTCGTCGTGAGCGCGGCCGAGGGCGTACAGGCGCAGACGAAGGAGCACATCTTCCTCGCGCGGACGCTTGGCGTCGAGCAGCTCATCGTCGCTGTGAACAAGATGGATGCGACGAAGCCGGAGTACTCGGAAGCGCGGTACACCGAGATCAAGAATGAGGTGTCGGGCCTCCTGAAGAGCGTCGGGTACAAGGTCGATAGGATCCCGTTCATCCCGCTCAGCGCGTACAAGGGCGAAAATGTCGTGAAGGGGAGCTCGAAGATCGGCTGGTGGAAGGGGAAGAGCCTCGTCCACTCGCTGGACGACCTCGAGGTTCCCTCGAAGCCGGTCGACAAGCCGCTCCGCCTCCCGATCCAGGACGTCTACAGCATCACGGGGATTGGCGTCGTCCCCGTCGGGCGCATTGAGACGGGCATCCTCAAGCCGAACATGAAGGTTCACTTCCAGCCCGCGGACAAGGTCGGCGAGATCAAATCGATCGAGATGCACCACGAGGCGATCCTCGAGGCGGTCCCGGGTGATAACGTCGGGTTCAACGTGCGCGGCCTCGACAAGAAAGACCTACGTCGCGGCGACGTGGCGGGGACGACGGACAGCCCGCCGACGGTCGCGAAGACGTTCATCGCCCAGATCATGGTGCTGAACCACCCGAGCGTGATCACGGTCGGTTACACACCGGTATTCCACGCGCACACCGCGCAGGTCGCGTGCACCTTCGAGGAGATCCAGAGGAGCCTCGACCCACGGACGGGCGCCACGAAACAGGAGAAACCCGACCACATCAAGACCGGCGACGCCGCGATCGTGAAGATCCGGCCGACGAAGCCCATGGTCATCGAGAAGGCCAAGGACTTCCCGCAGCTCGGTCGGTTCGCCATTCGCGACATGGGTCAGACGGTCGCGGCGGGAATGTGTATCGATGTGGAAAAGCGCTGAACTCCCTTCCCCTTTTCTCCACTTCTCTTGGTGGTCGTGAATGGCTCAGAGGGCGCGGATTTCCCTGAGCGGCACGGACCCGAAGAAAGTCGATAACGTCTGTCAGCAGATCAAGACGATATCGGAGCGGACGGGCGTCGCGATGAGCGGACCGATTCCGCTTCCGACGAAGCGGCTCCTCGTGCCCGTGCGGAAGTCGCCCGACGGCGAGGGATCCGAGACGTGGGACCGGTGGGAGATGCGAATCCACAAGCGTCTCATCGATCTCGACGCAGACGAGCGCGCATTGCGGGCCCTGATGAGGATTCAGGTCCCGGACGGCGTGAACATCGAGATCGTGCTCCGATCGTGAGCGCGTCGTGGCGTGATCGAGCGCTCAGGTCCTGGGTTCAAATCTTGAAGAGCCTATCGTGGGGCGGCGTGACGCCATGCCCCTCAGGGTTTTGACGGAGAAATTCTCAGGGCGAGTTCGGAGGAGCGCGCTCCGGATCCCCATGGAAAACGTGCTCTGCTCGATGTCCACCATCGCGGCGGGGAAGCGGGCCCACATCAACACGACCTACTTCTGCTACTCCGATGACTTAGAACTGTACTTTCTCTCGGACCCCGGCTCCACGCACTGCGAGAATTTGGCCGTGAACCCCTCGATGGCGATAGCCATCTCCCGCTCGACCCAGCGGTGGGGCGGCTCGGACCGGGGACTGCAGCTCTTCGGGGTCTGCCGCGAGGCGAATAAGCGGGGGGCCGCGCAGGCGGAACGCCTCTACCGCAAGCGGTTTCGATTGTATGCGAAGTGGATGGCGGGCACGAGCGAGAGGGAGAAGCCCCTGGCCAGAGACCTGAGAACGTATCGTTTCTACCGCTTCGTCCCCAGGAAGGTCAA
>DATESQ010000101.1:0-6683 GCA_035283985.1 Thermoplasmata archaeon | reverse complement strand
CGGGTCGAAGTAGAGTCGGTCGGAGACGTCGAAGTCCGTCGAGACCGTCTCCGGGTTATTGTTCACGATGATCGCCCCGATCCCCGCCTCCCGGAGTGCGAGGATGCCCGCCACGGTGCAGTAGTCGAACTCGACGCCCTGTGCAATCCGGATCGGCCCGCTGCCGACGATGAGGACCTTTTTCCCCTGTAGCGGGACGACCTCGTTGCCAGACTCGTACGTCGAGTAATAGTAGGGCGTGCGGGCCTCGAACTCCCCGCCGCACGTGTCGACCATCTTGTACGTCGCCTGGCGGCGCATTCCTCGGATCGCGTGCTCCGGGACGCCCGCGAGGACGCCGATGTACTCGTCCCCGTAGCCGAGACGCTTCGCATCGTTCACGAGGTCCGACGTCAGCGGCCCCGCCTTCAGGCGGCCCTCCATCGCGACGAGGTTCGCCATCTTCTCGATGAAGAACGGGGTCCACGCTGTGAGCTCGGCGATCTTCTCGACCGAGTGCCCGCGGCGGAGCGCCTCCGCGACCGCGTAGATCCGCTTGTCCGTCGGCTCCCGGAGCTCCAGGATGAGGTCCTCTTCGCCCCATGGCTCTGGCTCGAGCCCGACCTTCCCGACCTCGAGGGAGCGCAGGGCCTTCATGAAGGACTCTTCGATCGTGCGCCCGATCGCCATCACCTCGCCCGTCGACTTCATCGCTGTGCCGATGCGGGCGTCGACCGTGGGGAACTTGTCGAAGGGCCATCGCGGGATCTTCGTGACGACGTAGTCGATCGTCGGCTCGAAGGCCGCCATCGTCTTCCCCGTCACGGGGTTCGGGATCTCATCGAGCGTCATCCCGATCGCAATCTTCGCGGCGATTCGCGCGATCGGGTAGCCCGTCGCCTTCGATGCGAGCGCGGAGGAGCGGGAGACGCGCGGGTTCACCTCGATGACCCGGTACTCCCGCGTTTCCGGATGGACGGCGAACTGGATGTTGCACCCACCCTCGATCTTGAGGGCGCGGATGATCCGGATCGCGGCGGCCCGGAGCGTCTGATGGTCGACATCGCTGAGGGTCTGCGCGGGCGCGACGACGATCGACTCGCCCGTGTGGATTCCCATCGGGTCCACGTTCTCCATGCTGCAGATCGTGATGCAGTTGTCGGCACCGTCGCGCATGACCTCGTACTCGAATTCTGCCCAGCCCTCGACGCTCTCCTCGACGAGGACCTGCTTGATTCTCGAGTACGCGAGGCCGACCGAGACGATTCGCTCGAGGTCCTCCTCCGTGCGGGCGATCCCGCTCCCAGTCCCGCCAAGCGTGTACGCGGCCCGCACGATGACGGGGATGTCCCCGAGTCGTTGGACGAAATCCTTCGCATCCTCGACGGAGTTCACCGCGCGGCTCCGCGGGATTGGCTCCCCAATCTTTTTCATGAGTTCGGCGAACGCCTCGCGGTTCTCGCCTGCCACGATCGCCTCGAGGCGGGTCCCGAGGAGCTCGACATCGTACTTTTCGAGGATCCCGCGCTCCGCGAGCTCCGCGCTGAGGTTCAGCCCGGTCTGCCCACCCATCCCGCTGAGGATTCCGTCGGGCCGCTCCTTCTCGATGATTTTCTCGAGAAACTCGACCGTGAGGGGCTCGACGTACACGGCGTCCGCCATTTCGACGTCCGTCTGGATCGTGGCGGGATTCGAGTTCACGAGGACCGTGCGGACCCCCTCCTCCCGGAGGGAGCGGCACGCCTGCGACCCGGAGTAGTCGAACTCCGCGGCCTGGCCGATCACGATCGGACCCGAACCGATCACGAGGACGGTCCGCAGGTCCGGCCGCTTCGGCACCCGGTCACCTCCCCGCCATCGCGGCGAACTCACGGAAGATGTACTTGTTGTCCCACGGGCCGGGGTGCGCTTCCGGATGGTATTGGACGGAGAACACCGGCAGCTCCTTGTGGATCATCCCCTCGACGGTCCCGTCGTTCAGGTTCAGGTGCGTGACGTCGAACTCGGACGCCTCCATCGACTTCGCGTCGACCGCGAAGCCGTGGTTCTGGGACGTGATATGGACGCGGTTCGTCCGGAGGTCCTTCACCGGCTGGTTCCCCCCGCGGTGGCCGAACTTCAGCTTGTACGTCGTCCCGCCGAACGCGAGGCCGAGGATCTGGTGGCCGAGGCAGATCCCGAGGATCGGGTACTCCGTCGCGATTTTCCTCGTGGCCTTCACGGTCGTCGCGAGGATGTCGCGGTGCGCGGGGTCCCCGGGACCGTTCGAGATGATCACGCCGTTCGGCCTGTAGCGGGCGATGTCGTCTGGCGTCGCGTCGAACGGGAGCTGGATTACGCGGCCGTGCCGTTGCGCCTCGCGGATGATGTTCAGCTTCACGCCGCAGTCGATCACGACGAATGTGAGCGGGCCCTCCCCGGGCCACTCGACGGGCTCTCGGCAGCTCACCTCCGCGACGAGGTTCCGGCGGTCCGGGAACGGCATCGTGCGGACCTCTTTCATCGCGCCCTCGACATCCCCGCTCTCGGGAATGATCGCGGCCCGCATCGTGCCCTGCGTGCGCGTCTTGATCGTGAGCATCCGCGTGTCGACGCCGCTGAGGCCCGGTCGGTCATGATCTTGGAGGAACCGATCGACCCCCATCGTCGCGCGCGGGTGGTCAGGTGTCGGGCATGCCTCCTTCACGAGGAAGCCCGTGACTTGGATCTCGCGAGATTCCATCGACGCGGGGTCGACGCCGTAGTTCCCAATGAGCGGGTATGTCATCATGAGAATCTGGCCGCGATAGCTCGGATCCGTGAGGGCCTCCGTGTAGCCCGTCATGTTCGTATTGAACACGAGCTCGCCGAACACTTTCCGTTGCGCGCCGAAAAACACGCCCTCGGCGGTCGTTCCGTCTTCGACCACCAGGGTTCCTTTCATTCCTTAGACCCTCACCCAATTTCGCCCTCCGCTTATTAGGATTTGCACCGGGGACGTGTCGTGCGACAGCTATAGGCGTCCGCGGTTCGCTTATCGAGGTCGTGAGGGATGAGAGAATCCCGGAGTCCGTGAAAAGCCCCTTTTCGTTGAAGGCGGACTACGCGAACCCGCAGCTCTATGGGTGGGCACCGGTCATCGTCGGTATTCTGGCCTTGGTCGTTGGGACGACGCTAGTGATTCCGAATGTCCTCTCCGGAGATGTTCAGGTCCTGTGGGGCTTTCTCTTGTTCTTTCTCCCGATCGGTCTGTTCCTTTTCGGCGTTGGGTACTGGATGGTCACGCGCGCCGAATGATCGTCAGAGAGCGGGACGCGTCGTTACTCTTCGAAGCGGAACTTCATCACGCCGCCGACGAGGCCGAGAATTGAGCCTAGGAAGAGCCCGCCCCCGCCTGCGGCGCCGACGATCGGCGGGGGGGCCAAGGGGTCACGTCGGGGGATTTCGAAGTTTCCCCTGGAGATTCCGGAGGCGGGATGCCATGTTGCCCCAGTGGCTGCCCTGCCAGTAGTACCGCCCGCATCCCGTGCAATGCCAGAACTCGTTCTGTCGTTCGAAGACGCCCGGGGGGACCTTGTCCTTCACCTCCGCCTTCGGAACCTCTTGCAGCGGTGTGTTGCACACGGAACATCGGGAGAGTGCGCCCTCGGGCTCGATGTTGAACGCACGCATGACCTGAATGAGCTGCTCGTCGAGGTTGTCACTCGCCACATACAGCGCGCCCGCCACGCGACCCGCGAGCTCCCGATCCCGAGTCAGCAGGATCCGGTCCTCCTCGCGGCCCTTTTCGATAAGGTCGTTGTCCTCGAGGGGTCCCGGATACGCGACGTCGTACCCGAGGAACCGGAGCCACTTCGCGAGCGTCCCAAGCATGTGGTCGCAGAGGAACTTCACGGCCATGGCCTCGAGAGGGCGTCGACGAGAACACGAATCGCCTTCTGCTTCGCGCGCCGGAACCGCGGATTCCAAAACCCAGGATTCCACCCGTTGCCACCGAGTTCGTCGGAGACGACCATGAGGCTCCCCGCGCGGTACGCTCGATGGCGGGCGACGGCGTAGATTGCGGAGGCCTCCATGTCGACAGCGACGACGCCTCGCCTCGCAAGGTCGCGTGCCCTCTTGAGTGATTCCCGGTACGGTGCGTCCGTTGTCCACACACCGCCTTCCTTGAACGGAAGCCCGTGCCTCTTGCAGGCCCCGCTGAGCGCGCGAAGGATGGCGGGACTGGGTCGCGGTCTTCGGGGCGCGCCGTAGTGCCGGGAGGTCCCCTCGTCCGGGTACGCGAACGTCGGGACGACAAAGCTGCCGATTGGCGTGTCCTTGCGAAGGGATCCGCACGCACCGAACGTGATGAAATCCCGAACCCCCCGCACGCCCATCTCTTCGACGACGATTCCAGCAGCGGGCCCGCCGATTTGGGACCGGCCCACGAAGACGCGCCGTTGTCCTGCGCGGCCGACGCATTGCCATTGGTTCCACGAGGCTCGCTTCCCGTGGATTGCCCGCCGAAACGTCTCAAAATCCGTGCTCCCAAAGACGATGACGCCGCGGCTCGGGAGGCGGTACTCGGAAGGCGGGACCTTCAGGTTCGTCCGAAGGTAGTGCAGGAAGGATTCGGGCGTGACAATGTCGTCCGACGGCCTCAATGGACCACCGCGTACTCGAGCAGCACGCCGTCCCCGAGCGGCGTCGACCGCTTGAGTTCAAGCCGAATCGCATCCTCGACACGGCCCACCCCTTGGCCGCCGACGAGGGTCGGCGCAGAATGCCCGCCAAGGGCGAAGCTCCCGACAAACACGAGGAGTTCGTCCGCAAGGCCATGGCGCAGGAACGACCAGTTCACCGTGCTCCCGCCCTCGACGAGGAGCCGCTTCACGCCCCGCTCGTGGAGGATCTCGAGGAGCTTCGGGAGGTCGACCTCGTCCTCTCCGCATCGCACGACCTCCGCGTTCGCGAACGTCTTCGTGCAGTCCACGTTCGTCGCGACAAGGGTCGGCGCGGTGCCGTCGAAGATCGCGGAGGACTCGGGGCTCGAGCCGTTCGAGTCGAGGACGACACGCAAGGGCTTCCTTCCCTTCGCGCGCTCCCCTTTCACGATGAGCTTCGGGTCGTCCATGAGGACGGTGCCGACCCCGACGAGGATCGCGTCGCACGACGCCCGCGATTCGTGGAGCCGCCGGAGGTCCTCGTCGTTCGAAATCCGGACCCCCGTCCGGTCCTGAAGCGCGATTTTCCCGTCGACGGACATCGCCGCGTTCACAATCACATGAGGCCGTCGCACGGTTCGAGGAACGGAGCGGGCCTAATGAAGGCTTGCCGCGAGGTTCATGGCAGGCGTTACGATGGCGGGCCCATGGCTCCGCTGAAGGCGACGATCGAGATGCGCACGCCGGAAAAGTTCGACGCGACGGGTTACATGGGGTCCCGAGTCCTCATCCATGACCCGAAGGAAGGCGAGCCGCGGCAAGGCCCGGGCCCGATGGAGCTCATGCTCCTCGGCGTTGGCGGGTGCACCGCTGTCGACATCGTCGACATCCTGAGGAAACAGCGGGAGTCCATCGACGCGTTCCGAATCGAGATCGAGGCAGAGCGTGCGCCGAAGCCCCCGCGCGTGTTCACGAAAATACGCATGACCTACGTCCTGCGCGGCCCGCGGAAGGAGGCGAACGTGAAGCGCGCGATTGACCTGTCTATGGAGAAATACTGCTCCGCGAGCATCATGCTGAAACGCGGCGGAGTCGCGATTGTGACCTCGTACCGCATCGAAAAGTGATGCGGTGGTATCAAGCCCGAGAGCGTAATGACATCCCTTTAAGTATTGGACTGGGGGTTGCGACTCGCCCATGAATGGGATCCAGATTTACGAGCTCAAGCGGATGGACTTGCGCGGGGCCACGGTCATCGATGGGTTCCCGAGCGTCGGCCTCGTGTCCAGCATCGTCGCGAACTACCTCATCAACGCGCTGAGCCTCACGCAGATCGGCATCATGGATTCCGTGTACTTCCCGACCGTGTCCCTCGTTCGGGACGGCCAGCCGATGAACCCCGTGCGGATCTATGGCGGGCCGAAGCAGGAGGGCCGGGACCAGATCGTCGTGTTCATCTCCGAGTTCCAGCCCCCGCCGAACATGATCAAAGGCATCGCCTCGACGGTCCTCGACTGGGCACAGGACCAGCGGTGCAACCTCCTCGTGTGCCCGGAGGGTCTCATCGTGGACCAGTCGGCGCCGGAGGAGGACCGCCAGACGGAGGTCTACGGGATCGGCTCGACGGACAAGGCGATGGATCTCCTCCGAAAGAACTCCGTGACCCTCTTCGAGGAAGGCGTCATCACGGGCGTGGCGGGCGTGTTGCTCAACGAGGGCCGCCGCAGGGACTTCGATGTGATCACGTTGCTCAGTGAGGCTCATCCGGACTACCCGGACGCGCGCGCGGCCGCCCGCGTGATCGAGGTCATCGACAAGCTCCTCCTCCACACGGAACTCGACGCGCGCCCGCTGTACGAGGAAGCGGAGCGGATCGAGATGCAGCTCAAGAACATCCAGCACCAGGCGGACGCGGTGAAGAAGCCGGGTACTCCCGTGCGGCCGAGCATGTACGGGTAAGTACAATGGACCCGTCCAGCCCGCGTAGTATTGGCTGAGGGAAGCGACCGTTACCTTCACGGTGGCCGACTGCGTTCTGCCGCACATGGGCAAATTGAAGGATTCTGGCGTGCCCCGCTT
>DATESQ010000100.1:0-4298 GCA_035283985.1 Thermoplasmata archaeon | reverse complement strand
GCTCGAGCGCGGGATGCACACGGACCAGCAAGTTGAGTCCCTAGAGCACCTCATGGACGGGGCGATCTACTTCAAGTCCGAGAAGCAGAAGACCACAATCCAGATCGTGGGCCTCGACGAGGTGCAGACCCGGGAATGGGTCCCCTACAAGCACTCGAACAAGGCGCTCATGCTTGGGGCCTTCCAGCTCGAGCGGATCCGCTGATCACGGGTTCCAGCGGTCCTCGTGCGGGCCCGTGTGGCCGTGCTCGCGATGGCCCGCCAGGAGGGCCAGCGCCGCGTACCCTTCCCTCTTTCCCGCCGCAATCTCCGCGTACGTCGGGCGCCGTCGATACGATGGCGGCCCGACGGGGATGGGCTTCTCAAACAGGATTGCGTCCTCGCCCCAAGACCCGGCCCTGAACCCCGCTTTCTCCGCGGCTCGGATGACCCTCTGATCGTGCGGGAGGAATCCCGCTCCGGCCTCGGCGTCGAACGCCGCCGCGGTTCCGGGAAGGGCTGTCAGCATCCTCGCCGGATCGCCGGCGACAAGTCCGAAATTGAGGGTGTCTCCAGCCGGTGTCGAGAGGCATACGGTCCCCTTTCCCACTTCGTAGAGTGCCCGCGCGTTCGCCATCAAGTGCGTGTTCGCCTGCGTCAGGTCTACGAAGGACGAGTTGTACGACACGTATCCGTTCGTCAGGCGCAGGAGCCGGGAGTCCTCCACCTCGGCCGCAAGGGCCGGAGAGTACAGGAGCGGCTCCGGGCGAGAACGAGCCCGTGAGGCCTTCGCGACCATGCGAGTGAACCGCGCGACCTCCCGGAACTCGCAGGCCGTCGCCGCCGCGATGCCTGCAGTATTCGACGCGGAGGCCCACAGTCGCAACGCATGCCTGTTGCTCCGGCGGGCGAGTTCTCCGAGGCTCTCGATCAGCTCCTTTGCGACGTGGCGCTTCCGGTACGCCGGGTGGGTCCGGGCTGCGCGGAGCCATGCACTTCCATCGATCGTCTCTGTGTAGTGCATCGCGCCGACGATGCGGTCGCCGTCGAGCGCGACGCACAACACTCCGTGCAGGATGAGATCGTCGAGCATCTCGAGGACGTAGTCGTCCGATCCCGCCGCGGCATTGCAGAGCTCCGCGAGTGCGTCGCGGTCTCGGAGCGATGACCGTCGAATCTCCCACTGCCCCATTGTGACCTCTGCGACCCCAACCCGCGCTTGCACCTCAACCTTTCCCGCGCCGCGGCGCGAGCACGACGCCCGCCATCACGAGGGCGATGCCGAGGGCTCCTGCGTCGGCGATTCGACTAGAATGAAGATCGCACCGTAGGCGGCGATGAGCGTCCTCGGGTAGACGTATGTGCTGGGCCTCGGCGGGTCCCCTCACGGGACGAGGTACACACGTAGTTCTGGAGCCTGAACGGTGAAGTAGTTCGGCGTCTGGGTCAGGTCCGCGGGTGGCGTCTCCCCGTCGATCCGGAGAGAGAGAGTCTTCAGGCCGCGGTCTTGTCCGTCCTTGTTGTAGCTGTACTTGACCTGGACGTAGCTGAACGCCCCGATGGCGGTCGTCCGGTTCAGGAATTTCGTGAAGTCTCGGAACCCCGGCGGCTGGCGTGAAAGCGAAGAGGCTACCTCCGTGCCCCACCGACCGCCGATGAAAAACGCCTGCCATTCTTGGACGTTTCGCTCGTCGAGCCGTCCCTGAACGAGCCGTGCGATGCTCTCGCAATACGCCGGGTTGATGAAGCTCTTAAACGCCTCGAGGTTCGCGAGGGCCTCCTCGAGGTCGACGAGGTCCTGCGGCGTGGCGGGCGGTTTCTGCGCGGTGGCCCTCCGCAACTCGAGATGGGGCAGGTACCGCATTTTCCCGTCCGCGTCTTCCCTCTGCGCAGCGATGTAATCGACAACGTAGTGGAATCGCGTGTGCATGAGGAGATAGTCGAGCGCGAGAGAGTACTCGATTCGATCGGTGACGTCACCGATCTCCTTGTCCGCGTACTTCGCTAGGTCCCGCCAGATGATCCGGTGGTATTCCTCCTTCAATGCTCGAAGTCCGCCTTCACGGATGTAGGTCCCATACCGTTGGGGCTCCAAGCGAAACGAGACGTACTGGGCGATCGCCTCCGGGCCTTGCTTCAAGATTGCGGCGAGGGCGTTCGGGTCTTTAGGAGTCGACACGGAGAATTTCTCGAGAACGTCGGCGGTCAGCTCGAGCTCCCGTGCGTCTGTGGGCGGCACGTGGGCACCGAGGGCGAGGAGCTTTCCGCGGTCGCACATTCCCGGATGCTCGGAAGCAAACGCGGAAAGGTCCATCGCGAGACTTGGAGGGACTCGGCCCTCATAAGAGTTTGCAGCGCTCAGTAGAGGACACACCGAACATCGCGACCATCCGTGGCCCGCAGTCCCGGATCCTCCGTCGGCGCAAACTCCACGACGAGGTCCCCGCGGTCGACGAAGATCGTGCGAATCGCTTCCGCCATGGGTGTGGGCATCTGCGCGCGGAGGACCTTCATGTACGCCTCGACCTTGGCGGGTGCAGTCGTTCTCACGGGAATCCGCAAGTACAACCCTTCGGCCCGCATCCTCTTGAGCGGGCCTAGTACCTGCTCGTCCTGTACGGCAGTGTCCGGCTGGAGAGCGCGACTCTCCAGGAAGTCGATCACGTCCCGGGCTTCCCACCCGCAGGCCGGCGTCACGACGGGACAGCGCGGATGGAACCGGCAGCCGAGCGGCGGGTAGATCGCGTCCGGGACCTCGCCCGACGGCAACGTCTTGAAGCGCTTCTTGTCCGGATCCGGGATCGGGATGGCTCCGAGGAGCGCCTTCGTGTATGGATGCTTCGGCTCGCGATAAATTGCCTTTGCGTCTCCGACCTCCACGAAACGGCCGAGGTACATGATCGCGACCCGGTCGCAGATGAACTTCGCCGTCGCGAGGTCGTGGGTGATGAAGAGGTACGTGAGGCCGTACTTTTCCTTCAGCTCGAGCATGAGCTCGAGGATCCGGGCGCGAATCGACATGTCGAGCATCGCGACGGGTTCGTCAGCGACGATGAGTTTGGGCTTCAGAATGATCGCGCGAGCGATGACGGCCCGTTGTTTCTGTCCACCGCTGAGGTCGGCGGGATATTTTGTGTAGAGTTGCTCCGCGGGAGAGAGCCCGGCCTCCGTCATGATTCCGAGCGCAGCTTCCTTCGCTTCGGCTTCCGTGGCGAGTCCATGGATCAGGAGGGGGTCCACGATGCTCTGTCCGATCGACATCGCAGGGTTGAGGGCCGCGTGGGGGTCCTGGAAAACGATCTGCATCCGTTGCCGGGTTTCCCGGAGCTCGATCTCCTTCGTGTGCGTGATGTCGAGCCCCTCAAACTTGATTGTCCCCGATTTCGGCTCGAGAAGGCGAAGGACAGTCCGGCCAAGCGTCGTCTTCCCGCATCCGCTCTCGCCAACGACTCCGAAAATCTCTCCACGGTCCAACGTGAACGAGACGCCGTCGACCGCGTGGACGACGGGGGAATGGCGGGTCAGAATCTGCTGAAGCGCTGGGATCTTCACCGGGAACCATTTCACGAGGTCAACGACCTCGAGGAGGGGCTCGCTCACAAAAAGTCCGTCCCAAAGTGGCACTGTGCGAAGTGTCCCGGTCGATATTCCACCCACTCGGGTGACTTCGTCTCGCAGATAGTCTTCGCATATCTGCAACGCGGGTGGAAGCGACACGCGGATGGAGGCGCGACGAGGTCCGGAGGGAGCCCATCGATGGAGGAGAGCTCTGCGGAGTCCAGGTGGATGATCGACGCAAGGAGGCCTTGCGTGTAGGGGTGAATCGGACGCTTGAAGACGTTGTGAACGCCGCCGAGCTCGACGATTTGGCCGGCATACATGACCGCGACTCGGTCGCACACCTCTGCCACGATGCCCAGGTTGTGGGTAATGAGCAGAAGAGACATCATGTGCGCTCGTTTGAGGTCCGCCAGGATTTCGAGGACCTGGGCCTCGACGATCACGTCGAGCGACGTCGTGGGCTCATCCGCGACGAGCAGGGTGGGATTCATCGCGAGGGCCATCGCAATCATGATGCGCTGCCGCATCCCCCCGCTCAGCTCGTGCGGGTATGTGCCTAGGCGACTCTCGGGAACGCCCATGGAGGCGAGGGTCCGCTTCGCGCGGTCGCGAGCGGTCTTCTTCGAAACGTCCTCGTGGGCTCGGATGGTCTCCGTAAAGTGACCTTCGATTGTCATCAGCGGATCGAGTCGGGTCATCGGATCCTGGAAGATGAGTGCGAGGTCCTTTCCGCGGATCCTCCGGAACCGCTCCCGATC
>DATESQ010000099.1:0-3374 GCA_035283985.1 Thermoplasmata archaeon | reverse complement strand
GCGAGGATATTCGCGACGGTCTGGCTCGCCCATGAGCGTCCCGTCTTCGTCCGGTGTCCGAGCCGGTTCAGCTCTTGGCAGATTTTTGCGATCCCCCGGCCTTCGAGATACCGCCGGAAGATGAAGCCCACGAGCTTTCCCTCCTCCTGGTTCACGTGGAGCGTGCCTTCGACGTATCGGTAGCCGAACGGGCTCGCGTAGTTCAGGAAGGCGCTGAACCGCTTCCGGTCCTCCCCGTTCACGGAAGTGCTGCCGCCGATCTTGAGGAGCTTCGCCCGGCGGAGGAGGTCGTGCTCGTTGAACCCCTTGTCTTGGCACAGCCTTCGGAGGGCCTCCTCCTCCGTATCCGCGTGGTAGTTCCGCACGAACTCCCGAATCGAGGAGAACCGCATGAAGACCTCCCAGAAGAGGAGCGGGTCCTCCGGAGCGAGGTCGGCGCAGTGCTCGCAGAGGGTGACGGCCCGCGTCCGTACGGAGGGGTCGACCCTCTCGTCGGCGACGACCTCCTTGGTCACGAGGGTCTTCCGCGACCAGCACCGTTCACACTTCTCAGGGGCCATCTCATCGCACCAGGAGGACGGGGGCCCGGTCCAGGCGGGGGTTCCGGATCCTGGACTTCAGGGCGACCTGCACGCGGTCGTAGACCTCTGCGCTCACGATCGACGCATGGTCCGCGGGTCGCAGGCAGCCGTCCCACCGGAGGTACCCCGCATAGATCGGATTGTGAAGGATGTAGAGAACCCGGAGGTGGTTCCACCGCCCGCCACGGCGGGACCGGACGCCCCGTTCATTCAGGGTGTCGGCGATGCGGGCCGCCGCCTCACCTGCCAGGGAGCGCCCGAAGATCTCCCGGACATACGGCGCCTCTCGCGGATGCACTTCGAGGCGGCCGTTCCGGTACTCCAAGCCGAAGGGGGTCTCGAATCCGAGGATACCGGACCCGCGGCGGGCCTTCTGGCTCATCCCAATGTACACGCGCTCGCCGATCTGCTCGGACTCGAGCTGCGCGATCCGTTGGATGATGTCCATCACGAACCGGCCCATTGCGGTCGAGGTGTCGAGAGACTCCGTTGCGCTCGCGAAGTTCTTCCCCCATCGGCGGAGGTCGTCCATCATCTCCATGAAGTTGCGAGAATTCCGGTGGATGCGGTCCATCTTGATCACGAGGATTGTGTCCCAGAGTTCCCGCTCCTCCATCATCCGCCGATAGGCGGGTCGTCGGGTGTCCCGCCCGGAGTGGCCGTCGTCGACGTACAGCTTCGCAATCGCCCATCCACGGGCCTTGCAGTACGCCTCGAGTCGCTCCTGCTGCGCCTCGAGGGAGTAACCTTCCTTGGCCTGTTCTTCCGTCGAGACTCTCGAATAGACCGCGACGTGCGTGAGTGCACCCATCCTCGGACCGCGTATACGCGTCAGCGTTAAAAAGGTGTCGGACGAAAGTCGGACAAAGTGAAATGAGAGGGCGGACGGAGGATGTGCACGCCGATCCTGGGCGATCCTGATCGCATTCGGATTTCTATCTAGGCGACAGAATAATCGCTTTGTACGTAGTTTAGCTCGAAACGTAAAAAGAATATGTTATAGCGGATTTAACGATTATTTATTATGTCAGGCGGCATATCAGACCTTGACCGCGATAATGTACGTCTGTAACGATACCAGCTAAACATCTGAATGCCCTTGTCATTTCGTAGCTTGCGTTCGGACTTTGACAGCCTCTTTTACGAGGGCTTTGAGCGCGGGGTTTGACACAGCACCCGATGTTCGGATTTTCACGTGCCGGAGTCGCTTGCCCGTTCCCTCTAGGAGCTTCTTGGGATCCTTGAGGTCCACGCCGTCGTAGAATCCGAGGTCCACGTGCTCCGACGCCGCCATGATATACACGACGGTGCCGTCGAGATCGTAGTGCGGGAAGCTGTACTTGATCTTCTCCTCGAGTTCCGGAGCCGTCTTCCGCACCATCGCCCGGAGCTCTCCCACAATCGCCGCGACGGGCGCCTTGAGGGATCTGACGTACGTTTCTCCGTCCTTCGGCTTGGCCATCTCACCCGCCTCCCTTGCTCCGAATCTCCTCGAGAACCTCCTTCGCGCGGTCCATGCGGACTTTTCGCTCCTGCACGAGGATCTCCGCGACCCGGTCGATCTCTCCGCCTACCGCACCGATTGTCGCAGCGATATTCCTCGCGTGGAGGCTCATGTGCCCGCGCTGGATCCCCTCCGTCGCGAGGGCCCGCAGGGCGGCGAAGTTCTGGGCGAGTCCCACGGAGGCGATGACCTCCGCGAGCTCCTGTGCGGTCTTCACGCCGAGGAGCTTGACACACGCCCTCGCGGTCGGATGGACCGCGGTCGCCCCGCCGACAAGGCCCACGGCGATGGGCAGCTCGATCGTTCCCACGAGGTCCCCGGCGGAGTTCTTCTCCCATGTCGTGAGCGAGTGGTACCCACCCCCCTTCCAGGCCGCATACGCATGCGCGCCCGCCTCGATCGCCCGGAAGTCGTTCCCCGTCGCGATCACGACCGCGTCGATGCCGTTCATGATTCCCTTGTTGTGGGTCGCGCACCGGAACGGGTCCGCCTCCGCGAACGCGTACGCCTCGAGGATGCCTTCGATGACCTCGGGTCCTCCGATCGCGTCGTTCGCGAAGACCGCGCGGGCCCGCGCGAGGCGCTTCACCGCGAGGTTCGAGATGATCCTCAGATAGACACGCCCGCCGGTGATCTCCTCGAGGTACGGCGCGACGGCCTCCGCCATCGTGTTCACCGCGTTCGCCCCCATCGCGTCCCGCGTGTCAACGACGAGGTGCGTGACGACCATCGGCCCGCGGTGCGTGGCGATGACCCGGACCTCGACGTCCTTCGCCCCGCCGCCGAGCTTAACGAGGATCGGGTCCTTTTCGTTCGCCCGTCGGAGAATCTCCTCCCGCGCGTGGAGGACTGCGAGCCGCGCGGAGTGCGGGTCCGGGACGTGTGTGAGCTGTATCTGCCCGATCATGATTGGCCCCGAGGTGCTTGCGGCAAACCCGCCTTTCGGGCGGGCCATTCTTGCGGCGTTGCTCGCGGCCGCGACGACGGAGGGCTCCTCGATCGCCATCGGGACGAGGTAGTCCTTCTCGTTGATCCGGAAGTTCACTGCGATTCCCAGCGGTACCGGGATTGTCCCGACGACGTTCTCGATCATCCGGTCGACCTGGTCGAACTTGAGGGCCCCCGTGTCTCCAAGGGTTCGGACCTCATCGTCCGACAGGCCGCCGAACTCCTGGACGATCTTCCAGCGGTCCTCGGCCGATTTCTTGTAGAATCCAGATATCTCCGACGATGGCACGATCGGTCCGCCGCCGTCAAGAGTGAGAGGCGTTATAGCCTTTCCCGACTAG
>DATESQ010000098.1:0-13209 GCA_035283985.1 Thermoplasmata archaeon | reverse complement strand
AGCGCCCCCGACAGCGGTGCGCCAATCGCCACGCCCGCGACGAGGAGGGCGTAGTACACCCCCGACGCGAGGCCGAGAAAGTCGGAGCGAGCGGATCTCGACACGAGGCTCGAGGATGACGGGAACACGAGGCCGTGGCCGACACCGAACAGGACCATGAGTCCGACGAACGCGCCGTACGAAGGAGCCCTCGGAAGGAGGGCGACGGCCGCGGCGGTGGCGGCGAGGCCGACCGCAGACGGGAGGGCTGGCCCGATCCGGTCCGAGAGGACGCCGCTCGGGTAATGGACGGCGACGGACACGAGCGCGAACGCGGTGAGCGCGATTGCGAAACGCGTGTCTGTCAGCTCGATCGGGGGCCCGCGAAAATCGGGGGCGATCGTTACGAGCGCACCGAGGACGAAGTAGAGAGCGAAAATCGCCGCGCACCCCGCGATCGGTCGGCGAGACCGGAGAAACGCGAGGAACGCCCGGCGGTCGAGGGGTGGGGCGGCTCGACCTCTGTCGGCGCGTTCCGAGATTCGCGAGGCGACGACGGCCCCGATCCACACGGCCGCCGAGATTCCGAAGAACAAGGTCGTGTAGGCTCCCCGGGCGGACGCAATCCCTGCAAACGCGAAGCCGACGATGACCGCGATGGCAATGGAGATCCCGTAGAGCGCGAGGGCACGGCCCGTACGGCCCGGGGCCGACCGCTCCGTCACGAGCGCCATCGAAGCAGGTCCGACGAACCCGCCGCCGAGCCCGTGGGAGAGTCGAACGAGGAGGAGGCCGATCGGGGACGCTGCCACGGCGTACAGCGCGAGACTGATCGAATCCCAGAGGAGGCCGTACACGAGCGGCCGCTTCCGGCCGATCCGGTCCGCAACTCGTCCGAACACGAGGTTCGCGGGAACGTGGACGATCGAGTACGCACCGACGATGAGCCCCGCCATGAAAAGGTCCGCGCCGAGCGAGATCGCGTAGAAGGCGATGATCGGAATCAGCGCGTTGTTGTCCATCGTGCCTACGAGAGTCGCGAATAGGATCTTCGCGGTCTCTCGGCGCGGGGACTTCGTCATCACACGCCGCGAACTCGAGAACCTCTATAAGCCTGCGCGGCCCGGCGAACAAGCCTTTAGCCTAATGCTGGATAACATGCCGATGCCCGCCGACCTCGTCGTCGATGCGAACGAGCCGCGAGCGATCCACGACCGGCTTGTGGAGCTCGGCGTGAGCGCGGTCCGCCGGAAGATTACGCCGGGCGACTATGTATGCGGCGAGATTGGGATCGAGCGCAAGACGCTCCAGGACTTCTTCGCGAGCCTGATCCGGAAACGGCTGTTCGAGCAACTCCGCCGACTCCGCGAGGCGTACCCGGTCGCACTCCTGATCCTGGAGGGTGACCTCGCTGAGATCTCTGATTTCAAGACGCCGCGGGCGATCTTCGGCGCGGTCGCCGCGATCGAGATCGACGAGCGAGTGCCGATCCTCACGACGGCGGACCGAGAGCAGACGGCGGTCCTCCTGTCTGTGATCTGGAAACGCCAGTCGAAAGTTCGAGTGGAGTACGGCGTGCGCCACAAACCGAAGACGCGCACCCTCGAGGAGCGGCAGCGATTCCTCGTTGAGGGCCTGCCGAGCGTCGGCGATGTGCTCGCCCGGAATCTCCTCGAGCACTTCGGATCCGTGAGGGCCGTGTTTGCGGCGGACGAGGCCGCGCTCCGCCAGGTTCCGGGAATCGGCGGGGCGAAGGCTGCGGTGATCGTCGCGGTCTTGGGCGAAAAGTATGAGGGCCGGCAGCGACGGATCGATGCGGGGGACCTCGAGGCGGGACCTCATGACCCTCAAGGCGCTCCGTAGACTTGGCGCACGACGTCCCACGGCGCGTCCGTCTTGAACGCGTTCCGCCGAAAGTGAGTCGGGACCGCGCGATGGCCCGTGGCGCCGATCCGGGCGAGTACTTCCGTCATCCGTGGCGGGTCCACACCAAGGCGGCCCGCGGTCGCGTTGTTCTCGAAGTAGAAGGGTGGAAAGCCCGCTTCGCCCCGAAGATCATCGAGCAGCCGCGCGGTCGCGGTGCCCATATACGGCTTCGCCTCCAGACGTCCGAGGACGTCCGTTGAGACGAGCGGACCGAGCCACAGGGGACCGATCGCATCCGCGGCGGACTCTGTAGCGAGGCTATGAACGCCCGTCGAAGAATCGACCCGAATCCACCCGAGGTTCGAGAGGCACCGGTCCCCTCGGGCTGCGCCCTCCGAGATCCGGACACAAGCACGCAAGAAGTGTTCCGCACCAAAGACCATGATCGGCTCGACGGCCTTGTCGAATCGTCCCGCCATGCGGGCGATGTAGCCCATCAGCACCCGTGCGGCGACCTCCGCGTACGCGTCCGTCGTCCGCACACGGGCCAGGTACCGGCGCTCACAGGCCTCTGGTTTCGCCCCGCAGAGAACGGCGGTGTCAGTCGCCGCAACCGCGAGGACTGAACCCCGATGCGCGGACCGGAGCGCCGCGTCGAGGAAAGGGACTGGCGACCCGAAGGGATCGACTTCGACGAGGTCGTAATGGTGTGTGGCGACGTGAGCGCTGAAGTCCTCATGGGTGATCGTGATTCGAGGTGCGGGGTTTCGGCGGGCGTTCTCTTGGATCAGCGCGACGGCCCGCGGATTCCGGTCGTTCAAGGTGAGGTCGAGGTCGTTGCTCGCCTCGACCGCGATTCGGAGGCCGAGTGCGCCCGCCGCGGCGAGCCCGTCGAGGACCGCGGCGCCTCGGGGCGCGGTCCGCTCCGCGAGGAGAACGCTTACGTCTCGGGCGACGGCCATCGCGGGGTTGTAGAACGGGAGCATGGACCGGGACCCCGGTCCCGGACGCCGGGGGATGTCGGGGACGAGGAAGTCGACGAGTCCCTCCCGGATCTGGCGGGTCGGGTAATCAATCTCCACGACTCGCGGAATTGGTTCGGATGCTTAAGGGGCTTCCCTAGACGATCTCGCCCTTGATCAACTTCACGATCTTGTACGGGAGCAAGTTCCGATTCACCGGCGTGACCTCGAGGATCCGGACATCGTCGCGCCGACGAATGTCCTGAAGGAGCGGGTTCCGGGACTTCTTGTGGAGCGTCAGGATCAGCGGCTTGTCCTCGTCGAGCGCATCCTTCACGGCCGCGATAAAGTTCGGGCTCTCGACCTCCATCTTCCCGACCTCGTCAATCACGATCACATTCGAGTTCTTCGTCGCGTACTTGAGTGCCTGAACACCGACCTCCTCGAGCGCGGAGATGTCGACCCCGTAGCGACCGACCATTGTTTTCGACTCGATGTCCTTTGACGCGAACACCCGGCGCTCCTTCGTCGCCCAGTCCATCACGTAGAAGCCCTCACGACGGTTTTTCTTCACGATCGGCTCCGTGATCATCCCGCCGACCTTGAGGCCGTCCGCCTCGAGCATCTCGATGACCTTGAGCAGGGCGTACGTTTTGCCTGCGCCAGGAAGTCCCGTGATCCCGATTTTTGGAGCCTCACCCATCCAGAATCCTGTTGTACCTGTATTGCATTTCTTATATTTAACGAGTCTTATTTAAAGACCGACGATGGAGCCGGAGGTGTCAGGCCCGAAAACCGTGCCATGTCAGGCGGGGCCCCGACAGCCGGTCCTACGGGGCTGGCTGACGGCTTTCCTCCTGCCTCCGCACCTTACGGACCATGAGGACGGGACAGTCCACCCGCCGGGCAATCTGGTCTTGCATTGCCCCGAACGCGAACTGGGTGAGGCGCCACTCGCTGGACGCCCCCACAACGAGGAGGTCGTACCGGCGCGACTCATCGACGACCGCGTCGACGATCGACCGCACTTTCGCGAACTTCTCTTCGACCGGAACCCCGTGGGTTTGGCACATTGTGGCGAGGCGGTTAGAGTACGCTTTCTCCTGGTTCAGCTCCATCTCCGTCTGCGCCGCGCTGAAGATCGTGATCGAGGCCCGATGCTTCTTCGCGAGCAGGATCGCGTACCCAGTCGCATAGCTCACGTGCCATTCCGGCGCGTTCATCAGAAGTATCCGCTCGGGCTTCGGCTTCAAGCCCGCGATCTTGAAGACGACGATGTCGCAGGGCGCCTCCTGCACGAAGCGATCGATGTTCGATCCGAGGACCAAGCCGCGCCGCCGCGTCCCCTTCCAGCCGACGATCAGGAGATTCACGTCTTCCTTCTCGACGCTCTCGAGGACGGCCTCCGCGACCTCGTGGGAAACGACGACGCGAGCCGTCACGCTGACCCTGGCATCGGACACGAGCTTCCGTAGATCGCCCATGTTCCTGCGGACCTCGAACGCGTACAGCCGGTCAATCGCGTCAATCGGAAGCGTCGACGGGACCTCGATGACGTGCATCAGCGTGACCTCCGCACCCTCCACCTTTCCGACTAGCGCGGCGAATTCGACAAGTGCGGTGTCGGATGTGTTCTCCACCGCGACGAGGATGTGATACTTCTCCTCCGGGAGGGGGATGATCGCCTCGAGGATGGGACCGGCGACTTCTGCGATCCGTTCCCGTTTCGCCCACGCGTAGTGGATGACGAGGCCGAGTGCAATCCAGACGAGACCAAGGATGACAGCGGACGACTCAAGGAACAGGAGCGCAACGACGAGGACGCCGTTCCCGATGATCGCAGCGACGGGCGTCACGGGAACCGCGGGGACGCGGTACGTCCGCGGCGTGTTTGGCATTGTCCGTCGGAGAATCAAGACGGCGGCGTTCACGAGGACAAACAGAATGAGAAACATGATACCGGCGGAGGCCGCAATCGAGCGGACGTCGAGACCCGCAACGAACAATCCAACAAGGACGCCGCTCGCGATGATCGCGACGAAGGGCGTTCGGTTCCGGCGGTGAAGGCGGCCGAAAACCCGCGGGAGGGACCGGTCGCGCCCCATCGCGAACGCTACGCGGGATGCGGAAAAGACCATAGAGTTCAGGGCGGCCAAGGAACCGAAGATCATTCCGAACGCGATGATCTCAAGTCCGAATGGGAGGAATCGCGAGGCAACCAGAGCGACGATGAGGGGCTGCTCGTCTAGGGGTGTCGCGACCGCGGTGGGCACCCCAATCTGGGCCGACGTCACGAACGCGACGACGACGAAAATCGCGGCCGCGGTCGTCAAGACGATCCAGTTTGCGCGCGGGATGTTGTGGCCCGGGTCCTTCGTCTCCTCCCCGGTCTGCGCGATAATCTCGTACCCCTCAAACACGATGAACGTGAACCCCATCGCCATGAGAATCGACAACGCGTTCTCGCCGAGGGTATCGTACAGGAAGAACGGCTCAAGGTTCGATGTGGGAAGGTCGTGGGTGAGGAACCAAGCAACGCCCGCGAGGGCGTACGTGATGACGATCGCAAGGAGTGCGAAGGTGATGATGACGCTCAACCGGCCTGTCGTGCGCGTCCCGCGGTAGTTTACGTATATGAAGACGCCGAGGACGATGAGCGCGAGGGCCTTCGCCAGCCACAATCGGTCTGCGGAAGACCAGAACGTGATAACGAGGCTGTTGGCATCAAGAAAGAGGACGACCCCGAGGCCGAAGCTCAGGACGTAGAACGAACAGACAATGGAATGGCCGAACCAGCCGAGCCATCCCGCAAGGAAGCCCATCGGCTGCCGCATCGCGTTCTTGACCCAGAGGTAACCGCCGCCGGTCTCGGGGAAGGCGGAGCTTAGCTCGGCGTACGCCTGCGCCGTGAGAATCGTGACGAGGAACGTCAGGAAGAACACGAGGACGAGGGATCCGCCTGCGATGCCGATCCCGGGCCCGACGAGGAGGAAGATCGTCGTCCCGATCGTCGGCCCGAGACCGATCATCACGATGTCCCGGAGTCCGAGGTCCCGCCGAAACTTCAGCTCAACCTCGTCCGTGCGACGCCGAACCATCTTAAGGCCGACCGATGAGGGCCCCGATATTAAGGGTTGGCGGGATACCTTAAGAGACGCGCTCGATGCTCATCACAGGATATTTCAGCGCTCGCACGAACCGCAGGCGACCGACCGCGGTCGACCCGCTCACGCGCGTTGTCACGGCCACGTCGAGCATGTCTCCCGTGAGGCTCGCGTAGCCCATCTTCGTCGTTCCGCGAACGAGGGCAGCGCGGTCGATCCGAACGCGAGCGGAGACGACATGAGGCTGCGCGCGCATCCCGGCTTCCATCGCACGCTCGAGCGCCCGCACGCTTCGACGATCCACGGGCGAGCCGACGTACTGATGATACACGGAGCCGAGCTTGACGCCGGCTTCGAAGACGGCACGTTCGCGGTCACTGCACCGGAAGTACTTCGCGAGCGGATCGCGCATGGCGGGCGTAAGCCCGAGACCCGCTAAAGGTCTTTCTCGGAAGGACGGCGACCGTCCGAAACGACTATGGCGGGGAGAAGTCGATGCGGGTGGGAGAGCCTTGGCGCCCTCCCGCAAGTTCGACCCATCCCATCGCGATATCCTCATGGATCCGGACCGGGCGCGGTATCTTGACCCCAAGGCCATTCTCGAACGCTTCCCCATCCGCTCCGGGGACACCGTTGCCGACATCGGGTCGGGGCCCGGATTCTTCACGGTTCCGATCGCTGAGATCGTCGGGCACCAAGGGCGCGTGTACGCGATCGATGTCGAGGAGCCGATGCTCGAGGACCTCCGGGCCCATGTCGCCGAGCGCTCCGAGCTTCGCGTGACCGCCCTGCGATCCATCGAGGACGCGGTCCCTCTGCCCGACCAGTCCGTCGACTTCGCCTTCATGGCGTGCGTGCTCCACGAACTCGAGGGACTCGGCACGTTACGGGAAGCCTCGCGAATCCTCCGGCCCGCAGGCGCCCTTGGAATAGTGGACTGGAAGAAGCTCAAACAGAAGATCGGACCGCCGCGCGAGCATCGCCTGACCCCGCAAGAAGCGGAGGAGCTCCTCCGCCGCGGAGGCTTTCTCCCCAAGGCGCCATTCGAGGTCGGACCGTACCACTATGGACTCGTCGCGCATCCGGGGTGGGCGCGGGCTCCGAAGAGAGCGAAGTCCCGCCGAAAATCGAGCCGGTGACACCGGAGGCTGAAAAAGCCTTAAGGGTGCGCAGAGGTTGGAACGTCGCCATGGCGGATCGGAAGGCCCTCGTTTCCGTGATTGGAGGTTCAGATTCCGCGCCTCCGGAAGCGCTTGTCCTGGCGGGGGAGGTCGGGTTTCTGATCGCGCGCGCCGACGCCGTCCTCGTGTGCGGCGGCTTGAACGGCGTCATGGAGGCGGCGTGCAAGGGGGCGAAGCGCGGCGGGGGCACGACCGTGGGGATCCTCCCGGGACCAGACGCCGCCGCTGCGAATCCCTGGGTGGACATCCCTGTCGTCACTGCGATGAGCACCGCCCGCAATGCGATTGTCGTCCGCACCGGCGACGCGATCATCGCAATCGATGGAAGCTTCGGCACACTTACCGAGATCGCATACGCCCTCGACCTCGGGAAGAAAGTCTTCGCCCTGCGGTCGTGGGAACTCGAGAAGTTGGACGTGTCGAGGGAGCTCTTCGTCCCGGTGCGCACCGCACGCGAGGCGGTCGAAGGCGCCGTCGAAGAAGCCCACCGCGTCCGCTGATGTCGTGGCCGTCGCGCGACGGACATTGGCCTGCCCGCAGGCTTAATACGCGTCCCGGGCTTGCATTGCGTCGTGCGACCGCGGACGTTCCCGAAACTCGAGGGATACGGCCTCGACCGGGCGGATGCAAAACGCCTCGAACTTCGCATCAGGGGGGCTCCCTCGCACCGGCCGCCAGCCTCGACCGCGAATCGCCAAGTCGAGACTTGGACCCAGGTCTCCCGAATCCTCGTGTCCGAGCCGTCGGTGCGATGGAACTTCGACCTGCACCGCGACCTGTATCGTTGGGTCTACGCCGACCGCAACCAGGAAGCGGGACCCGGCCCCGCATGGGTGCCAGCCCCGGCGGATGCGGCGCGTTCGAACGTCGGGAGGCTCATGAGGAAGCGCGGGTTCTCAGCGTACTCGGAGCTCCACCGTTGGTCGGTAGAGCATCGGGAGGAGTTCTGGGCGGACCTAGTCCAAGAGTTCGACGTCGTGTTTCGTAGGCCCCCGCAACGAATCCTGGCTCGCAGTACCGACCTGGCCCGTCCCGACTGGTTTCCTGGGGCCGAGCTGAACATCGCAGAGAGCTGCTTCCAGGCGGACCCGGAGAAGGTCGCCATCCTCGCGGCCTGGGAAGGTTCCCCCGATCAGAGCCGGCTGACCTACCGGGAGCTGCGACGACTCAGCGCTCGCGTCGCGAGCGGATTCGCCGCTCTCGGTGTAGGACGAGGGGAGCGCGTTGCCCTGTTCATGCCGATGACGCCGGAGTCCGTCGCGATCTACCTTGGGACGATTCTAGCAGGCCGCTGTGTGGTCGGGATCGCGGACACGTCCGCCCCGCCCGAGTTCGCGAAAAGGGCCCGGATTGCCGGAGCGCGTGCGGTCTTCACAATCGACGCGTATGTCCGCGACGAGAAGGAACACGGGATCTACGAGAAGGTCGTTGCCGCGGACGGCCCCCGAGCGATCGTCCTCCCTTCCCACGGTGAACAAGAGACCCGCACGATCCGTGCGGGGGATGTCGCATGGGAGGACTTTCTCGGAGGGGGGGAGGAGTTCACTGCAGTCCCCTGCCGACCCTCCGACCCCACGAACATCCTTTTCTCCTCCGGGACAACGAAAGACCCGAAGGCGATCCCGTGGACTCACGTCACCCCGATCAAGAGCGCAGCGGACGCGTTCCTGCACCACGACGCCCAAGAATCCGACGTGCTCGCGTGGCCGACGAGCTTCGGATGGATGATGGGTCCTTGGCTCACGTACGCGAGCCTCATCAACGGCGCGACGATGGCATTGTTCGTCGGCGCGCCCCACCGCCGGGAGTTCGGGGAGTTCGTCGAACACGCGGGCGTAACGATGCTCGGGGTCGTGCCGAAGCTTGTCCGGAGTTGGATGACGGGGCGCACGATGGAGGGGCTTGACTGGAGCCGCATTCGGCTGCTCACCTCCACTGCGGAGCCGTCCACGCCTGACGAGATGCTGTACCTCATGTTCCTTGCGGGCTACCGGCCAATCATCGAATACTGCGGTGGGACGGAAATCGGCGGCGGGTACATCACGGGGACCGTGGTGCAGCCCTGCGCCCCCTCCACGTTCACGACGCCCGCCCTCGGGCTCGACCTCCTGATTCTCGACGACGGCACGCCCGCTCCGCGAGGGGAGGTGTTCCTGATTCCGCCATCGATCGGTCTCTCGAACGAACTCCTCAACTACGACCACTTTGCGGAGTACTACGAAGGTCTTCCCCAGGGCCCGAACGGAGAAGTTCTCCGGCGCCACGGAGACCAACTCGAGCGGCTCGGCGGCGGATACTACCGCCATCACGGCCGCATCGACGACATGATCAACCTCAACGGCGTAAAGACGAGCGCGGAGGAGATCCGGAGCGCCATCGGACACGAGGCGGTGTACGACGCGAAGCCCACGGCGGTCGATGTCGACGGGAGCGGCCAGCACGTGCTTGTGATCTATGCAGTTCCTCGAGACCCCACCCAGGTCGATTCCCCGGACTTCCGGGAACGGCTGCGGCAGGACTTCCGACGGGCGATCAAGGAGAAGCTAAACCCGTTGCTCGCCCACGTTCACGATGTCGTCCTCGTCCCCGAACTCCCTCAGGCGGGGCCCGGGAAGACACGGACGACAAAAGAGCTGCAACGGGATTACCTCTCCCGAATTCGCGCCTCCGCGGGGCGGTCCGCCTAGTTGGAGGTCGATTCACCACACGAGGGCGAGGATGACCGCACCCATGACGACCATCGCGCCCGCCATCACGGCCTTGAAGTTCCGGGCGTTCGACCGCTCCCACTGCGCCGCCTTGACCGCGACGCGTCGGTTCGACACGACGGCGAGCATCGCGATGAGCGGCACTACAAACATGAGGTTGTACAAGTAGAGGTACCCAAGGCCCTCCAGGAAGGACCCCTTCGCCGCGAGGAATCCGAGGATAGCGACGTAGATTCCGCCGGAGCAGGGGAACGTGCACAGACCCACGACGAGCCCCGCGACGGTGGCCGACGGCATCGACCCTTTCATGAGGAGGGAGCGCACCCGCGTCCACGCGGCAGAAGGCATCCTGGCCAAGAGGGGGATCTTGGGGAAAACCAACGACGAGAGGGTGAGACCGCCCAGGCCGATGACGAGTGCAGAACCGAGCTTCGCCATGAAGTGCGGGTCGCCCGTCAAGAGAATCGCCTGCATCAGGCCGAGCCCAATTAGGAAGTAGACGAGGAACACGGCATACACGTAGAGGGTTCCCGTCCGAAGGACGTCAGTTCTAGGAGCTCGGACCGCGTACAGGAAGGAGACGAAGAACAGAAGGACCGCGAACGCGCACGGGTTCAGCCCGTCGAGGAAACCGGTCACGAGGACAATGGGGAGGACCGGTCCGGAGCCGAATTCTGTCGATGGATTCGCGGAAAGCCAAGAATAGTACGTGGCGATCGGCTCGGAGATCGCATATTCCTGAGGCGCCCCTGCAAACGCCCACGCTCGATACGAGATGATGGAGCCCATCGAGTCCTGGTACAAGAGGAGCCGCGGCGGAGCGCCAGCTGCGGGCGCGAGGGACTGCCCCACGAGCGGGGCGGGCACATGGCCCTCGAACACGACGAGTCGGTCCGTTCGGATGAAGGTCGCGAGGTGGCTCTGAAGCGTGAACGGGATGCCGAGGGCATCGTTCAGCGCCGTCAGTTCCGCCCGGTACCTCCGGTCATTGATGTAGTCCTTCACGACCACAGGATCGAATCCTCGTTCGCGGAGCGCGGGGAGGAGTTCGCCGTTGAGATAGACCGCGCAGTCGCTACACGCCTCGTTGTAGTACACCGTGGCGCCCACTGGGACCGTTAGAGGGGTCCGCGAAGATGCGACGAGGTATGCCACGACGGAGGCGGCGAGAAGGATCGCGGACATCCCTGCGACGAGCAGAACGAACTGCGCCCTCGAATGGCGGACCCGCCGTCGAGGAGGGGGCGTCTCCGCGAGGGCACCGAGGGAATGGTCGTGGCATGAGCCGTCCGGCTTCGTCTCCCTCTCCACAGGACTGACCTCACACTTCGTTCGCATGAATCGTGAATGTCGTTTCGCGTTGCAAGGGGTCGTCGCTCAGCACAAAGACGTCCCGCTCGAAATGGCCCCGCTCCGGATGGACAGTCGGGTCGTAATATACGACAAGGCTCCCCTCCGCACCTGCCGGCAAAGAGAGCTCCCACGTCGGATTGTTGTGCTGTCCAAACCGAGGGCTCGTGAGCAATCCATAAACGAACGCAGCGGAGGTGCACATGCACGAAGTCGAGATCCCCTGAAGGCGCAGAGGACCCGAACCGACGTTTGTAATCCGGAACGTGTGGGAGATCTCCGCCTGTCCAATGTCACCGAAATCCCATGTGGCTTGATCGAAGGAAATTCGACCGGCTGCCACCGGACCCTGCGTCCCGATCGCCCACGCTCCAACCGCGAGGGCGAGGACGACCGCCAAGACCGCAGCCCCGAGCCGCCAGCTTGCCCGCGAGAGCGGACGGCTACGCCGAGCCGCGAGGTCGATCTCTCGTCTCACATCTCGGTTCAGGAGATCCCGTGCACCGGGATGAACCCGCTCGACGTGCTCCGCCAAGTTCTCGGCCTTTACGGAAACCTCACACTGAGGGCACCGCTTCCGGTCCGCCATGCATCCACCGCCCGTCTGAAGGTTCGCTGGCCTCCTTTGAAGCCTCCCTACTTACGGTTAGCGTGCGGGCCGAAGTCCCGCTGCATCCAGCGCGAGGAGGGCCTCGATTCGGTGAAGCAGCTCCGCACGACTTCCCCTGCCGAAGAACCCCGTTGCATGCGGGGCGGGCATCCCTTCGAGGTACACCTTCAGGAGGGCCCGCGCCAGACTCAGAGGTTGCCGCGTGGTGCGAGCGGACTCCGCGTCCGCTGCGAACTCGTGGTGCCGCGCGACGCGGCGGCGGAGGACCCGAAGGACGGGGTCGAAGAATAGGAGCATCGAGAGCGTGTGGAAGAACGGGATGTACCGGTCGTCGCGGGCTTCGACGTGGGCCGCCTCGTGCGCGACGACCGCGGACACCTCGTCGTCGGCCAGGATGTCGAGGAGGCGCGACGTGAGCACGATCACGTCCTCCGCGCGGAACACCCGCCGCCGGTCGAGCCGCAAAATCGCAAAGGAGAACGCGTCCACGTCGCGGTCGTGGACGACGAGTAGCCGCGTGTTCGACCGCAGGGAGGACCGACCGGCGAGCCGCGCTGAACGCGATTCGTCCACGAGAGGTCTGTACCGCCGGAGGAGCAAGCGTGATGCGGTCTGGCTGACAATAAAGGAGGCGAGGAGGACAACCCCGGTTAGGGCCATGATCGTGAAGATACCGCAGCTCAACTCGAGGTCGCAGGCGAGTAACGCCCCCAGCGCCTCGGAGGGCTCGTGGACATGGAGCGAGAACGGCCACAACCCGTGTAGATGGAGGATTGCGAAGAGGGCAATCGCACCCGAGGACGCGAACGCGCCATGGCCGAAGACGCTCAAGGCCGCGTAGCGGGACTTGCTCGTCGAACGCCGTGCGGCGGCGTATCCCACGAGACCGATTCCGGCGAACCAAGCTGCGGACGCGATGAACACGAGGCCAAGGTTGATCATACTCTCAGCCGGTCCCGAAGCCGCCGGAGGTCCTGCTCCGACATCCGCTCGAGACGCTGTGCGAGATGGACGACTCCGCGCTTTCCGAAAGCTGACTCTAGGCTCTCGAGGAGGTCATCGATGTACTCGGACTCGATGTCCTTGTAGGAATAGATGAACCGGTCCGCTCCCTTGAACGGCTCCCGTCGCCTCTCGACGAGACCCTTGCGATGGAGTCGCGACAGGATCGTCGCGACCGTCGTATACGCGACATCGGAGCCTTGGGTGCGAAGGTCATGGAGCACCTCCCGCGTCGTCGCGGCCCGGAGCCGCTGCACCGCCGCGATCACCTGCCGCTCGAGAGAACCCAACATACGACGAACGTAAGAGGCTCAATCCGCTTAGCCGGCGGGTATGTAGTGTATTTGCAATACTGACGGCCCGTTGAACCGGAGCCACCTACTACGCTCGTCGGACGACAGGCGTCGAGGTGTCCGATGCCAGAGTCCGAATCGACCGAGGTGGCCG
>DATESQ010000097.1:0-26717 GCA_035283985.1 Thermoplasmata archaeon | reverse complement strand
GTCGCGTGACGTTCGCACTCCCCATGTCACTCATCCCGGTGTCAATGTTTAATAGCCGCCCCTCGATGGAGGGAGACCTCGTCCCGACGGTGTTCGTTGTGACAGTGAACGCGGATCGGATTCGAAAAGTGCGGGAATTCGGGCTCACGGAATACCAAGCCCGCGTGTACCTCGCGCTCCTCGACCTCGGGACCGCGACCGCGTCGCAGATTCCCGCGATTTCGCGGGTCCCGCGCACGCGGATCTACGCGACGATGCAACAGCTCCATGAAAAGGGCTTGGTTGAGATCGTTCCAGAGACGCCGCTCAAGTACGCCCCGGTCCCGTTCGGCGATTTCGTCACGCACCGCGCGCAGGAGTTCCGAGAGAAGGCGGAGGCACTCGAGACGTCGCTGCCCGTCCTCGCGACGGAGTTTTCCGTCGTCGGCGGGGAGACCGTCGAAGAGGCGGGCCGCTTCGAGGCCGTGTACGGGCGGAGGAACGCGCGGGAGCGGCTCATCAAGATGTACTCCATGGCGAAGGGGGAGGCATATGGCATCGGGACGACGAAGAGCCCAGGCCGGATCATGCGGGCCTTCGGATCGATCCTCATCGAGAAGGCGAAGGAGGGTGTGAAGCTGAAGTACGCGTTCCCGATCACGGAGGAGAGCCGGAAGGATGTCGATGTCCTCGAGAAGTACGCGGAGGTCCGGAACATCGACTTCTCGATGCCCGTGTTCATGCACGTCGTCGACCGGAAGGAGTTCCTGATGAGCCACCCGATTCCCGACGACGACTCCTATTCGCGAGGCGACGATATCGCAATCTGGACGAACGACACCGCGATCGCGGGCGCGATGCACGCGATGGCAGAGAAGATCTGGTCCACGGGCACGCGCCCGTCCCTCGCAACGCCCGAACTCGGCGCGAAGCGGAAGTCGTGAGACAACGCTGCCCGAGGCCATCGGGCCTATTGCGCGACGCGGGGGACCCGGCCGCGCGGAAGGACGATCTGCTTCATGAACGAATCGTTCATGAACCGGAATCGGTTCCGCAGCGTGACCTCGCTCACGCCCGCGACCTTCGCGATCGTCTTCTGCGGGCGTCGCTCGCCCGCCGCGAGGCTCGCGACGTAGATCGCCGACGCCGCCGTGCCGACGGGGCTCAGGGACAAGGAGGGATCCGCCTTCTCGATCTCCTTGATGATTCGGTTCGCCTCTGCCTGGACGGCCTGGCTCAGGCCGAGCTCGGAGCAAAACCGCTGGACATAGCTCTCAGGACGGGAGGGCGGTACCCGCAGGGTGAGCTCCCGCTGGAGCGCACTATACGCTTTCCCGATCACCTTCTTCCGGACGCCCGTCACGCGCTGGAGCTCGTCGAGCGTCCGCGGGACGCCGAGGATCCGGCACGCCGCGTACGTCGCTGCCGCGACGAGGCCCTCAATGGAGCGGCCCCGGAGAAGGCCTTTCTCGAGCGCCTTCCTGCAAATGAACCCGGCCTCGTCCCGCACGGGCTTGGGGAGGCCAAGAAGCGCCGAGACGCGGTCCACGGACCGCAACGTCTCCGGGAGGCTCCGTTCGCCGGGCCGACTGTGGCCGCTGTGCCGCTGGAGTTTCCGCATCCGGTAGAACTTCTCACGCTCTCGCATCGGGATCGCGTTCCCCCGCGCGTCGCGGTTCGCCGAAGGGATCATGGTCGTGAGGCCGACCGCGCCCGTCGAGAAGCTCCGGGGAGCGCCCGTCCGCGACAGGCGGTCCGATTCCTCCGGGCTGTACGCGGCCCATTCCGGGCCGGGGTCAATCTGGCTCTCGCTGATCACAAGCCCACATGCGTCGCAGACGAGCTCGCCGCGGGAGTAGTCCCGCACGAGATGCTCGCCGCCACACTCCGGGCACCGCTGCTCCTCGTCGACGAGGAGTTCCGACTTCGTTGCTGCTGACATGGTCCCTCGAACGCTTTCGTTCGTCGGAATCCCATAAGGGATTATAACGGCTTTATATTTTCGGCTGTCACTGACTCCGGTTACGCATGCTATAGGTTCGAGAAGCGACCCTGTAATCCTGACGAAATTCGCCGGGCCAGGGGCAGTTCCCAACGGATTCCGGCGACGTTCGTGAGGTCCGTGCGGACGCTTCAAATACCTCGCGCCGCTTTGGAACCTCGGTCTCCATGACCGAGTTCCGCGTGGACAGGGATTTTCTCGGCGAAGTTCGGGTTCCGAAGGACGTGTACTGGGGCGCCCAGACGCAGCGGGCGGTCGAGAACTTCCCCATCAGCGGGCTCCGATTCGGCCGGCGGTTCCTTCACGCGCTCGGGTTGATCAAGAAGGCGGCCGCGGAGGCGAACCTTGAGCTCGGCCTCCTCGACCCGAAGCTCGCGAGGGCGGTCATCCAGGCCTCGGATGAGGTTGCGGAAGGGAAGCTCGACGCCCACTTCCCGATCGACATCTTCCAGACGGGGAGCGGGACGTCGACGAACTCGAACGCGAACGAGGTCATCGCAAACCGGGCGAACGAAGTCCTCGGGACGCCCCTCGGGGACAAGGGGCCTGTCCATCCGAACGACCACGTGAACATGAGCCAGTCCTCGAACGACGTGATCCCGAGCGCGATCCACGTTGCCGCGCTCGTCGCGATCGAGCAGGATTTGCTCCCCGCGCTCCGGGACCTCGAGAAGTCCCTCACGACGAAGGCGAAGGAGTTCGACCCGATCGTCAAGACGGGCCGCACCCACTTGATGGACGCGACCCCGATCCGGCTCGGTCAGGAGTTTGGCGGGTACGCGAGCCAGGTCGACCACGGGATCCGCCGGGTGCAGAGCGCGCGGGCCTCGCTCGCGGAGCTCGCAATCGGAGGGACCGCGGTCGGCACGGGGATCAACGCGCACCCGGACTTCGCGCAGAAAGTCGTCGATAAGGTGAACGCCTCGACGAAAGTTCGGTTCCGCGTCGCGGAGAACCACTTCGAGGCACAGGGCACGCAGGACTCGCTCGTCGAGGCGAGCGGCGCGCTCCGGACCGTCGCGCTCAGCATGATGAAGATTGCGAACGATGTCCGCTGGATGGGGTCCGGACCCCGCGCGGGGCTCGGGGAGCTCGCGCTCCCAGCGATCCAGCCTGGGTCATCGATCATGCCGGGGAAGGTAAACCCCGTGATCCCGGAGGCGGTGATGCAGGTTGCGGCGGAGGTGATGGGGAACGACGTCGCGATCGCCGTCGCGAACAGCCACTCGAACCTCGACCTCTGCACGATGATGCCCGTGATGCACCGGAACCTCCAGGAGTCGATCGAGATTCTCGCGGCCGCCGCGCGGGTGTTCGCACGGAAGTGCATCGACGGATTGGAGGCGAATAAGGAGTTCCTCCACAGGACCGCGGACCTGAGCCCTGCAATCGCGACACGGCTGAACCCGATCATCGGGTACGAGCGGGCCGCGGAGCTTGCGAAGGAGAGCGTGCGGACGGGAATTCCAATCAAAGAGCTTGTCGTGCAGAAGGGGATTCTGAAGCGGGAGGAGGCGGAGAAGCTCCTAGACCCGCGGACCCTCACGGAGCCGAACAAGGACTTGCTCGGAAGTGGCGGCAACTAAACATTAGGCCAGGAGAGCGACGCCCAAGGTGACACTCGGCAGGCCGTCTGTCGCCTGGTGCTAGGCGGGTGCAGACCCCGCTGGACTGGCGCTGCGGTTCCATCGTCAGCCTCGCGCGCGATCGCCAGAGGTTTGGGCGGCGTGGCCCCTAGCTCCAGTAGCCCATACACCCGCGGCAACATCACACCCAATCGTCATCACTGTAAGACCAAACGTGAGGAGAGCGAACGACTCGGCGACAGAGGTCGAGAGAAACGACAACGCGATTGCGCCCGCGAATCCAAAGACGCTCAGCAAAGCTGGCCAACGGAGCGTACGACGCCAAGTCGTCGAAGCATACAAGAGCACCGCGTGGGCAGCCACAACGATCGCGCCCGAAAAGAACGCGATGTAGACTATGTACCAGTAGAGGCTGCTAGCCTCACCCCGGACCCAGACATAGACTGCGGCCAACGTGACGGGCAGCACGATTGCGAGGAGCAAGACACTCGCAGCAACCAGGGCGCGCCGCTCGTGTGACCCCCGAAAGATAGCAGCTGACACCTTTGCGGCGGAAGCGCCGCCGAAAATGGCGCCTCCCACGAGGCCGAGGCCGATAAGCACAAAGGCGCCGAACTTGTCTGGGACAATCGGCGAGTAGGCGATCAAGGCCGGCGCCATGAGCAAGGACACGGAGACGGCAGACAGGATCCATCCAATCCGCAGACTGGCTGCTATAGAGTTCCACGACGCCGGCAAACCAGTAATTCCCTTATCGGCCGACAAGTCTCTCCGTGTCAATCTGCGCCTTCTGTAATCGCCCGCTGTAGTCCACGTACACGGTCTTCACATACGTGAATTCCTCGAGAGCCGTCGTCCCGGCCTCTCGCGTGTCCGTGGGTCCGGTCTCCTTGATCCCGCCAAACGGGAGCTGGACCTCCGCCCCGATCGTCGGCGCGTTCACATACGTGATCCCCGCCTCGAGGTCCTGCATTGCGTGGAACGCGAGGCGCACGTCCCGCGTGTAGATGCTCGAGCTCAGGCCGTACGGCACGTCGTTCGAAATGGCGACCGCGTCCGCATAGTCTTTCGCCTTCAACACGCTGAGCACGGGGCCGAAGATCTCCTCCCGCGCGAGGCGCTTCGTCCGGTCGACCGCGAAAATCGTCGGAGCAAGGAAGAAGCCCTTGTTGTACGGGCCGCCGCGGAGCTTCGTGCCGCCGAGGAGGAGTTCGTCCTTCTCTTTCTTCCCAACGTCGATGTACTCGAGGACCTTCTTCTCCTGGTCCGCGCTCGCGACGGGGCCCATCTCCATCGACTCGTCGACTGGGTTCCCGACCCGGAGCTTCTCTGCGCGGGACACGAGCGTGTCGACGACGTTATCATAGATTGCCTTGTGGACGATGATGCGCGACGTCGCAGTGCACCGCTGTCCGGCGGTGCCGAAACCGCCGAACAGCACGCCGTCCATCAGAAGGTCGATGTCCGCGTCATCCATCGCGAGGATTGCATTTTTCCCACCGAGCTCGAGGCCGGCCTTAATCATCTTCTTCGCGGCCGCCTCGTACACCTGACGTCCCGTGTCGACGCCTCCCGTGAACGAGATCGCGCGAATGTCGGGGTGGTCAACGATTCCCCGGCCGACGACGCTGCCACCGCCCGTGAGGAGGTTCATCACGCCCGGCGGGAGGCCCGCCTCGTCGAGGACCTCGACGAACTTCGCGGCGCACAGTGGCGTGAGGCTTGCGGGCTTGAACACGACCGTGCAGCCTGCGATAAGCGCGGCGCCCGTCTTCCAGGCCGGAATCGCAATCGGGAAGTTCCACGGCGTGATGAGGCCGACGGGCCCGACGGGGAGGCGAATCGTCAGGCACATTTTGTCCGGAAGCTCGGAGGGCACGGTCTCGCCGAAGAACCGCCGACCCTCGCCCGCCGCGTACTCGAGGAAATCGATTGCTTCCTGGACGTCGCCCCGTCCCTCCGAGAGAATCTTGCCCATCTCCTTCGTCACGATTCGCCCGAGCTCCTCCTTCCGCCGGCGCAGGATCCTGGCGGCCTCGAGGAGGATCTCACCGCGCCGCGGTGCTGGCGTCCGCTTCCATTTCGGCCAGGCCTCCTTCGCCGCGTTCACGCCCGCGGCGACGTCCTTCGACGTGCCGAGCGGAAACGTCGCGAGGAGCTCACCCGTTGCCGGGTTGATCGTCTCGAACATCTTCCGCCCCGCTGGGGTCGACCATTCTCCACCGATGAAGAACCCGTACTCCTCGACCATCAAACTTCCCGCGGTTGGAACCCGCTCCGCGGATAAGGCTTTGGCGGGTGCGACCGTCTGCGTGACGCACGTTCTTAAGTATGGTCACCTGGATTGCTCAGGGAGTCGCACATCGACGGCAACAAACACTACGAGGAGGAGGGAGAATGATCCGGGGAATCCACGGCCTTCTGTATTCATCGGACCCCGACGCAACCCGCCGATTCTTCAAAGATACGATGCAGTTGCCCGGGACCGATGTCGGAGACGGTTGGTGGATCTTCGACTTTAGGGAAGGCGACTTGGGGGTGCATCCCGTCGAGGATCCGAGCGAGGCCGGCGACCACGACGTCTCGTTCTACTGCGACGACATTCATGGCACCGTGGCCAAACTCAAGGTGCGGGGGGTACAGTTCACGCAGGACGTCGAAGACCACGGGTACGGCTTCGTGACCCACTTCACCGCTCCCGGCGGGATCAAAATCCAGCTATACGAGCCCCGCTACGAGAAACGCAAAGCGCCGGTCAGGAAGAAGAGGACGGCGAGCCACAAGTCGGTCGCGAAGAAGAGCGCACGCAAGCGACGTCGTTGACGGAAATGACTTCCCGAGCGACGCCCGGGCCCGGGACCCACGATGGTCGAAGAGAGAATCTTGACAGGCCCTTGTTCAAACCGATGATGAGATCATCGTCACAGCCCCTCGGAGGTTTTTCGCGAGCGCGGTAGGCTTCACTTCCCGAAGTTCCTTTTCGAATCGCTTTCGTCGCTTTGCGTCGCCGACGAAAATCGTTCGGCACCCGATTGCCACGCCCGCCTCGACGTCGCTCACCTTATCGCCGACCATCCATGCTTCCCGCGGGTTCCCTCCGAGATCCCGGGTCGCAGCAAGCAGGAGTCCGGGCCGCGGCTTCCGGCACGGGCAATCGGAGAGCACATGGTGCGGACACACATAGACCTCTTCGATCTCCACGCCTGCGGCTTCGAGTGACTCGATCATCTTCTCGTGGATTCGACGCATCTGCTTCTCCGGCACGAGCTTCCACCCCATCGCATCCTGATTCGACACAATCGCGATCCGGTGGCCCCCCTTACGAAGATCCGCCATCGCCTCGATCACACCCGGCAGGAATTCGAAGTGGTCCGGCGTGCGAACGTACCCGCGACGCCCCCGGTTGATCACGCCATCGCGGTCGAGGAACACGATCGGCCCATGGCGGTGGTTCGGTCGGCTCGCGAGAAGGCCGTGGCGCATCACGTCGAACGGGGGCGGGTCGAACCGCTTGAACAAGTCGGAGAGGCCCCATTTCACGAACGGGTTCCGGGTCAGCGCCACGGCCCGGTGGATCGGGAACCAGCCAACGCCCTCGATCTCGTCGACCTTCAGCCGGAAGGACGTCTCGTCCGTGTGGCCCCGGTACACGAATCCGAGCGTGAAGGTCGGCTTCCCAGGGAACGACGAGTGGTAAACGCCGAGGAGCCCGTCGAGGACGATGTCCACGCCGATCTCCTCCTCGACCTCCCGCTTCACGGCGACCTCCGGCGGCTCCCCGAAGTCGAGGAAGCCGCCGGGAAGGTTCCAGAACCCCCGGGAGAACCCGCGCTTCGCCTTCACCATGAGGACGTCGTGGCCCCGCACGAGGGCGACCTCCGCGACGAGACGGGGCATGGTCATATACACGGCCTTCTTCACGAGGTCGACAACGTCCGCGCGAGAGAACAGGTCGTCCCGGTTGAACCACTCCTCCGGGTGGTGGTCGAGCTCTGGCGTCATCCGGTGCACGACGTCCGCGCCGAAGTCTAACCGCCGAGACTCGGCCATTGGGAACGGCAGCGGTTCGCCCTTACGCGGGAACCGCCAGACACCACGGTCCTTCACGAGGTACACCTGCCCGTCCGTCTCGACGAACAAGTGCTCCTGCGGGGCCTTTGCATGCCTGCGCTTCGCCATGCGAGCCTTCGGACCGGGAGAGAGACCCCGACGGCCTATATCCTTTCCCCGCGTTGCGTCAATCCCGAACCTTCATCGCGATCGACACGCCATCCCGGAGGGGCACAATCACGACAACCATCCGCGAGTCCGTGGCAAGGCGCTCATTGTACTCGTGGATCACCTTCGCCTCCTTCACCCGCGGTTTCGCGGCGACAGTCCCGGACCACAGGACGTTGTCGGTCACGAGGAGCCCGCCGACACGGAGCTTCTCGACGCATCGCGATAGGACCTCGACGTAGAACTGCTTGTCGATGTCGTTGAAGATCAAGTCGAACGGACCCTTGAGACGGGGGAGGATGTCGACCGCGGAGCCGACCTCGATCCGGACACGGTTCGCGACGCCTGTCTTCGTGAAGTTTCGCGTTGCGATTGCTGCAGTGTCCGGGTCCCACTCGACCGTGATGAGCTCGCCGTCCGCCGGCAGCGCGCGGGCAAGCCACGTGCCCGAATATCCGATCGCCGTACCGAGCTCAAGAATCCGCGTGGCGCGGACGGCGCGGGCGAGGATGTGGAGGAGGGACCCCTCCACGGGGCCGACGATTGGCCATTGTTCCTCCCGTCCCTGTCGCTCGACCTCCCGGAGGGCGTCGTCCGCGCGCGGCGCAAGGTCGTGGATGTACGCGTCGATCGGGTCGTACACGATGCCGGGCATGCGAGCAGAGGAAGCGGTCGAGACCTACAAAGGTTTGCGGGGGTCCGTTCCGAACGTCGATTCCATAACGTGCGGCTCCTCCGCGATGGCGGCGCCGCGCTCGAGTCGGCCCGCAGACTCCTCGAGCTGCTTCGCATTGTACTTCAGCTTTTGAGCCCGCTGCTCGAGGCGGGACGCTTTCAGCTTCATCGCGGCGGCCTTCGCACGCATCTTCGCCGCCCGATGTCGATCCTTCAACTCGACCTGGGGATCTCGGGGAGGCGCTGCACCCGCCACGGCACCGACATCGGATGAGCGCGACTTAACCGTTTCCAGGCCCCGTACGCCGCGAATATGCCTTTCCCCCCGCGTCCGATTGAAGGGGCGCCAAGCGGACCTTATCGGAGAGTTGATTTAGCGGGTCCCGGGTCTAGTCCGGGAAGGGTCCCCCGTGAAATGCCCGAACTGCCTTCAGACCCTTAAGCCCGGGGAAGCGACATGCCCGTCGTGCGGGGCCGTGATCATCATCGAGCACCGCCCGACTCGGCCCGACGAGGAGCGGGGCTGGCCCGTCCGCCACCTCGCGAGCATCATGGGTCGCGCGGGGTGTAGCGTGATGACGGTCCAGAACGGGATCGTCCTTGTCGGCGTCGCGATCCTCGGGAGCGTGATCGCGGCGACCCTCGGCGGCGGGGCGAGCCCGGACCTCAGCGGAGCGGCAGGGGTGATCCTCCTCGCGGAAATCCTTGACCTCATCGGCCTCGGGCTCATCGCAACCGCCCTCGTGTCCCTCGGGGTGGGCGCGATTCTCCTCCACCGCCGCGACCCTGTCACGGAGGAGGAGGTCCGGATCCCGACGCTCACGGCAATCCTGCCAATCGTCGCGGGGCTATTCGTGTTCGCGTGGGTCGTCCTCACTGCGGTCTGGCGGTTGTGGTACCCCTCGGGTGTTGGTCGCACCGCCGCGGAGATGCTCGCGGAGTTCGCCGCGACGGGCGCGATCCTCGCGGCGCCGGGCCTCGTGACCTCGATGATGCTCCTCTGGATCGTGGCGTGCGCGGCCCTCCTGTTTGGCTCCGCCCAGCTCCGCCTCTTCGTGCGGCGCCTCCCGACGAAGATCGTGCCCCCGCGGCCGCTCCGACGGTCCGTATGGATTTGGTTCGCGCTGGTGAACCTCGGCCTCACGGCCCTCGTCGCCGCGTTCCCCCTTGGTTGGCTCCCGTTCCGCGGCTTCGAGGGCGTCTACTTTTCCGCGCTCGGCGCGAAGATCACCGTCGTGCCGATCTTCGGGATCCTCGCGTACCTCACGCTCCTCACGTGGTTCGAGGCGTTCGACCGGCTCTCGATCCTCGTCCCCATTCTCCGCGCGGTCCCACAGGAGGAGGCGCGGAAGGAGTACGGCACGGGGGCGCAGACCCTCGGACGGCCCGGTCAGCAGGTCCAGGACAACGAAATGGCGGGAATCGGCCACATCAAGTGACGCGCCCGTTCGAATCCTTTAAGCCGGCCCATCGATTGCGTCGCCTCAGCCCCGTGGGGTAGCGGTCAAGCCTGCGAGCCTTTGGACCCGCGCGCCGCGCGGGGAGGAAAGCTTGCGACGCCAGTTCGAATCTGGCCGGGGCTACTCCTCTTCCTCACCCTTCCCCCGCCGGGCGAGACGCGCCGCGGCCCAAACGAAGATCACAATCCAAAGGAAGAGGGAGAGGGGCACGAGGGCGAGGATCTCGAATGAGCCTGTGAGGAACGCCGCGAACGTCACGCTCGCGAGAAGCGCGATGACGCCGAACACAAGCGCGACGAGGACCGCGTTGCGGTGGATCCGGATCCGCATCGCCGCCCGCGATGGGACGCGAACCTCTTAACCGCCGCGGCGAATCGCGGGGTCGTGCACGTCCAGTGCCGCCTCGAGCTCGTATACGATTCCGCGCGGAACGCGAAGGTCGTCGCGCGCTCCTTGAAGGTCGACGACGAGACGTACATCACGACCCGCGTGCGCGGGCGCACCGTCGTCGCGGAGGCGAAGGCGGAGTCGTTCCGGAGCCTGTTGCACACACTCGAGGACTATCTCGCGTGCGTCGCCGTGGCGGAGAAGCTCCTACGCGGGTAGGCCCTCGCGGACGTGCACGGCGACCCCGCGCTGGAACGCGATCATTTCCTCGGGGTTCAGGAACGCTTGGCCCACCGCCACGAGGCGGTCGTCCTGGTCCACGACGAGGACTTCGTCCCCGGGTCGCAGATTCGGATCCGTGTCGACAACGAACTTCGCGAATACGTTCCGGCCCTCGCGGTTGAACTCGGCGGTTTCCGTAACGACGACGACGCGAAGCGCAGGCTTCGGGAACGCGCGATGAAGAACCTTTGCGCCCTCCGCACGGAGCGTGAGGAGCCCGTCGTGGGCCCGCATCGAAAGGATGTGGCGACCGTCGACGCGGACGTTCCGAACCCGCCCCGTCCGCCGAGACCGGATGATGTCGACGCGGCCCACGAGGAGGGCGTCCGCGGCGCCGCGCCCGAACTGCATGTCTGCGACCGCACGGACCCGCGCGAGGTTCCAATCGATGGGCACCGGCGGCTCCCGCCATGCGTCGAGATCCCTCAGGGTCGCTTCGCCGTCCCACAAGATGCCGAACTCGTACCCCGCGCCCGCGATGAACTGTCGCGCGAACACCTCGGACGCCTCGACGACCTCGAGGTCGAGCTCCTCTGGAACGAGAGACTGCGCGATCGGATACATCCCGTCGAGCTCGATTGGCACGGGTCCGAACGCGGACTTCACGAGGAAGTGGGCGTTGCACACGGCCTCGACCTTTCGGATCGCATCTCCATAGTGCGCGCCGTACGGCTTCGCCCCCTCCGGGAACATCACGAGGGCGCGCCGCCGAGGCGGGCTGTACCGCTCCACGAGCCGCTGCCGGTACCGCGCGAGGAGGGGTCGGTGGATCGTCTCGGCCCCCGTGTAGAACAGGGCGCCATGGCGGCTCACGGGCTCGAACCGCTCGAGCCACTCGCTATGGCGGCGCAACTCCTTCAGAGCGTCGAGCAGAGCGGGGTGCGCGCGGCAGCGCCGCTCCGCGAGCTCCCAGAGGTCTCCCGCGTGGATCGCCTGGCGGACCCGCGCGACCTCCCCGAACGAGACGTAGAGGTTGTGCTCCGCGAGTGCGCGCTCGTCCCTCCGCAGCGCATCCGGTGTCTTTCCCACGCACGCGGGGCACTCACAGGGAACGTACGAGAGTTCCTCGATGTGGCGCGTCCCATCCGGGAACATCATCCGGCCCGCGCGCGCGTACTTGTGGTACGACGCGGAGTCGAAGAGGTCGCAGCCGAGGAGGGCCGCGAGTGCGAAAATCATGGGGTGGCCCGCGCCGAACAGGTGGACGGGCCGGTCCGGCCGAAGTCCCTGTCGCGAGGCGATGATCACGCGGACGAGGTCGCGGAACCGATAGGACTCCATGAGGGGGACGACGCCTCCAATCGCGTGCACGGCGACGTCGATCGTCGATAGCTCTTTCGCACACTGGCGGCGCAAGTCCGGGTCGAGGGCTCCCTGGACCGCGCCGGCGAGGAGCATGTCTCCCTTCAACTCCGCCGCCCGGCGGGTCCGCGCGAGCGTCTCCTCGACGTCCGCACGCGCCTGATCGGGCCCGTGCTCCGGCTCCGAGAACCGGTCGAGCGACGTGCCAATGTCTGCTCGGATGTCCCGCTGAAAAGAGACGATTTCCTCGTTCGAGACCTCGACGCCGCCGTACACATGCTGCTGGAACGCGCCACTGTCCGTCATCACGGCCCCATCGAACCCGAGGACGCCGTGGACGCCCTCCGCGAGCGCGCGATCCCGCATCGTCCGGTGGAGGATGTACGCGTTCGTGATCACGATCTGTGCCCCGAACTTCGCTCGCATCTCCGTTGCCGAGAGTACCACCTGGTTCGGGTTGATCACCGGGAGGAGGGCGGGGGTCTCGACCTCGCCATGCGGCGTCGTGATCCGACCGAGCCGGGCGAGCCCGTCGCGGTCTCGAACTTCGAACACGGTCTCGAGAGCCTCGCCGCGGGCTTGAGGATTGGGGTGAGACTTTGACTGCGGCACTTTCGCTCGTCCCGGGGAAACGGATTTCAACCCGATTCGCGTCGGTCCGTCCGTGCTCCGTTCCACGTTCATTCACGCGCCCGGTGTCGGATACACAATAGAATCCCGACTCTGGCACACCGGATTCCGAACGTGGGACGCCTTCCTCGGAGGACGCCCCCGTGTCCGGCTCGGAGACCGGAGGCTCCATGTCGTGCGGACGGAAGTCGAGCGCTCCCTCGACCGCCTGCGCGAGGGAAACCACCGCTACTTCGCCCGCCGCCTCCGGCCTCGCGATGCGTGGCGGACCCTCGCGGAGTTCGGGGATCGTGCGGCGTTCCTCGACATCGAGACGACGGGGCTCCGGCGGGAGCGCCATCACGTGACGATTATCGGCCTCCACGATGGCCGCCGGATGCGGTCGTTCATCGAGGGTGTCGACCTCGAGGAGTTCCCCGCCGCCATCGGGAAGGCCCCCCTCGTCGTGACGTTCAACGGCGCCGCGTTCGATGTTCCGTTCCTCCGGGCGTTGTGGCCACAACTCCGGTTCGACCAGATTCACGTTGACCTGCGGTATCCGTTCCAGCAGCTCGGCCTCCAAGGCGGGCTGAAGCGAATCGAGCGGCATCTCGGCCTCGAGCGGGCGGACGACGTCGCAGGTTTGACGGGCGCGGACGCCGCTCGACTCTGGCGGCGGTACGAACGGGGCGACGAAGACGCGCTCGACGCGCTCCTAGCGTACAACCGGGAGGATGTCGAGAACCTCCGGCCGCTCGCGCGGTACGCGTATGGGGCCCTCCGCGCACGGTGTTTCGGAGATCGGGAGCCCCGACGCCCAAGCTTATGAGGGACTCTACATTCGCCGCATTCATGTTGACGCTGAACACCCTAGCCGTCGTCGTCCGCGATGAGAAGAAGGCTGCGAAGTGGTACAAGGAGAAGCTCGGGTTCACGGTCGTGGACCGGTACCCGCACTGGCACACGGTCCGCCCCCGCGGGTCGTCCGTGAAGATCCATCTCTGCCCGGACTCCCCACCGGAGCGCGGGAACACCGGATTCGCGTTCGGGACAAAGAGCTGCGCGCGGGACGAGGCGGCCCTCCGGAGGAAGGGCGTCAAGATCACGACGCCGACGACGAAGGAGGACTGGGGTACCTACTTCACGTTCGCGGACCCCGACGGGAACGAGTTCTGGGTCTTCGAATAGGCCTCACGCACCCGTCCGCGCCCGGCCCCGGTAGGTCTCTGCCGGGTACTTCTCCGCGTTCTTCGCGATCTTCCGGATCGCGGCCTCGGAGAGATCGCACCCAATCGCGTTCGCGAGATGGAGCGTGTAGATGAAAACGTCTGCAAGCTCCTCCTCGAGCGAAGCCCGCCACGCGGCGTCCTGAAGATCGATCTCCTCAGGCCGCTTCCACTCGAAAAGTTCGAGGAGCTCCGACGCCTCGACGCTGAGGGCGATCGCGAGGTCCTTCGGGTTGTGATACGTCTCCCACTCCCGTGTCCGGACGAAGTTTGCGACGCGCGCCCGGAGCTCCGCGATCACGGTTGTGTCATCGGCCATGGGTCGCGATCGGCCCCAAGATACTTCTCGCTTTGGGGCACGTGTCTATCCGACACCGTTCACCGCGCGTGTGAGCTCGAACCGCCCATCGTCGAACGCGAGCGCCGGGGATCCCGCCACTAAGGGCGTCGTCGAGGCCGCGGACGTACGTCTCTACGCGGGTAATCGTCATCGAAATTCGCTCCGTCTCTTCGCACGATATTCGGCGCCCCCATGCTGGCTTTTCCCCCAACGCGCGCATTTCGCGCCGGCCAGATGAGACAGGAAGGAAGATTTAAGCCGGGGCGGCCGCTCGAAGGCCGCGGTGTTCCACCTCGTCGTCGCCCTCATCCTCCTATTCTTTCTCCCCGGCTGGACTCTCGTCAATGCGCTTTTCCCTCGGCGCGGCGAGCTCGACCGGGAGTACGACGCGCTGTACCGGATCACTCTCGGAATCGTGATGAGCATCGTCGTCGTGATCCTGTACGGGTTCGGGCTCAACAGCCTCGGCGTGAACCCGGCGTCCGATCTCGGCTACTTCACCGCGACGAATCTGTGGATCGGCCTCTCCGCGATCACCGTCGGGTTCTTCACAATCGGCTGGTGGCGGGGCGCCTACCCCCGGCTCGGCAAGCTCCACCCAAAGCTCGGGCGGTCGCCGCTGCCCCACAAGGACAGCATGACCGCGGAGCTCGAGCACGACCGCGCCACCCTCGCGAAGCTCCGGGCGTTGGCGGAAGAGCGGGAGCAGCTCCGACGTCGGATCAAGGACTACGAGCGCCGAATCTCCCTCCACACGGGCGACGCGAAGGCGCACTACGTCGCGAAGCGGGACGAAGCGCAGGGGCGGCTGCGCGAGGTCGACGCGGAGCTGAAGGCCCTCGAGAAGGCGCGCGCGGAGGAGCTGTATGGGACGTGACCCCGCTCCCCGCCGCTCCGGTTCCGAACGAGCGCGAGGGACGACCGACCACAAGCTCGTCGTCGTGGTCCGAGAGGATCTCGACCTCTCGAAGGGCAAGATGGCGGTCCAGGTCGCCCACGCCTCCGTGACCGCCGCGCTCGACGCGAAGACCCACGCGCCGAAGTGGTTCTCCGCGTGGCTCCGGGAGGGCCAGAAGAAGGTCGTCGTGCGCGTGCCGGGTCTCGAAGACCTCAAGGACCTTCAGCGGCACGCGACCTCGCTGAAGCTCCCGACCGCGCTCATCGAGGACGCGGGACTCACGGAGCTCCCGCCGGGGACGACGACATGCCTCGCGGTCGGCCCTGCACCCGTCACCCTCGTCAACCAGGTCACGGGTTCCCTGAAGCTCGTGTGACCCCGTGCAAGCGGATATACGTCCGCTGGGGTTTCTGGCCGCGTGAAGCCCCAGTCCCGGATTCTCGGGGTCGACGACGCGCCGTTCCGATTCTCGGACGATCTCGTTCCCGTCGTCGGCGTAATTGTTCGTGCACCGAACTACGTCGAGGGAGTGATGACGACTCGCGTCCATGTCGATGGGGACGACGCGACGGATGTCCTCGCGGGTGCAATCGGCCGATCCCGATATCGCGCGGGACTCGCGCTTGTCCTTCTCGACGGCGCTGCACTCGGGGGCTTCAACGTCGTGGACATCGATGCGCTGCACCGGACTGTGAAGGTTCCCGTCGCGACGGTGACTCGGGATAGGCCGGACCTCGCGGCAATTGAGAAGGCGCTGCGGGCGCGGTTCTCGGACTGGGAATCCCGCCTCGAGGTCCTTCGCAGGAACGCGCTCGTCGAGATCGAGACCGCGCACAAGCCTCTCTTCGCGACCGCGGTCGGCATTTCGGCGCATGAACTGGGTGACGCCCTCCGTCGAGCCACGATCCGCGGCGCGCTTCCGGAGCCCCTCCGGATCGCCCACGTCATCGCGACGGCCATTGTGCGGGGCGAATCGAAAGGCAAGGCTTAGCGGATCGGGAACCGGAGGATCGCGCCGAGCCCTCCGAGAGACTCGAGTTTTGCGCCCGCCTCGTGGCGGGAGCTCACGATCGCAACGTGGCCCCGAGCGGACTCGACCGTCCTCATGAGCGCCTCGACCGAGAGATCGCGGACCCGCGTATCCGTCACGAGGAGCGTTTCAACCGCCCCGGATCCAACCGCGGACGCGACCTCCGCGGGGCCGTACGCGAACAGCCCGTCCTTCGCGATCTCCTCGAGCAGTCGCTCGACGAGGCGGGTCTCCTGCGCGACCCGCGTCTCTTCGAGGACCTTCGCCCCGAGCCCCGCTCTCATCGCCTCCCGGATCCCCGCGACGCCTCCCTGGCTCGTCCCGTGGAGCCGGATCCGCCCCGCGACATCAGGGGCCCGGCCCTGCACGTGTCGCGCAAAGTCCTCCCGCTCGAACCCGGGCCCAACGACAAGAAGGGGGGATGACGGATTGATCGTGGCCGCCTTGTCGAGGACCTCCTGGAAGTACGCGGTCCTCCGGTCAGCGCCGGGGAACATCTTCCCCTGACGCTCCGCGCGAATCACGGCGATCTCCCGGATCCCCATCTGGCGAACCTCTGCGAGGAGAGCCTCCTCATCGTCGATTGCGATGATCGTTACGAGCGGCGCCTCCGTCGCCGCGACGGCCTCCTCGATCCTCCGGAAGTGGTGTTCCCGCCAAGCCTTGACGATCGTGAGGTCATCCTCGACGCCGACGTTCAGCGTGTGATGGCGGCCGAGGTCTTGTGGCGCGTCCTCGATCACGCCCGTAATCCGAAGGCGGTCCGAGAAGTCCTGGTACTCGACCTTGTCGACGCGGAGCCCGATCTTCATCCGGACCTTCTCCATCCGCTCTGGGCGGATCTTGTCGGAGACGGCCTCCTCGCGTCGGAACGTGTACGCCCGGACGAGGTCTCCCGCCTCGACGAGGTTGAAAAGGTGCCACAGGTCGTCCGCGTTCTGGATCTTGAGGCGAACCTCTCCCGCCTTCAGGTCGCGATGGAGGACCCGCATCGGCTCTCGAACGGACCCGCGTTATTTCTCAGTATCGCGCGGGACGGACCCAGGAATCAGGGATGAGATAACGGAAAGCGGGCAGGCAAGCCCCGCAGGGGCGCAGCGGGGCACGTTCCTGGCGAGCGCCGCTCCAGGTTTCCGATTTCGGAGCCGACCGTGTGGTCCGGCGAGAGCGGACTTATCTCTACCCGCTTTCCGAATCACATTCAACGCGGGACCACATAAAGGGAGCGACGTGAGAATCCGTACTTACAATCGGACTAAGGAGCGACGCCAACGGATTGTCCGAATTTCACCGTATGACGCCGTATCCGATGAGCCGCCACTTCCCGCCGATCCGCCGACTCACTGCGACGCGCTGGCCCGCCTCGGCGGCCACGGGGATCTTGAGGGACATGTCCGCGAGGTTCTCCCGCGCACTCGTAACGACGCCGACCGTCGTGGCCGTGCCGACGCTCATCATCAGGGGCTCGGACGTCTTGATCTCCTCGACCTTCAGATCCTCCGCCGTCCCGACGACCCGCTCGAGGAGGTGGACCTCGACACTGAGCTTGTTGAGGACCGGGGGGAGCGATCCCGGAGGGCCGACGACGCGGCCCAAGAGGGAGTCGGACTTCGTGAGGTACGGGTCGAGGTTCGTTCCGATCGCGATAAGCCCGCCGGGCCGCACGTCCTTCCGCGGGTGTCCGCCGGAGTGGAGGGATCTGACGGACGTAGTAATGCTCACCCACTCCGTCCGGGAGCCGGACCCGACCTGGCGCCCGGGGGTGATCTCGATCTCCTCCCCAATCTTCATCTTGCCCTGGATGAGGGAGCCGCCGATCACTCCACCGATGAGCTTGTCCGGCGTGATTCCGGGCTGGTTCACGTCGAACGACCGCGCGACGTACATCTTCGCGGGCTTCTTCTCGTCGAGCTTCGGCGACGGGATCACCTTCTCGATCGTCTCGATCAGGGTGTCTACGTTCACGTCGTGGTGCGCGGAGATCGGGATGATCGGCGCGCTCTCCGCAATCGTGCCCTTCACGAACTCGCGAATCTGCAGGAGGTTCTCCTCCGCCTGCTCCTCCGTCACGATGTCGATCTTGTTCTGCACGATGATGATCTTGTTCACGCCGATGATCGTGAGGGCCATGAGGTGCTCCTTCGTCTGAGGCTGCGGGACACTCTCGTTCGCGGCGATCACGAGGAGGGCGCCGTCCATGATCGCGGCGCCACTCAGCATCGTCGCCATGAGCGTCTCGTGCCCTGGCGAGTCCACGAAGCTCACCGCGCGGAGTATCTCCGCCTTCGACCCGCAGTGCTTGCATGTCTCGCTCGTCCCATACGCCTGCGGCGGCTCGCATTTCGGGCACTTGTAGAAGACCGTGTCCGCGTATCCGAGGCGGATCGAGATCCCGCGCTTGATCTCCTCGGAGTGGCGGTCCGTCGATTCCCCTGTGAGGAGCTTCACGAGCGCGGTCTTGCCGTGGTCGACCTGGCCGACGGTGCCGATGTTCACGGAGGGCTGCAGGGGGGCTTTCAGGGACTCGTCTCCAAGCTGGGGACGTTCGAAAGGGGAGGTCTGATAAGAAGGTTTGTGGAGCGGACGCGATCCGTCACTTCTTCTGTTCCGTGAACGCGTCCTCGATCGACTTCGGTCCCCGCTGCGTGATCTTGAGGTTTAGCTGCAAGATGTCCGGCGAGACCGTGTTCCCGCGCACGGTCTTCTTCTTCCGAACGCCCGAGCGAGCGGGGTGGAACCCGACGCCGCCAGAGAGGAGGACCCGTCGGCGCCGCGGGCCGGGCAGGTCGTGCCGCATCGGGAATCCGTCCTTGTCGCTCCCACCCGCGATCTGGAGCTTGTACCCGGGGAGTCCGACGAAGAGGCCGTCGATCTCCTCGCCGATCTTGCGACCGACGAGCACATTCGCATACTGTCCCGTGATGTCTCGCTTGTACGTCTTCCCCGACTTCGGGTCTGCAATCACGGCCTTGAATTCGACCATCGCTCAGACCTTCGAACGCTTTGGCTCCGATGTGGGACCCCGATAAAAGGATTTGGGGCGGTCACGTGGTCAGAGCGGAACTGAACACCCCGAGGACTTGAGACGCGTCCCGGTAGAATTCTAGGAGGCGCTTCCCCTCATCCCTCGAGAGCGCCGTCACCTCGCTCACCGATTCCGTGAGCTCCAGAATCGTGTAGACGGCCTCGCCCGTGTTGAAGTCGTCGTCCATTGCAGTGAGGAATTTCTTGCGTGCGCGATCGATTACAGGGCCCAGGTCTCCGCCATCGCCGGCAGGCGTCCGCGCCCTAGCAATCGCCCGGTTGATTCCGTCGAGCTGCTCCTTTGCGATGCGAAAGCAATCCGCGTCGTACTCGACGTCCTTCCGGTATGACTCCTTCAGCAGGCAGAACCGGACGGCCTCCCCGCCCCACTTCCCGACGACCTCGCGGATTGTGACAAAGTTTCCGAGGGACTTCGACATCTTCTCGTGCTGGAGCTGGAGGAACCCGTTGTGCATCCAGCATCGGGACCACTCGGTCCCGTGGATCGCCTCGCAGATCATCGCCTCGCTCTCGTGGTGCGGAAACTTCAGATCCGCGCCGCCGCCATGGATGTCGACCTGCGGGCCGAGGTACCTCGAGGCCATCGCGAAGCATTCGATGTGCCACCCGGGCCGGCCGCGGCCCCACGGGCTGTCCCACGCGGGCTCGTCCGGCTTCGATTTCTTCCAGATCGCGAAGTCGAGCGGGTGCTCCTTCTTGCTGTCTAGCGGGAGCGGGTCGACGACCATATCCTCGAACTTCCGGTGGGACAGGATGCCGAAGGAGTGCTTCGCCTTGCGGGTCCGGAAGTTCACGTCCCCCCCGGTAGTGTACGCGAAGCCTCGGTCGATCACGGCCTTCACGGCGGCGATGATGTCCTCGATGTGCTCCGTGACGCGGACGTACCGCGTGGCCCGCCTCACATTCAGCGCGTCCATGTCCTCGAGGTACGCATGGATGAACTTCTCCGCGTACGGGAGCGGCTCCATGCCAACGTCCTGGGCGCGCTTCGTAATGACCTCCTCGACGTCCGTGAAGTTTTGGACGTGGTGGACCTTCATGCCGAGGAACTCGAGGTACCGCCGTACGACGTCGAACGCGACGTACGACCGCGCATGGCCCAGGTGGCTGTGGTCGTAAACGGTCGGGCCGCAGACATACATCCGGACCTCGCGGCCGAGGTCGAGCGAGAACGGCTCTTTCCGCCGGCTCTTCGTGTCATAAATCCGCAATGCCATCGTCGGAACGCGACAAAAGGGACGCGACGGCACAATTAAACGTTCCCCTCGCGTCTTGTTGGCCCCCGCCCGCCATTCGGCGGGGCGTCGACGCGTGACAGAAAGATATTTGCGGCGCTCCTGTTTCACAATCGCCTGCGGGCCGATAGATCAGCGGAAGATCGCCGCCTTCGCAAGGCGGAAGCCGTGGGTTCAAATCCCACTCGGTCCACTTCAAGCCCCGACAAAGCCTTTGAAGCCGATGGCCATTCCGTCAGTGTGCCCGCGGACCCGCACCTACACGAATTCACGATGCTACAGCGGGCGATCCGCACGATGGCCCAGCGCGGCGCGTTCGAAGAGGCGCATCGCCTCATGCTGAAGCTGTACGAGATCGCGCCGGAGGACGCTAACTACTCCCGAACGAAGTGGCGGTTCGCGGCGGAGATGATGAAGACCGCGGTCGTGGCGCAGAAACGCGCGGTCGCGGACGAGATCGCGCGGACGGCGACCGCGAAAATCAACGCGGCCCACCTCACCGTCGCGGAGACGGAGCTGATGGCCCGCGCAATCGGGGACGTTACGTCGCTCTAGCAGGCACGGCCGGAACCACATCTTTATCGCCCGCCATCGATTCGACCCGCCATGGCGTCGATGTCCACGGATGACGAGCGATACGTGAAGGAGCTCGAGGCGGAGCGGCGCGAGAAGGACCGTTTCTTCAAGGAGCACCCGCAATCCCCGATCCCTTGGGCGCTCCGGGACGGTTTCGCGGGCCTGGCATACTTCCCGGCCAACCCCGCGTACGGGATCCACGTCACGCTCCAGCGCTACCCGAAGCCGGAACCTGTCGTCCTCGCGACGAGCAAGGGTATCCCGCGGGACATGTTGAAGTGGGGCTATTTCGATTTCACGATCCACGGCCGGACACGACGGCTCCAGGCGTACAAGTCGATCCGGCCGGAGCCCGGTGAGGAGTCCCTCTTTGTCCCGTTCCGTGACGCGACGAGCGGGAAGGAGAGCTATGGCGCGGCGCGATACCTCGATCTCCCGATCCGCGCGGACGACGAGTACGAGCTCGATTTCAACCGGGCATACAACCCGTATTGCGCGTACAGCGACGACTACGTGTGCCCGTTCCCCCCGCGGGAGAACTGGCTCGACATCCGGATCGATGCGGGCGAGAAGGACTTCCTGCTGAAGGACGTGAAGGAGAATCTCATCCCCGAGGGCGTTCACGGCCCCGAGCACGGCCATGAACACTCGCACTGACGCGGCCTGCGAGAGGTCCCCGCTCTCGATCCACCGAGCCACTGGCGCGCCCCCTGGACCGGTCTGAGTTCGACCCCCGAGTCATTGCCCAAGGCTCAAATCCCACGTCCACATCCGTGGAAGCGGGAATCGCATGGCAGGCATGTCCCTCACGCACAAGCTGATCAAGAAGCACCTCGTCGAGGGCCGGATGGTCCCCGGCGACGAAATCGCAATCCGCATGGATCAGGCGCTTCTCCAGGACGCGACGGGCACCCTCGCGTGGCTCGAGTTCGAGCAAATGGGCGTCGACAAGGTCCGCGTGAAGCAGGCGACGCAGTACGTGGACCACAACGTCCTCCAGACCGGTTTCGAGAACGCAGACGACCATCTCTTCCTCCAGGGGATGTGCGGGAAGTACGGCGCCGTGTTCTCCCGCCCCGGGAACGGGATCAGCCACTGGAGCCACATCGAGCGGTTCGACGTGCCCGGCCACACGATGATCGGCTGCGACAGCCACACGTGCCAGGCGGGCGCGACGGGGATGCTCGCGATTGGTGCGGGCGGGTTCGAGGTCGCCGCCGTGATGGCGGCCGAACCGTACCGGTTCCGGATGCCGCAAGTCGTGCGGGTCGACCTCAAAGGCGAACTCCCGCCGTGGTGCTCGGCGAAGGACGTGATCCTCGAACTTCTCCGCCGCCATGGAGAAAAGTGGGGGAAGGAGAAAGTCCTCGAGTACGGCGGCCCCGCCCTGAAGCAATTCGCCGTCCCGGACCGGGGCACGATTGCGAACATGGGCGCCGAGATGGGCGCGACGTCGAGCGTGTTCCCGAGCGATGGGATGACGGAGCGGTTCTTCCGAGGGCAGAAGCGTCTCGACGACTTCCGGCCCCTCGCCGCGGACGACGACGCGAAGTACGACGACCGCGTCGAGGTCGACCTCTCCGAGCTCGAGCCCCTCATCGCGTGCCCGCCGAGCCCCGGAACCGTGAAGACCGTTGCGGAGGTCGCGGGCACGGACGTAACGCAGGTCGCCGTCGGGAGCAGTGTGAACTCCTCGTACCGGGACCTCGCGATGGTCGCGGAGATCCTCGACGGCCACAAGGTTCATCCCGGACTGTCGATGGCGGTGTCTCCGGGATCCCGGCAAGTCCTCATGACGTGCCTTCTCGGCGGGGTGATGACGAAGCTCATCCGTGCGGGCGTGCGGGAGCTCGAAGTCGCATGTGGCCCGTGCATCGGGATGGGATTCGCGCCACCGACGTTCGGCGCATCTGTCCGCACATTCAACCGGAACTTCGCTGGCCGCAGCGGGACCGCGGACGACCAGGTGTACCTCTCCAGCCCGGAGACCGCGGCGGCGACCGCCCTGAACGGCAAGATCACGGACCCGAGGACCCTCGGACGGCCGCCGAAGGTCCGCGAGCTCGCCTCGTATCCGATCGATGACACCGGCTACTTGTGGCCTCCGCGAAGGCGCGCGAAGGTCGAGGTTTATCGCGGTCCGAACATCGGAACGGTCCCCGTGCCCGAGAGGGTGGCGAACGTCGCCGAGGGCGAGGTCCTCATCAAGCTCGGCGACGGGATTTCGACGGACCACATCCTTCCGGCTGGGGCGGAGGTCCTCCCGCTCCGCAGCAACATTCCCGCGATTGCAGAATACACGTTCAAGTACCTGGACAAGACCTTCGTCCCCCGAGCGAAGGCCGCCGGCGGCGGGATCATCGTTGGCGGGGAGAACTACGGTCAGGGAAGCTCGAGGGAGCACGCCGCCGCGGCACCGATGCACCTTGGCGTAAGGCTCGTCCTCTCGAAGACGTTCGCGAGGATGCACCGGGACAACCTCGTCAACTTCGGCCTCCCGCCCCTCGTGTTCACGGATCCGAGGGGATACGATGGCATCGCCCAGGGCGATCGGATTCGCGTCGCGGGACTCTCAGACGGACTGCGCACGGGAGCGCCCGTCGTCGCGCAGAACCTCACGAAGGGCACGACGTTCCGGCTCACGTACGACCTCTCATCCCGACAGCGCGAGATCTTGCTCGAAGGCGGGGGCATCCAGTACTTGAAGAACCGACGACGAGCGGGCGCCTAGCCCGTGCCCCGGCTCCCGTGGACGACCTCAAGAAGGCATGGCTCGCCTGCTCCTTCACCGCCCATCGCCTGGCAATGGAGCGCATCGAGAACCCGCAGCACGATTTCAGGCTCGACCTTCGAAGTCGCCGCGACGGACTCAACGAGCCCGGACGCATTGTTGCGAATCCAACCCCGGCATTGTGCGAGTCCCGAGACTGCTTGCCATGGGTGCATCAACTACCCCTTGACGAAGCTATCGGGCCACGGCCTCATCTAGTTGGGGGTGCATCGGCCCCACCCAACGCCGGGCGCGCTCAATGTGCGCACGATCGCAACAGCGATTCGAAGAGCGTCTGCTATGCGAGTCGCCTCCGCTTCCTGGATCCAATCACAAGCGATCACTTCTGGCGGGTGCGCTCGACCGCGCTCCTATCCGGAGCGTCCAGCACGATAGAACGGCCTGTTCTCCAGGTGAGCTGGCGGACGCGGGGAGGGGGATTTGAACCCCCGAGCGCTTTCGCGCACTGGATTAGCAATCCAGCGCCTTACCGAGCTGGGCCATCCCCGCAGCGATGGGCGCCACGGTGACATTTCGTTAAAGCCTTTTTCATGAAGCGACACAGACGCGGCGCGCTGACTTTTTCCCATGGAGGCGAATGCCCATGCGATGCTTCCCCGCCGCGCTATGCTGTTCCGCAGGGGCCTGTGATCCCATGCGGCGAGCGCGCCGCCGCGGCTACCGCGAGCTCCTCATCGTCCTCGGAATCTTCACGTTCGGACATTCGATCGCAGCCGCCTTCTATGCCGTATACCTGTCCGGAGACCTCGGCCTCTCCCCCGCCTTCATCGCTTCCCTATACGGAATCGGATTCTTCGTCGCGGCCCTCGGCTCGATGGCGTTCACCGTAGCGTCGTCGGTCCCGGCGACACCCGCGATGGTCGGCGGCATCGGCTGCCTCGTGGTCACGGAACTCGCGCTCGCCCTCCTCGAAGGACCGCCGCTCTACCTCTTGTTCTCGATTCTCTTCGGCGCCTCGATTCCGCTCTTCTTCCTCCCATGGAACTCGCTCCTCGCAGCGGAGACGCATACCGAAGATCGCGGAGCGAAGTTTGGCGGGATCAACCTCGCATTCGCCCTCGCGAGCGTTGGCGCGCCATTCGCTGGCGGCCTCGTCGCCGAGCGGTTCGGGTTCCGCAGCCTCTTCCTCCTCTCGGCCGTCGCGCTCGCAGGAAGCGCAGTTGTGACGTCGGCGTTCGCGCGGCGTGGTGATCGTGTCGGGTTCGGATGGAATCTTCACGAGTTCGGACCGGGCATGACGGCGGCGATCCTGGCCCAGGGTGGAATCGAAGGAATTCTCTCGACTGCGATTCCGCTCACCGCGTTCGCCTTCGTCCAAGGCAAGGTCGAACTCGGCGCCCTCTTCGCCCTCTTCGCCCTGACGGGCGGTGTCTTCTCCGTCGTCCTCGGACGGATTTCAGATCGGATTCAGCGACGTCGACGGTTCATCGCGCTCGGGGTCGCGATTTCACTCCCGATCGTCATCGCTGTCGGTCTCGCTCCGACCCTGCCCGTGTTCGCCGTCGCGAACGGCGCCCTTGCTGCGACGCTGGCGGTCGCGCCGATGTTCGTTTTCGTGATCGCAACAGACCGAATGGCGGGCCGCATCGGTCCGCTCATGGCGACGCGAGAAGCCATCCTGAACCTCAGCCGCGGCGTCGCGGCCGTGGGCGTCCTCATCGCGTATGCCACGGGGCTCCCGGTCCAGCTCGCGATCCTCCTCGTCGCGATCCTCCTTCCGCTCGAGCTCCTCGCCTCCTGAGGTCGATGCCTTTTTCCCGCGCCCGGCGATGCCGCGCGCGATGGACACGCGGACCCTCGAGCGGATCGGCTACACGTTCGTCCTCTTCGCCTCGATCGTCTTCGCATCGATCCTCGTCTTCGTGGGCCTTGTCGCACTCGCACTCGTGGAACCTTTCTATTCGATCACGAGCGTCGTCGAAGCGCTTGCGCCCGTCCTTGTGATCTCCTCGCTCGCGCTCACGGGAGGGATCGTCGCGGTCGTCGCTGCGAAAGTGCGCGAGGCCGCATCGAGTCGATAGAGACGTGTCGAAACCCTTATATCGCGCGTCCATCTATGTGTTGGAAGGCTTGGCCCAAGGCTTTGACATAAGCCTCGAACGACCGAGCCAGACGGTAGCTTTCGGCGAGGGCCCGGAACTGTGAGGGGTCCGTTCTGTAGCTGCCGACACGGTGGAGGTTTGAGAACCCCGCGCGTTTGACGCGCGTGCCCTCTCAAATCCGACGCTCGACGCATCAAGAGGTGCAAATACACGCCATTTCCGAAAACCACTAACGAGTGTGCAAACGTTCAACTCCGGTTGATCCTGCCGGCGGGCACCGCTATGGGAGTTCGCTTAAGACATGCGAGTCGAGAGGTGCAAGACCTCGGCGGACGGCTCAGTAACACGCGGATAATCTGCCCTCAGGTGGGGGATAACCTCGGGAAACTGAGGATAATACCCCATAGATCTGGGATGCTGGAACGCTTCCAGGTTGAAAGCCACGGCGCCTGAGGATGAGTCTGCGGCCTATCAGCTTGTAGGGGGTTTAACAGACCCCCTAGGCTTCGACGGGTACGGGCTATGGGAGTAGTCGCCCGGAGATGGACTCTGAGACACGAGTCCAGGCCCCACGGGGCGCAGCAGTCGCGAAAACTTCCCAATGTGGGAAACCACGAGGAGGGAACTCCCAGTGCGTGCACTTTGTGTACGCTGTTCTTCTGCCTAAAACACAGGAGAAGTAAGGGCCGGGTAAGACGGGTGCCAGCCGCCGCGGTAATACCCGCGGCCCGAGTGGTGCTCATTATTATTGAGTCTAAAACGTCCGTAGCCGGCCTGGTGGATGCCTGGGTAAATCGGGACGCTTAACGTTCCGAATTCCGGGTAGACCGCCAGGCTAGGGACCGGGAGAGGCTGGAGGTACTCCGGGGGTAGGGGTAAAATCCTGTAATCCTCGGAGGACCACCAGTGGCGAAGGCGTCCAGCTAGAACGGATCCGACGGTCAGGGACGAAGCCCAGGGGCGCAAACGGGATTAGATACCCCGGTAGTCCTGGGTGTAAACGCTGCAGGCTTGGTGTCGGGGGTCCTACGAGG
>DATESQ010000096.1:0-2221 GCA_035283985.1 Thermoplasmata archaeon | reverse complement strand
GCGTTCGAGGCAATGTAGTCGACGCCGAGCGCGGCGACCTGCCGAGCCCGTCCAGGGTCGTCGATGGTCCAAGCGAGGACTTCGAGGTTTGAGCGATGGGCCGTGTCCACGAGGTGCTCCGTGAGCCCATCGTGACGGAAGCCCGCCACGCTCGCCCCCGCTTCTGCTGCTTTTCCGATCGCGGACTCCGAGAATCCGTGGAAGAGAATCCCCGCCCTCATCTCAGGGCGCGACGTCATCAGATCCTTGATTTCATCTGCGAGGAATGAAACGAACAGGGTTCGCTGGGGATCGCCGCTCTTGGACACGACGTCGAGGGCATCCCGCCACAGCCCTCGCTCCTTGATTTCGATCACGAGTAACGCGCGGTCGCAGACTGCACTCGCAATCTCACGCAGCGTTGGCACCCTCTCTCCGAGGCCGGCGTCGAGCTGGCGCAGTTCCTCGAGGGAGAGGTCCGCGACGCGCCCGGTTCCGTCCGTCGTCCGGCTCACGGTCTCGTCGTGCATGATGACGAGCTCACGATCCTTCACGCGACGGACGTCGACTTCGATCGCTGGCGCTCCCAGGTTCAAGGCGTGTCGAACCGCGCGGAGGGTGTTCTCGGGCTCGTACGCGGGCGCGCCGCGATGCGCAATCACGATAGGCATGTTCACAAGTCTCGCCAGCGGGCGGAGGAAGGGGACGTATGGCTTGACCCTTCCCGCTTGCCACTACACCTCGGCTTCCGACTCCTCGAGAGGCGACGTCTGTGTCATCGACCGTTCCGGTGGCTTGTCTCCTATCGCGAAGAGCTCCAGGTACGGGGCGAGGGCGGCGACGATTCGGTTCTCCGCCTTTCGGAGGTGCTCCTCGTACGTGGACCGGCCTACGCCGACCGCGCTCGCGATGCTCTCCGTCGTGACCTGCCGCGGACTCACATAATACCCGTACCGGTGGGCTTTCAGGACCGCGTTGATCTGCTTCGACGTGAGCCCCGCGAACAGGCTGTTCACCCACACGCTCGTCGGGAGGACGGAGAGCGGGAGCTCGCGCTTCCGGATCAGCTCCGTGGGCCCGCGCTTCGAGAAGTCCCGGAACAGGCCGCGGGTCGAATCCTCGTCGAACGTGAGGACCCGGAAGTAGCCCCAGCCGTCCTTGTACACCGCGGGCGGCGCGTCCGTGAAGTTGTGGGGCTCCCAGACGTTCCACGGGCTGTCGAGTCCCCCGCAGGTGCACTTCAGGAGGAACAGGCGGGCCTCCCGAGCCTCGACCCACTTGTCGACGACGCGCCCCGCTCGGCGGATGTCCTTCTCGATGTCTTTGAGGATCATCTCGTCCTGCGTCGGCACCTGGAGGAGCTCCCGGTTCCAGATGCACCACATCTGGATCGGCAGGTCGGGGTGCTTCGCGGACATCTGGATGAACGGGTAGTCGTACTGGGTCCGGAATGAGACTTCCCACAGGCTCATGGTCCGTCGTATGACGGTTCGGGGTGATAGCTCTAGTGCCGCCATACGGCGGCTCGCCCCGGCGGCCCAATCGAGTTCCTCGCCGGCGTCATTGGCCCACTCAAGAGGTGCGCACAATGAACGCAATCCTGGTGGCAACGGAACGGATGGACACGATGGTGGGAACGACGGCGGCGCTCCGGCAATACGCCCGATTGGAGTACGGGAACGCGGACGCGGCATGGCTCCTCGGAATGTGGGCGAGGCGTCCCCGAGGGACTCGGTTCCACTTCGTAGCCTGGCTCCGCCGCTTCCTCGTTCCTCGTGTCCCGGCCCGGTCCGTCACGCCAGACCCGAGGTTCTAAGTCCGTTCTCGGTGCGGGCCCCGGCCCTTCCCCCGTTCCTGTGCGCTGACGGACCTCCCGGTCCAACCCGCTTGTCTTCACCGTCGCGATGAAAGGCTAAAAGACCGGCCACGGCATCCTGGGCCCCCATGCTCCGCATCGAGGCCGATGTCTTACTCGCGGGCCGTGGGGGTCCGATCCGGAATGGGTGTGTCGTCGTCGATAAGGAGACCATCGCGTTCGCGGGCGCGATCGAAGACGCTCCGAAGGCCTCCCGCAAGGCCCCGACGGAACGAGTGCCGGCCTTGATGCCTGGGATGTGGGACGTCCACGGCCACTTCATGGGAATCCGCTCCGCGAATGTCGAGGAGGTCGCGAAGACGCCGATGCCCGTCCTGGCCGCCCGCGCGGTGAAGGACGCGGAGCGGGGCCTGATGGCGGGCTTCA
>DATESQ010000095.1:0-12214 GCA_035283985.1 Thermoplasmata archaeon | reverse complement strand
ACTCAGTTCGTAGATTGGAAGAGGTGGCGGGGCCAGAGAGAGCGCCTTGCCTCCCCAACCAACGGGAACTCCGGTGCCCCAATTTACAGAAATTGTCCCTGTCGCTCCCGCTGTGGTTCGAAGTGCCTCTGAGAACGTTATCGCACCGTCAGTCCCCGTGGGAGATTCCAGATAGTGCTCGGTGTATGTGGAAGGGTTTGTACCTGTAGTTGTAATTGCTGCGTTGTTGTCATCCTCACCACCGACGGGGACAACGACGAGGGCATTGTCAGTAAGAGTGGTTATGCCTGTTATGGACGCGGGGTCCGTGGTTCCGGTCGAGGTCGCACCGACAACCTCCCAAGGATTTCCAGTCGTGATTGCTCCTCGGTATGTGATGACAGCAGCAAACGTATCTCCGGTCGTGGTGTTCTTGTTGAAGAGGGGGTTGGTCATCGAACCCGACGTGGCTCGAACCCAAAACATCCAGTAGCGTGCCACCGTGCTACGGTCAAACGGCGTGGCGGTGACAGCCGTCCAGCCGGTTACGGTAACTGAGTCATCCACGTCTCGAACCCAGCCAAGCAGCAGCAAGATGTCATTGGTTTGGTGCGCCGGGAGGGTGACAGTGACGTCTGCTCCAGTGGATGCAGCAATCGCGCTGAGATCTTGGAAAGCGGGTGAGCCGCCAGCACCACCAACGTTGGCCTCCCGATAGCATTTGTAAACGTTGTTGCTGGTCTGAACGTCCGTTGGGAATGTGCCGCCACAGCTCGTGCCCGTGGTAATCGTCTCGGTGGAGGGCGCCGTGGAAGCCAACTCGAGGAGCTGGTCGGAGAAAACCGCATACCAACAACCGTCCGAGTTCGTCGCGTCGCAGGCTGTGTCCACCGGGACGTCCCCCGCGCGGACGACCTTACGCTGATGGTTGTACTGTGTGGAGATCGCGTTCGAGCTGCCGTCGATGAGGGTGCTACCTCGCGTTCCGGGGGAGCCTCCGGCCGACGCGACCTTCGTTGCGACGCGTGCCGGGGCGACTTGGAAGGATGAAGCGCCCTCCCAGGCCGTGCCCTCGCCGCTGCGCGTGCCAGGACCGACGTCATCGTGGGCGCCGAACACGTCTCCGATCTCCACGAAGACGCGTGAGCCTGCCGGCGTGACGTTCGCAGGCACAGAAAACTCGGCGCGATCAAATCCGAGCGCGAAGGAGGCATCGGAGAGCTGCGCCCAGCCCCAGTCGCCTGGATACGTCCCAGTGAACGCGAAGAAGCCGGCCGCCCGGACCTTCCCGGCCGTCCCGGAGATCTCGATCATCCGGTCCGCTCCGAGCCCACCCGCGGAATATCCGCTCCACGTACTGTTATCGAGGTCTACGAAGACCCGTACGATGTCGTCCGGGGATCGAGACGGTCGCACAATGGGGCCGATGTACAGGTTTACGACCCGGCCCGCATACGGGGCGGGGTAGTTCCCTGGGATGGTCGTGTTCAGCCAGACGTCGGTCCCCCCGAGGTTGCCATAGTCCTGGATGCCATCCGCGTCATCGTCCCCGCCCGTTTGAGCATCCGGGACGCCGTCATTATTGAAGTCGAAGGGACTCGGGTCGTCAGTGTCCGGGACGGTGTCGCGGTCCTGGTCCGTCAGACCTGCCGAGCCCGTCGGCACGAGCGCATTCGCCTCCGGGACCCAGGTTCCCGAGAGCAGGCGGCCGCTGACCTGGGTAAAGAAACGCGACTCGTTCGTCCCCGACTGGGCTGCAAAGCGTGCGAGGTCGATGTCCACGCGCGGGACGTCGCCCGTTGGATCGGTGGCCGCGAGGGTCCACTCCGCGAAGCCTCCATCAATGCGGGGCTGCACGGGAATCGATCCGAGATAACCGACGTCGCGGGCGGAGAGGAGGCGACGGACTGTGACGGCGGCCGTTGAAGTCGCAACGTCGCTCGAGCTCGCCAAAAGACATCCGACCGTCTCACCGTTTGCGGACGGTGTCTCTGCCGTGACGAAGAGGCGTTCCACCGAGCCCGGTCGAACCGTCCTCGCTGGGAACTGGAACGCGACTCGGCGGTCCAGAGGAATCCGCTGGTCGACGAGATTGCCGACTCCGTCAACAAGGCTGAGGCGGGTGATTACGTCATACATTGCGGAGCCCATCAGGGTCACCGTGACCCCGGTCACCGCGACATCCGCACCGAACGCGCTCAGGTCCAGATGGAGGAGCTGGGCGTTCGCTCCCGTAATGATGTCCGGCGCGACGGAATCCTGGACCACGAGGAGGCTCCCCCCTTCGGAGCTCAGAACAAAGTCGGCCGTGTCCTCGGATCCTTCGAAGCCCCGGGCGTGTGCGGTGGCAAACACGGTCTGCTTCTCGGGCAAGATCCCGAGCCAGTCGGCCTGGACTTCGATGCGGCTTCCCGCGGCCGCGGCCGACGCGGACGTCACCCGGAGCCAGCCGCTCCAGTCCAACGAATCCCGGTTCGCGTCCCACTCGTAGAGAGAGCTCGCGTTCACCGCCCCCCTCCATCCGGACACTTCGAGCATCCGGTCCGCACCGATTCCGTCGACGCGGTATCCCGTGGTCGCGGTCCGGTCCGCGTCGATGAAGACCCGCAACGTGTCCATCGTCGGGGGCGTGTCACCACCCCGCAGGGCGGACCCGCTCACCTCCGCGAAGAATGCGAGGTAGTCCACGTTGTCCGCGATTCCGAATCGGATCAGGTCGATGTTCGGGTTCAGTCCCGGGGTTCGGACCTGCGGTGCGAGGGCTGCCGGGTTCCAGTCCGAGACGTCGCCGTCGATCCGAATTGGATAGGCAGACTCGAATGCTGTGGGAGGCGCGAGGAGCGGGAGGAGCAGGAGCGCCACGGAGAGAAGGGGGATGATGTAGAGCTTCCACTTCGCGAATCTCGCCTCGCGGCGGAAGCGGTTGGATCCGAGGCCGTTCGTGAAACCGTTTCCGTTCGTGAGCCCGTTCGTCATCCCGCGCCGCATCGCCGCAAGCCCGTTGACAAGGCCGTTCGTCAGCCCGTTCGTCAACCCGTTCGTCCGGCCCCGAAGGCCATTCGTCAGCCCATTCGTGCGGCCCCTTAGACCGTTCGTCAACCCGTTCGTCCGGCCCCGAAGGCCATTCGTGAGGCCGTTCGTCCGGCCGGCGGGCCCGCGCAGCGCATCGCGGGCAACCCCGTTCGTCATCCCCCGGCGTCCCTGGACGGGCGATGGAGGAGGCGTCGGAGCCTTCGCCTTCATCACTCGGTCCGCGGGACCCGGGAGAATCTTTCTCTCGGGCGCCCTCGCGGGCTCCGTCTCGCCGGTGAGTTCCTCACGCACGCGCTCCTGTATTGCCGCCTTGCCAAGCCGGTCGAGCTCTTCCGCGAGGCCGACCTCCTCGACGAAGCGGGCGCCACAGCTCGCGCAGTCCAGGGCGTCCACCGGGCCCGGCACGTCGCAGATCGGACAGGCGACGGTCTCACCCGTTCGGATCCTCTGTTCCTCGCGATGGGCGATCCCTTCGGCTCGTAGGCGACTGTCTTGGGCTCCTTGCTTGTCGCCGAGCCGCGCGAACAGCTTCGCCCGGAGGACCCAGAGGCCCGGATACGTGTCGTTCGCGTTGATGAGCGCGTCGAGCGTTTGAATCGCCTCGGCAAGGTTTCCCATTGCCGCAAGCGCCGAGGCTTTGGCGAACAGCGCGTCTGCGTCCGTCGGGTCGGACCGGACCCGTTCCTCCGCGATCCGGAGAATCAATGCCGCGCGGTCCGGCTGGGGAGTCGCGGATGTCCCCGCGGACGGTTCCGTGGTCGTTGTCGCCCTGGCCCCGGAGCGCTCGATTGCCGGAGCCGCGGTTTCGGGGGACGTCGCTCGGACCCGGAGGCCTTTTCCCGCGCTGATATCACAGAGGTGGAACTGCGAGTCCGGGACCGTGTCCTTCATCGAGAGGACCCCGATCTTCCGCACGATCGTGTCCCCCTCGCGACGCCGGTCGATATCGATCACGCCGTCGAAGGGCTGGCACACGCTCGAGAGGGTCGCGGCGTCGTGCATTTCCTTCTCGAGGAGGAAGATCGCGGTGACCTTGTGGCGGGACAGCTTCGCCTTGCTGCTTTGGGCGAACGCGTACACCTGGTCGACATCGTAGATCCGCAGCCCGCGGGAGAGGACCTCAAGCACGGCCCGCCGAGGCACGTTGGAGGAGAGGGTGCCGAGGGCTCGGCTCAGGGCGATGCCGACATTCGTAAGATCAACGGAGCACCGCACGATGTGCCCTCGCTCCTCGACACCCGCGACGTTCTCTTCCTGGTAGGAGTGCCAGTCGACGATCTTCAAACGGTTCAATGCGATCGTCGTCTCGATGTCGACGCCGAACTTCGCGAGGGAATCGAGGAACTGCTCGGGGGACGTCGACGAGACGACCACGATTGCCGCCTCGCCCGCTCGCAGTCCCTCCGCGAGGAACTGGAACGCGAACGTGTCCTTCTCCGTGCCCGGCGGTCCCTGGAGGATCACGGCCGTAGCCTCGGGCAACCCGCCATCGATGAGGGCGTCAAACCCTTCCACGCCGCTTCGGACGCGCACCTAGACCACCTTCTCGTCCGCGACGACGTTCAGTCCTGTCGAGGAGATGTAGAACGGATGTTTCGCGGTGTCGTGCCGTGTGAATCGCATCTTGCGCACCGTGATCGTCCGCCGGAGTTCGCCCTTGACCTCCTCGAGACCAAGGTGGACGAACGAATCCGTGACGAACTGCTCGACCCCGTAGCGGGTGAGGGTGTGCCCCTCCGGTGCCTCCGCCAGGAGGAGCGTCGTGACGTCCGTCTCCCGGAGGAACCGGCAGAACGCAAAGAGCCGCTCCCGGAACACCTCCGGGTTCGCGTAGTGCAGGCCTATCGCGGCAAGGGAGTCGATCGCGAGGCGGCGGATGTCCGCGGCCTTGAGCGAGGACTCGAGGAATTCTTGGAGCTCGTCGAACCCGATCGAGGACCCGTTCGTCCCGGACACCCGGAGCTCCCCGAGGTCGATCAGGAAGAACCGCTTCGACTCCGCGAGCGCGGCCCCGTCCATCCCGAAGGAGCGCATGGCCCGCTCGAGGTTCCGCTTCGTTTCCTCGAGGATGATGTACATCGAGGGCTCCTTATGCTCGGACGCACCGTTGTAGCAGTAGTGGAGCGCGAACAGGGACTTCCCGCTCCCCGCGGGGCCCGACACGAGGTTAATCGTCCGCTGCGGGAAGCCGCCCGCGACGAGGCCGTCGAACCCCTCGATGCCCGTGGGAACGCGATCGCTCATGTTCAGCCCTCCAGGACGGCCCGCAGGCCGTATCGCTGAACGACCGCCTGGCGGCCCTGCATCGCCTCTTCTGCGGCCCCCGCAAGAATCCGGCGGGCCGTCGCGGGGCCGATCGCGCCGCTCGTGATCTCGAAAAATTCTCGGCTGATCTCGCTGAAGAGGACCTTCAGGTCCTCCATCCCGCGGGCGCCGCCGCCGTCGAGGATCCGCGTGAACAGGTGTTCCTTCAGCCCGCTCCGGTTCGTCTGCAGGCGGCTCTCCATCCGCTCCTCGACCCCCGGCCAACCGAGCCGGCGGGCCTTCGCGAGGACCTTCGAGACGTAGTCGAGGTAGTAATCGAGGGCCTCCCGTAGCGGCTCCTGCCCGTTCTCGAATTCGAGCTCGAGGACGATCCGCTTCGCGGGCAGCCGGTACTCGTACGCACTCCGGGTATGGGACTTCCTAAGCCGGCGCTCCAGGAACCCAAGCTCGTGCATACGCGTGAGGAACTTCGACGCGGTTGTCGTGTGGATGGCGAGGGTCCGGGACACATCGCTCGCGATTCGCCATTCCCCGGAGGCAAGGTGCTGGAGGATCGAGAGTCCGTGCTCGCCACTTAGGACCGCAACCGCCTCCGAGAACGTCTTCTGTTCCATGTTGTATCCACGAGCTCTAGGCGCTGTAGAGTTCCTCCGGGCTTGTCTATCGGACTTGGAGCATGGGGTTAAGAGGATTCTTCAACGAATCTCATTCACGATAAGTAGCAGTGGATTGTCCGAGTCCATGCGGGACCGTCGCACACGGGCGCAATTGACACCATGCGGGCGATCCGCGAACCGATCTCTTCGAAACATTCATTTCCCGTGCGGGTATCATGAGTTGTTAACCCGAGGTTCAGTATTGACGCGACCCCGACGGTCCGTGGAAACGGAGTGGTCCCGGATGGTGCAAGTCACCTTCGACGAGATGCTCCGGGTCCTCGAGAACCCAACCCGCAGGCGAATCCTGGAGCGCCTCGTTCGAGAGAGCCACTATCCCCTTCAACTCTCAAAGGAGCTCGGCGTGAGCCAGCAGGCGGTCGGGAAGCATCTCAAGGCGCTCGAGGAGTGCGGCCTTGTGGCCTCCACGGAGGAGCGGAGCAATCTTGGGGGTCCGAACCGCCGTGCATACACCGCCCGCCAAGGGCTGATGGTCCAGATTGATGTCGGGCCGGGACTCTTTCGTGCGGAGATGCGGCCCCTCGATGAGGACGTGCCGAGGCCGCCGGAATACGCGTGGACAGAGGACGCACTCCGGCGCGCGCGCGCGGAGACGGACCCGCGGCGTCGCGTCCAAATCGTTGCGGATCTGATCAAGAAGCTGAACGACGAGATCGACGGTCTGGAACGGCGGCGGGCGTACCTCGTGAAGCTCAAGGATGCGTCGATGCAAACCGTCCGCGGGGCCGTCGGGGACGTCCTCCGGGAATACAAGGAGCGTCAGGTCTTCTACTGTCTCCTCGACGATAGCGAGGCTGCTCCCGACCGGATCGCGGAGGCCCTGGACCTGCGCGAGAAGATCGTTGCGGAGCTCATCGGGCGGATCGAGCACGAGTTCCCGATCCAGTGGAGGTCCGTGGAGTGAAATTCACCCGGTTCGAGCGGGCCCGAATCATTGGCGCGCGGGCGCTGCAAATCTCGATGGGGTCGCCAATCCTGCTGGAGGTTCCGAAGGGCGTCGTCGACCCGATCGCAATCGCCGGGCTCGAGTTCGAGAAAGGCGTGATCCCACTTACGGTGAAGCGCGAGGCCGCACCCCGGACGGCCCCGGCTCTAGAACGAACATCCCGGTCTTGAGGTTCTTCACCTCGTGCTCCGTGAGGGGGCGCACCTCTGCCTCGTCGTGGAGGATCCCGCTGTTTCCGAAAGGATCGTCAAGGATTACGGTGAACGGGCGCCGGCCCTCGACCATCTCGTCTACGGCGCGGAGGGACGCGCGTGCCTCCGCCCGACGCCTGTCGGACTCCGCATTGCGGACGAGGAACCCAAGAATATCGCGGAACCGGCCTAGGACCCCCTCTACGTTCGAAATGAACGCCTCGCTCTGCGGCCCTGGTTCCATGACTGCGCCCACCTCTGGAATTCGGATCGTGCAAGAACTCGACCGGACGACGCGCGCGTTCACGTCCTCCGCCCGACGCACCCGCAGGGTATTGCGCGTCGGCGCCCCCAGCTCCGTGTGAATCACGTCCGCGTGTCGGAACCCGCATTCCCTGCACAACACGGTCGTCTGCAGGGCATCGCCGAAATACGGGATGTCGAGCCGGAGCGAGCGCATGAGAAGGGGCTGCGCGCCACACATCGGGCACGCGCTCTCGAGGGCGACCTCCCGAACCGGTGAATCTTCGTCCTGTTCCTCCGCCATCGCCGCGCGCACGCGCCCGCGGGTCAATAATCTTCGGTTGCGGAGTCTGCGGAGAAAGTTTGGGAAGTAATAATACATAGGTATACAACTACTCATTAACTAGCCGCTCGTGACGACGATGTTCCGAGTGAATCGAGACGAGGACATGGCAGTGCAACGGAACGGCGTTCTCCCCCAGCCGGGGGACTGCCGGGTTCTACCTACCTGGTTCGATCAGGTCGACCGCTGGTTCGACGAGGTGCGGCGAGATTCGAACGCCGAAACAGGAGCCAACGCCGGAAGCGAAGCCGGTCAAGAGCAAGTTTCAGTGACCCTCCGACCCTCTCCGAGTTTTCAGGCCGCCGTCTCGCGGGACTTGTGGCCCGCCTTGAAGATCGCCATCACGCGCTTCTGCATCTCGCCCGCGAACACGATCCACGGAGCGACGAGGAGGATCGCGACCCAGTCGAGCGGGCCCAGCGGAACGGTCCCGAACATTGCCTGGAAGACCGGGTGGTAGATCGCGAGGACCTGGAGGGACACCGTCGCCGCGAGGCCGACAACAAAATACCGGTTCGTCCAGAAGCCGACGCGCGACAGAGGCTCGCCGAGGCTGCGGCAGTTCAAGGCGTTGAACATCTCGAACAGAACGAACCCCGTGAATACGACGGTCCGCGCGGCCTCGAGGGTGTCCGTCAGGAGCTTCCACGAGAACAGGATCAGCGTCCCGCACATCATCACGGACACGATCACGGCCATGAGGTACTTCACCTCCGTCGTGATGAAGCCCTGGCGGAGGGACCGTGGCCGGTCCCGCATCATTCCTGAGTGCTTTGGTTCGAGGCTCAAGGACATCACGGCAGGCGTGGCGGTGACCATGTTGAGCCAGAGGATTTGGGCCGCGAGGAGCGGGAGCGGGAAGCCCAGGGCCATGCACGCGATGAGGACGACGGCCTCGCTCACGTTCGTCGTGAAGAGAAATGCGATCACCCGCTTCACGTTCTTGAACGCGAGCCGTCCCTCCTCGATCGCATCAACGATGTTGTTGAAGTTGTCCCCCGTCAGGATGATCTCCGAGGCCTCTCGGGCCACGTCTGTCCCCGCTTTGCCCATCGCGACCCCGACGTCCGCGCGCTTGAGGGCGGGCGCGTCGTTCACCCCATCGCCCGTCACGACGACGACGTGGCCCTGCGCCTTCAGCGCCTCGACAACGCGGAGCTTCGCGTGGGGGGATACGCGGGCGAATACGTCCGCCCGCGCGAGGTGTTCCGAGAACTTCTCATCATCCATGTGCTCGATCGTGTCGCCGTGGACGACCTCCTCGCGGCTTTCCTGAAGGAGCCCAACCTTGCGCGCGATCGCCTGGGCCGTCAGAGCGTGGTCGCCCGTGAGCATGATGACCCGGATGCCCGCGTCGTGGCACTTCCGGATCGAGTCCGTGACTCCGGACCGCGGAGGGTCCATGAGCCCGAGGAATCCCAGAAACACGAGGTCGACGGCGTCCTCCGCCGTGACGTCCTCGCCGGAGGACTCGAGCTCGCGATAGGCAAACGCGAGGACCCGGAGCCCTTCCTGCGACATTGCCGCGCTCCTCGCCGCATACGCGTCCCGATGGGAGCCGTCGAGAGACTGGGACCGGTCGCCCTCAAGGGTGTATCGGCACCGGGACAGGACCTCCTCCGGCGCGCCCTTCAAGTAGAGCCTCGTGACGGCGTCCTCTTCCTGTACGGCGACGGCCATGTACCGCCGTTCGTGGGAGAACGCGATTTCCCCGACGCGGTGGAGGGCGGCCGGGCCGCCGGGAATTCCCGCCTCGGACGCGAAGAGGTAGAGCGCGATCTCCGTCGGGTCCCCCCGAATTTCGACGCCTTCCTCACCCTGTTCTTCACGGAGGTCGTGGCACAAAGTCGAAACGCGGCACAACATTGAGAACGCGGCCCCAGCCGCGGCGCCGTCGGAGAGTGTCGTGTGGCTCACGTCGACGTCCGTCCGGTGTCCTGGGAGGTATGCACGGACGACGCGCATCCGGTTCTCCGTGAGGGTCCCCGTCTTGTCCGTGCAGATCACGGTCGCCGCGCCGATCGTCTCGACGGCGGAAATTTTCCGAACCACCGCCTGTCGGCGAGCCATCCGTTGCACCCCGACCGCAAGGACGATCGAAACCGCGGCAGGAAGCCCTTCCGGGATCACGGAGACCATCTCCCCGAGCGCAAACAGGAGGAGGTCGTCGAGAGGGAACCCCCGGAGGACCCCGACCGTGAGGACACCGACGATCGCGAGCACCGCGAAGATCCCGATGTTCCGGGCGAACGTGTGGACGTTCCGGGTAAGCGGGGAGACCTCCGCGTGGAGGTCCTCGAGCGACTTCGCGATCCGCCCCATCTCCGTCGCGGGTCCCGTGGCCGTCACGAGGAGGAGTCCATGACCGCCCACGACGTGCGTGCCCATAAACGCGCAGCACGTCCGCTCCGCGATTCCGCCGGACTCATTCTCGATCGGTTCGGTCCGTTTCATCACGGGGAGCGATTCGCCCGTCAGCATGGACTCCTCGATCTGGAGGGCGTGGGCCTCGCTGATTCGGCCGTCCGCGGCCACGGTGGCCCCCGGTTCGAGGACGAGGACGTCGCCGGGGACGACTTCGCGGGTCGGGACCGTCATGTGCACGCCGCCCCGCCGCACGACGCACTTCGGTGCGTTCATGTCTTTCAGGGACTCGAGCGCCCGCTCCGCGTGGTACTCCTGCATGAAGCCGATGATCACGTTCACGGAGATCGCGGTCGCGATCACGGCGGTGTCGAAGTAATGGTGGAGAAAGACCGTGATCCCCATTGCCGCCTCGAGGACAAAGAGGAACGGACTCCGGAGCTGTCCAATGAGAATTCGGACGGCCGTCCGCCGGCGCGCGTCGGGGATCTCGTTCGGCCCTAGTTCCTGGAGGCGTCGGTCCGCGACGTCGCCCGCGAGTCCATCCGGGCCCGACTCGAAATTGCGGAGGGCTTCCTCCGCCGGTCGAAGGTGCCAGCTCGTCGGCGCGCTCAACGTGGATCCCATCCCTTGTCCGCCCGAGGGAATCGGGCGAGAGATCTGATTGTCTTGACTTTTCGCGAACCGACTCGTCCTTTGAAGCCTTTTTGTCCAATCGAAGGCGCGGACGCAACGCGACGCGCGAGCCCAGAAAGGTTAAGACGGGCCGGGCGGAATCGCCCGCGATGGCTGCGGCCTCCGCACCCGGAAAATTGATTCTTTTCGGCGAGCACGCCGTCGTCTTCGGCGAGCCGGCGGTGAGCACGGCGATCGACCTTCGGACGGAAGTGTACGCTCGGCCGCACTCGGAATGGCTCGCGGATGGGTCCTCCCTTGAGAACGACAGGTACCGGTACGTGCGTCGGGCAACCGAGATGTCTTGGAGCGGGAGTCCGCTCTGGCTCGAGATTCGATCGATGATCCCGCTCGGCTGCGGCCTCGGATCGTCCGCCGCGGTTACCGTGGCCACGCTCGGCGCGCTCGCGGCGCTCCGCGGCGAAACGCTTCAACGGGATGCAATTGCGCGACGCGCGTTCGACGTTGAGCACAGCGTGCAGGGTCGCGCGAGCCCGATTGACACGAGCACGGCGACGCACGGGTCTGGAATTCTTCTCCTGAAGGAGCGGCGCGACGGCTTCCTCTGGGAGATCGCGAAGGACGAGCGCCGCTGGTTCATCCATCAATGCGACCTTCCGAAGATCCACTACGTCATCGGGAACACAGGGATCGTCGCGGCGACGGGTCCCCTTGTGGCGGGCGTGAAGGCGCGCGTCGAATCGAATCCCACGGCGGCCGACGCGGTGCGGGAGATTGGAAAGATTGCGCTCGAGGGGCTCAAGGCGCTCCGGGCCCGCGACTTCGTCCAGGCGGGTGCGTTGATGGATCGGAACCACGCGCTCCTGAACCTGCTTGGCGTCGGGCATCCAATGCTCGACAAGTTCGTCGCCGCGGCCCGGCCGCACGCGTTCGGCGCGAAACTCACGGGCGCCGGGGGTGGGGGGAGTATGTTCGCGCTCACGGAGGAACCCGAGCGGGTGCGCACGGCGATCGAGGCCGTCGGAGGCCGTGCCTTCGTCGTCGAAACGGATCCCCGAGGCGCTGAGGTTCTCCGATGAAGCGGCGAGCGTCTCGCGGGTCCTCCCGCAAACGAGCGCACAAGCAGCGGCGCGTTGGGCCGCGCAAGCTGAGCGGCGGGAAACTCATCGTTGCCCACGCCGCGGAACTCCTCACTCTCCAGGGCCCCAACCGTCCCCGGTGCAAGGAGGAGATGCGCAACATCGGAATCATCTACGACGGCGCGGTCGTCATCGACTCGGGCCGGATCCGCGAGGTGGGGAAAACAGAGGAGATTCTCCGCCGGCATCGGGGACGAGTCCGGGTGATCGACGCGTCAGGCAAGGTTGTGATGCCCGGGTTCGTCGACCCTCATACTCACGTGGCCTTCGCGGGCTCCCGCCACGAAGAGGTTGCGATGAAGGTGGCGGGGCTCACATACCGCGAGATCGCGGCGCGTGGCGGCGGGATTCTGAAGACCGTCGCGGATACGCGCGCGGCGCCGAAGGCTGAACTTCTT
>DATESQ010000094.1:0-4571 GCA_035283985.1 Thermoplasmata archaeon | reverse complement strand
AAGAAGGAGGCCGCCCGGCTTCCATGAGTCGCCCACAAAGTCGGGAACATCAAGCAATTCGTTCATCGTTTTGTCCGCGGCATTATGGAATGGTAATGGACCGAGTGGGATTTGAACCCACGGCTTCCGCCTTGCGAAGGCGGCGATCTTCCGCTGATCTATCGGCCCGCGGTCTCGGACGAACCCCGCGCCCCGTAAAACCCTATCGACGCCCCCGCAAGGAGGCGGCCCGCGCCCCTGTCGCACGCGTCCTTCCCCGGGATCCGACCCCGCGAGGGAGCGTCGCAGGGCGAGGGGTGCCGCCCGAAGCCCGCCCGTCCGTCCCGACCGGCCCGCGCCGGACCGTGCGGGTGCACCCTCCCCGCGGGCGCGGTCATGCTGCATGTAGCACGAGGCTGCAAGTCCCCGGCGACCCTCGTCCCCGCAAGTCACCGTCATGTCGCCAGCAAGGGCTAAGTAGGGGTACGTCCATTGTACGGAAACAGTTCGTATGAACCGGAAGGTCGTCGGGTCCCATGGATGGACCTCGGGGAGCTTCGGAAGACCATCCTCACGCTCCTCGAGGAGGTGCGAGTCGACGTCCACTGGGACCACATGCTGGAGCAGGGCCACGACGTCACCGACGAGGAGATTCGAACAGCGCTCGCCGGGGGCACCTTCGAACTCCACGAGGACGTCGACGGCCGTTACGTGGCCACGTACCTCGAGAGAGGAGCGCCCCTCGCGATCGTCGTGGTGTTCGAGATCCACGAAACCGGCGGTGGCCGGCGCATCGACGTCGTCACCGCGTACCACGTTCCACGGAGCCGAGACCGCGCGTGGGGGAGGTGAGCGACGATGAAGAAGGGGAAGACGTACTGGGAGCGAAAGAGGGAGTATTGGGAGCGGCGGAACTGGAAAAACCCGACCCGGATACCCGTCATCGGGCGCGAGGAGATCGAAGAGTTGGGCCGGGAGCTTGACGCCCAGCCGCCCAAGCATCCGTTCAAGGACGCGCGGAACTGGACCTGCCCCGTGTGCGAGAAAGCGACGCTAAACTGGTCGGACTCCCTCACGCTCGAGTGGACCGACGAGGGAGAGCGCATCGTGATCACGAACCTCACGGGCCTCCTCTGCGACTCCTGCGGGGAGAAATCGTACGACTCCGCCGCCTCCCGGATTATTAGCAAGGAGATCGTGAAGCGCCGCCCGCGAACGGGGTACGGCGCGACCGTGAGCTCGCTGGGTGGCGGGAAGCTGGGCATCTACTTGTCGAAGGACGTCCTCAGGAGCGTGGGATGGCGGCGGGGCACGGAGCTCCGGGTCACGCCGATCACGAAGAAGAAGATCGTCGTGGAAGTCGACGAGTGACCGTCGGAGGGAGGTCCTCTACGGGACTCACCCCGAACCCCCGAGGTCACCGGATGAGCCCTCCGCGGTAGGCGTCCGGGCCCAAGCGGGACCTGGGAAAGCTATTATAGTCTGTATGCTATGATTCTATAGCTTAAGAACCACACTACGACGCGAACGACGGAGAAAGCGCATGGACGACACGGAATTCAGGATCCTCGACACCCTCTCGCGCGACCCCGGCAGGGACGTCTCCATCAGCGGGCTCACGAGGGAAATCCGACGCCTCCACGGCACTGCCCATTATGCCAACACGTACAGAGTCCTCGACCGACTCCGCACGGAAGGCATCGTCGGCATTACCAAGACCGGGAATTCATCCCTCGTCTCTCTGGACATGGGAAGCCGTCGGACGATCGATTCCCTTTCGGAGATGGAGCTGCGGAAGCGGCGTTCCCTGCTCTCCAAGAGGGAGGAACTACAACGCCTCTTCGATGCCCTTTCCGACGGGCCGGCGATCGGTCCGACCTGCCTCATCGACGCCGAGCGAAACGCAACGCTGAACCGGGCTGAGCTCCTCCTACTGCTGCCGAATTGGGCGGCGGGCGGGGACACCGACGAGACCCTTCGCGAAACCCTGCGAACGGTGGAGGGCAAGTTGACCATGCGGATCGACGCCCTCGGCCTGCACGATGAGGGTTTTCGCTCCCTCCTGGCGGCCCGGGACAGGAACCCGCTCAAGGAGATGCTTTCCCGACAGACGACGCTCCTGGCGCCGGACCTCTTCTGGAACCAGATCCGGAACGCATGGGCCCACGGGATTCGGATTCAGTTCGATCGACAGGAGACGAACCCGGCGAAGATCTCAGGGCGGGACCTCGTCCACAACCTTCGAAGGTTCGGCTATGCGGAATTCGGATCCGAGGCGAGCGGAGGGCAGGATTTCGCGATCGAGTCCCTCGTGACGGCCCTGCTCCTCAAGGGGGACGCGAGGCGGATCCAGGCGATCCCCGCGATCCTCGCCAAGAATCGCGCGAACTATGCGTTGCTCCTCTTCCTCTCGAAGAAATACGGAGTTCAGGGCGAGCTGTTCGGCCTCCTGAAGGTGTTGGCGAACCACCGCGAGGACCCGGACCTGCGCATCGCCCTTCGCGGCCTTGCGAACGCGGGAGTCCGCGAAGTCCCGGCGAACGAGGCGAGCATCGTGAAGACGATGAGGACCTACCATGCCCTCGAAGGAACCTAGGATCGGGGTCTCGCGACTCCTCGCATTCCTGGCACTCGTCGGCCAAGAACTGCCGCACCGGATCACACTCGTCGCGGCCGGCGGCACGGCGATGACGCTTCTCAAGGTGAAGCGATCGACGCGTGATCTCGACTTCACCGGACCGAAGGCGGACATCGAAATCTTCAAGCGCACCCTTCGTGGGATACCCCACGGGATGAAGGTCGACGCCTGGCCGGAGGGCCGGTCTTCTCCCAGTTCCTCCCCTCCGACTATCTGAAGAGGAGCCGGAAGGTGAGGGAAGTGGGGAACATCGATCTGAGGGCGCTCCATCCCGTAGACGTAGTCGTCACCAAGATCGGTCGACTCGACGAGAGGGACCAGCAGGACATCGAGGACTGCATACGTGCCTTCACCCTCACCAGATCCGCCGTAGCAAGGCGCGCGCACCAAGTTGAATACGTCGGTAATCCGGAGAACTTCGAGTACAACGTGGAGTGGGCCCTCCGCCGTTTCTTTCCCTCTCCGTGATCTCGTTCGAGACCTGCCCTAACGAATGAGGGCGAGAGGCGCCCGCCCCCGGGATACGGCGCGACCGTCAGCTCCCTCGGCGGCGGCAAGCTCGGCATCTACCTGCCGAAGGACGTCCTCAGGAGCGTGGGCTGGCGGCGGGGGACGGAGCTCCGGCTCACGCCGCTCACGAAGAAGAAGATCGTCGTGGAAGTCGACGAGTGAGCGTCACCCTCGACGCCGCCATCCCCGACCCGGACGCAGGGGCTCGGTCACCCGCCAAACCGCACGAAAAGGGCTCTCGAGCGGGGCCGCACGCGGTGCGATTTCGGATCGACGATAAGACGCAGCTCTTGGAGCGTGAGCGCCCCGAGGACACGGGCGTCCTTGGGTTCTCCGAAGGCGACGAACGTCTCCGCCCAACGGTCCTTCCAACGCACGTTCATCCGCCCCACGGGACGGACGATGATGTCGCCGTTGCCAATCTCTACGTCCTCTTCGAACTCGGGCTTCACGCCCAGCCGCGCGAGCAAGCTCGCCGGCAGCACTGTGAAGTCGGCCCCGGTGTCGACGAGCAGCCGGAGGTCCTTCGAAGTTCCTCGAGGGCCTTTGGAAACGCGGACGCTCGTGTACGTCATGCCCATGCCTCGTTCTCGCCGGCGGGATGGAAGGCCTTGCGCCGTACATGTACTTTGTCGGATGGCATGGCGCGGGAGCGCGAGTTGATCCCCCGAGATTCCCTTCGGCCGTCCTAGTCGCGGTGTTATCCCGGAGCGGCGCGCGGGCGCCGGATTGAGATCAACTGTCGCTGATACTTTCGCAGGATGCCGCGTCTCGGGTCGAGCTCGAGTCCCAGCTGCTCCAACGCGATTACGCCGAGCAAGGGCGCGTCCTTCGCGCCGCCAAAGATGACGCGGGATGCACCGATGTGGCCCTGCAGGCGGAGGAAGGCGACCCCGTACTGGCGCCGGACCTTCCGTCCATCGGCCAGCTCATACCATTCCCAGCCGACCGGCCGGATGCCGAGCTTCTTCAAGAAAGGCCGCGGCAGCGCGGAATCGTACGAGCCCGTGTCGACCTCGACGTTCACGACGCCCGACGGCCCATCGAGCTCGCGCATGACTTCCAAGTCGACGAACATGCGGCCCATGAACCGGACCCTTCGCACGGACACGGATGAGCTATTGCCGTGCATGTACATCAAGGCTTAGCCAGGGTTCGCGTCCTGCAGTCCAGGAGGAACTGGTAGGCGGGGACGATCCGGATGCGCCCGCCATCGACCGCGCGCTCCCCTCCTTGTCCCTCGTCCCCTACGGAGCGGCCCGCTCCTGGAGCAGGCGGCGCACGTTCGCATCGTACACAGAGGTCGGGATCCGGCCCGCTTCGAGCGCCTTCCGCAACTGGAGGAGACGCGGCTCCACGGCCTCGTACACGCGCGCGAGCGCCCGCTCGTGCGCCTCCCTCGTCAGCCGGCCCTCCGCGAGCGACTGCGCGAGGCGGTCCACCC